>DATNAR010000317.1:0-7694 GCA_035607385.1 Casimicrobiaceae bacterium
ATATTGCTCGAAAAAGTCCACAACGTCGGCGACCTCGGCGAAGTGGTCAAGGTCAGGCAGGGCTATGCCCGCAATTTCCTGATTCCGCAAGGCAAGGCCAAGCGGGCGACGCCGGAGAACCTCAAGCTGCTGGAGGAAAAGCGCGGCGAGCTCGAGCGGGCCGCCGCGGAAAGACTGACGCAGGCGCAGGAGAAAGCCGCCAAGCTCGAAGGCGTGTCGGTGCAGATCACGCAAAAGGCCGGGGTCGACGGCCGCCTGTTCGGCTCGGTGACCAATGTCGACATCGTCGACGCGTTGGCGGGACTCGGCCACACGGTCGAAAAGGCGATGGTGCGCATGCCCGACGGTCCGTTGAAGCATATCGGCGAGTTTCCGCTGACGGTCGCGCTGCACGCCGACGCCGTCGCGCACATCAACGTGCACGTTCTGGGCGATACGACCGGCGTCCAGGCCGGCTGACGGGCTTTTTCGCAACCCTGCACGCGATCTGGGGCCGGAAACGGCCCCATGTTTTTGGCGGCGCGCGTAAACTCACGGCTGACCATTCAGCAGGCCTAACGGGCCGCGGAGCGCGCCCGCCGACTGCTAGAATGCTTAAGCCTTCCGCAAGACCGAATCCTTCCGCATGCCCAACGATCGCGAGCTCGAAGCGCTCAAGGTTCCGCCTCATTCGATTGAGGCGGAACAATCGGTCTTGGGCGGGCTGCTGCTTGACAACGGGGCGGCGGATCGCGTCGCCGACATCCTCGGTGCCGAGGATTTCTACAGCGATGCGCATCGGCTGCTGTACAAGACGATCGTCGGGCTGATCGCCGATAACAAACCGGCCGACGTGGTCACGCTGGCCGAGGCGCTGCAGTCGCTGACCAAGCTCGACTATGTCGGCGGCATGGCCTACCTGGGCGCGCTGGTCGAGAACGTCCCGACGGCGGCCAACATCCGGCGCTACGCCGAGATCGTGCGCGAGCGCGCGATCCTGCGCCGGCTCGCCGCCGCCGGCGGCGAGATTGCCGATGCGGCCTACCATCCGCTGGGCCGCAGCGTGCGGGAGATCCTCGATCACGCCGAGACCAAGGTGTTCGAGATTGCCGAGCATGGCGCGCGCGGCCAGCAAGGGTTCCAGGAGATCCGTCCGCTGCTGACGCAGGTCGTCGAGCGCATCGAGTTCCTGTACAACCGCGACAATCCGTCCGACGTCACCGGCGTCGCGACCGGGTTCACCGACCTCGACCGCATGACATCGGGCCTGCAGGAGGGCGACCTGGTCGTCATTGCCGGCCGGCCGAGCATGGGTAAAACGGCCCTGGCCCTCAACATCGGCGAGCACATTGCGCTGACCTCGAAGATGCCGGTGGCGATCTTCAGCATGGAAATGGGTGCCACGCAATTGGCGATGCGCCTGATGGGCTCGGTCGGACGGCTCGACCAGCACAAGATCCGCACCGGACGCCTGTCGAACGACGACTGGGAGCGCCTGTCGGGCGCGCTCGGCCGGCTGAACGACGCGCCGATCCACATCGACGAGACGCCGGCGCTGAACGCGCTCGAGCTCCGGGCGCGGGCGCGGCGGCTGTCGCGCCAGTACGGCGGCAGGCTCGGCGCGATCGTCGTCGACTATCTGCAGCTGATGCAGGCGGTCGGCGAAGGCGAGAACCGCGCGACCGAGATTTCCGAGATATCGCGCTCGTTGAAAGCGCTGGCCAAGGAGCTCAAGGTGCCGGTGATGGCGCTGTCGCAGCTCAACCGCAGTCTCGAGCAGCGCCCGAACAAGCGGCCGGTGATGTCGGACCTGCGCGAATCGGGCGCGATCGAACAGGATGCGGACGTGATCCTGTTCATCTACCGCGACGAGGTCTACAACCCGGACACGCAGGACAAGGGCATCGCCGAGATCATCGTCGGCAAGCAGCGCAACGGCCCGATCGGAGCAGTGCGGCTCGCCTTCCTGGGCGAATACACGCGCTTCGAAAATCTCGCTCACGGCGGTCATTGACGAAGGGCGGCGTTCGCGGTGCAAAGCCCGGTTTCGCGCAATGCCCAGTGTCCGTGTGGCAGCGGCAGACGATACAAGGAATGCCACGGAGCCGCGTCGGCATCCGTGGGCGCCGCCGCGCCCAATCTGCGGGACTCGATCGCCATCCGGAAGCGGCAAGCCCTGGCAGCGCAGCAGAAGGGCGCTACGCTGGAGGCAATCGAGTTGTATCGCGAGATTCTCGCGGAAGCCCCTGATGATTTCGATTCGCTGCACATGTGCGGCGTGGCTCACTTTCAGCGCGGCGAGTTCGAGCGATCACTGGCCCTGATCGACCGGGCCCTTCAGGTTAATCCGGGCGTGGAGGCAGCGCGTTTCAACCGGCGGCTGGCGGCAGACGCAATCGATCGCCGGGTCGTCGAGGCTGAGCTGGAACGCGCCGCGCGCGCATGGCCGCCACCCCTCGAGGAACGCCGTGCCTTAGTGATCGACGATGATCCGGTGCGTACCATCGCGTTTTATCTCCCGCAATTCCACGCGATTCCGGAGAACGACGCGTGGTGGGGCAAAGGCTTCACCGAATGGACCAATGTGCGCCGCGCGCGCGCTAATTTTGTCGGTCAATGGCAGCCGCATGAACCTGGCGAGCTTGGTTATTACGACCTGACGGGCCCGTCGGTCCGCCACGCGCAGGCGAAGCTTGCGCGGCAACACGGCGTCGACGCATTCTGCTACTACTACTACTGGTTCAGCGGAAAGCGACTGCTCGACCGGCCCCTGGCCGAAATGGCGGCGTCGGGGCAACCGGACTTCCCCTTCTGCGTCTGCTGGGCGAACGAGAACTGGACGCGGCGCTGGGACGGGCTCGAGCACGAGATTCTGATTGCGCAGCAGTATTCGCCCGATGACGGCGTGGCGTTCATCCGGAGCCTTTTTCCGCTGTTCGAAGATCGGCGTTATCTGCGCGTCGGCGGCCGTCCGTTGCTGCTCATCTACAATATCCGCGCCATCCCGAACGTCGCCCAAACCGTTTCGCTGTGGCGTGAAACCGCCCGGCGCGAAGGACCCGGCGAGATCTACCTCGCCGCCGTGCAGAGAAATGCGCTCGACGATCCGACCTCGTACGGCTTCGACGCCGCGGTCGAGTTTCCTCCGCTGGGTCATGCCGCCGAGAATCGGGCCGACCAGGTCGAAATCACGAACCCGGTGTTCCGTGGCACGGTCTTCGGCTATGCCAGTCTGGCGGCGCATTATCTTATGCTGCCGAGACCGGCGTATCGCCAGTTCCGCGGCGTGACTCCGATGTGGGACAACACGGCACGACGGCAGAACGAAGGGATGGTCGTCGTCGACTCCAGTCCGGAGCTTTTCGGCGTCTGGCTCAGCCATGCGATCGCCCAGACGAGGCTGCGGCATCGTGGCGACGAAAGACTGCTTTTCGTCAATGCGTGGAACGAGTGGGCGGAAGGAAATCACCTGGAGCCCGATCGCCGATACGGCCGGCGCTACCTCGAGGCGCTCCATGCGGCGAGAAGCAGGGAATTTGCGCCGTCGCCGGCCCGGCCTGCATTTGCCGACGTCGAACGGCATACTGCATCGCTGATCGCGTCAGGCGCGATCCGCGTGCAGAATTTCGCCGCCTCGCGCGCGAAACGCTCGGCTCCGGGAGGCAATGAGGTTTCGCTCGTGATGCCTCTCTACAATCATGCGCGGTATCTGCCGCGGACGCTGGCTTCGATCGGTGCGCAGACGCTTGAGCCGCGCGAGCTGATTGTTGTGGACGATGGGTCCAGCGACGGCGGCGCAGAGATCGTCGCCGAGTTCGCGCGGCGGGTCTCGTTTCCGGTAACGCTGGTCTCCCAGGCCAACGCTGGCGCCGACGCGGCGCTCAATCGGGGAATGGCGATGGCGCGGGGCGACATCGTGGCCCTGATCAATTCGGACGACGCCTTTCATACCGAGCGCCTCGAGCGCCTGGTTGCCGCGCTTGCGCCGGGAATCGACCTGGCGTGGTCGGACGTATCGTTCATCGACGATGAGGATTCGGTCCTGGATACCGCCTATACGCGCACACTGCGCCGTCGTATCGACGAGGGTGTCGCGGCGCCGAATCTTTTGTACCCGCTGATTGAGCACAACATCGCGATTTCCACCGGCAATCTGTTGTTCCGCCGTGACCTTCTCCACCGGATTGGCGGATTCGCGCCGCTGCGCGTCTGCCACGACTGGGATTTTTTGCTTGCGGCCACCTATGTAACCCGCCTGGCGTTCGTCGACCAGCGGCTCTATCATTACCGACTGCACGGTGACAACTCGTTCGCGGCGCTGACGCTGGCGGGTCGGATCGACGGAGAGTGGCTTCTGGCTTCGTTCTTTGCCGGTATTCATCGGCATCCCTGGCTCGCCACCGATGACGGACGGGCGGCTTTCCTGCGCTACGCGCGTAACAAGGGCCTGGCGGCCGTCATTCCCGCCATGCCTGCGGTCCAGGGCCACGCCCACTCGCCGTTCGCCGACGCCTGAGCATGACCGATATCTCACACCAGTCCGCGTCGCGCAATGCTCCATGTCATTGCGGCAGCGGCCGTCGCTACAAGGAGTGTCACGGCGCGCTCGCTGCCAGACCGCAGCAGGACAACGAGTTGACCGCCACGATGCGGACAGCGCTCGCCCACCATCAAGCAGGACGGCATCGCGAAGCGCTTCGGCTCTACACCCGGGCGCTCGAGATCGATGGGGACAATGTGGACGCGACCAATATGCTGGGGGCCGTCCATTACCAGCTAGGAGAATACGACCAGGCGATCGCGTGCCTCGAACGTGCGATCGTCTTGCGGCCGGGCCTGCCGGCGTTGCGCGGCAATCTGCTTATGGCCCAGTTTGCCGCCAGGCAGCGACGTCAGGGCATCGAGTACCGCAGCTGGGTCGAACGATTCGACAATCCGCCGGCAGCTATGATCGCGCAGTGGCGCAGCGATGCAGCGCAACAGGCGGAGCCGACGATCATTTCGATCGCTATGCCGACCTACAATTCCCCGGACCGCTGGCTGCGCGCCTGTCTGGACAGCGTTCTTGCGCAGACCTGGCCGCATTGGGAGCTTTGCATTGCTGACGATGCCTCCACGCTCGCTACGACGCGATCGACGCTCGACGAATACGCCAGCCGTGATTCGCGCATCCGGGTCGAACATCGTGCCGAGAACGGTGGAATCGCCGCGGCGACGAACGCAGCGCTTGGCCTGGTGACGGGGAAGTTTGTCGCTCTCATCGACCATGACGACGAGATCGCCCCATGGGCTCTGCAGCTGGTCGCGGAGGCGCTTGCCAGGAACCCCGAAGCGGTGCTGCTGTATAGCGATGAAGACAAGATCGACGAGCACGGCAGGCGCTATGAGCCGTATTTCAAGCCCGAGTGGGATCCGGTTCTGCTGACGGCGCAAAATTACATCAGCCACCTGAGCGTCTACCGGACGGAGACCCTGCGCTCATTGGGCGGATTCAGACTCGGCTACGACGGTGCTCAGGACTGGGATCTGGTGTTGCGAGTCAGCGAAACGATCGACTCGAAACATATCGTCCACCTGCCGCGCGTCCTTTATCACTGGCGCGCGATCGAAGGCTCGACCGCGCGCGCGATGAAGAGCAAGACCTATGCCGATTCGGCGCAGCAACGCGCGGTCGCCTCGCATATAGAACGGACAGGCGCGCAAGCGACGCTCATACGCTCGGTCAATGGGGCTTTCCTGCAGGCAGATCCGATTCTCGCAGCGGGCATGCCGAAGGTTTGTCTGATCATGTTGCAAAGCGGCACGGGAGAAAGCGATGATCGAAGAGCGCGCTGGCGCGAGCTGTCACGCGCAGCCGGCGACAACGCCGTGTTCGTCCGGACCGGCGCCGCGGCGCCCGCGGCCACCGGCATCGATCCCGCGCCTCCCACGATCGACCGGCGTGCCGCGGCAGAGGTCAATGCGGCGGTCGCGCATTCGGACGCCGAAGTGGTCATCCTGGTCGACGAGGGCCTTGTACCTGTGACGGCAGACTGGCTCGAACTGCTCGTCCGCCATGCATCGCAAGCGCCGGTGGGGGCGGTCGGCGCACTGCTATACGATGCGGATCGACGCGCTGTCCAAGCCGGATACATCCTGGATCCGACAACGGTCGCCGCATCGCCTTATGTCGGCTATCCGCGCGATTGGGTGAAGGCGAGCGTACGGGGCGGAGTCGTGCAGAGTCTGTCGGCTGTCGGCCTCGGCTGCATGGCCGTCCGAAAGCGGCTGTGGGACGAGGTCGGCGGTCTCGATACCAGGATGCTTATTGCGCGGTACCGGGACGTCGATTTCTGCCTGCGTCTTGCGGACAACGGATATCGCAATCGATGGCACCCTGGCGCTGAGCTCGCGTACGCTTATCCGCTGCGATTGCAACAGCACGCTTTGCCGCTAAGCGAAGACGAAGCCGCCGACCGAAGCGCAATGCAGCAGCGATGGGGAGCGCAGCTCGCGTCGGATCGCGCCTATAATCCAAACTTGGCGGCCGCGCCGGGCTTGTTCGAATTGAACGAGTTCGCCGACCTGTCGCGAGGTTTTCTGCCCCTCTCGCTGAACGCGCACGACCCGCTCGTGGCAGGCTGATGCTTGCAGCGGCATCCGAGATTCATCCGATCAGGGCGGCGCGCATCCGTACGCTCGTCCCGCAGGGCGGAGTCACCATGAGGCGTGAGCGGTGGATGCGCCGGTAACCCCAGACGACATCGATTGGTCGCCGTCACCGCAGGTGCTGGCCGGCGACAAGCATTGTCCGGTTTGCCACTGCGCCGGCGGACACTCCGTCATGCTCACGGTCCCGGCGATAGAGCCGCGTGACCGCACGCTTACGTTGATCCGCTGTTCCGGGTGTTCCAGTGCATTCTACGACCCGCCGGACATTGCGAACTTCTCCGATATGAAGCACGACGGCGAAGCGTTCTGGCGCTTTTACGTCGAGGTCGGCGGCGGAGTCTGGGAGACGGTCTGGCCGATATTGGCCGCTGCCGATCGAGGCTCGTTGCTCGACGTTGGTTGCGGTTTCGGCTTTGCACTGGATTTCTGGCAGCGCACCGGCCGCGGCGAGGCGGTTGGGCTCGAACTTGCCGATTACGGCCGGGAAGGGGCCATACGGCTGGGCGTGACGATCCACGCGGAAATGCTGCAGGATTGCAAGGCGCTGGCCGGCCGGCGATTCGACGTCGTCTACGCTTCCGAGGTTATCGAGCACGTTCCCGACCCCTCGGCGTTTGTCGCACTGCTGTCGCGCTGGGTCGCCGACGATGGCGTGCTGATCATGACTACGCCTGCCGGGTCGTTCATCACCAAAGAGAACCAGTCGACCACGCTGCTTGCCGCGCTGTCACCCGGTTTTCATGGTTTCCTGCTGTCTTCCGAGGCGTTTGCGAACACGGCCCGCCATGCGGGGTTTGCCTATGTCGAAACCCTCACCTCGAACGAGCGGCAGTTCCTGTGGGCATCGCGCCGACCGCTGCGCGTGACACCCATGCGCCGGCCAGCACGAGCGGCCTACGCCGGATACCTGGCCGGGCGCGTTGCCACGCCGACGGAGGCCACATCCCCCGTCTGGCAGGGTTTCGCTTATCGTCTGGGAAAGGACTTGGTCAGCACCGGGCGACTTGCCGAGGGAAAGGAAGTTCTCGCCAGGTTACTTGCCGGCGTCGACGCCAGCTTCGGTC
>DATNAR010000359.1:0-2902 GCA_035607385.1 Casimicrobiaceae bacterium
GAGGACAGTCTTGTCTCCTCCCGGCAGGGCGCGGGCACCGTCGTCGTGCCGCCGCGACCGGCTGACTCCTTCGTCCACGAGGTGATGTCGATCAACGATCTCGTGGCGTTTGCGACCGGCGTGCGTTTTGCGATCGACACCGTGGAGATGATCGAGATCGACGACAAGCTTTCGGCGCGCACGGGAATCGCAAGCGGCGAGCAATGGCTCGCGGTGCGAGGCTTCCGTCATACCGAAGGCAGCGAGCTGCCGGTGTGCTGGACCGAAGTGTATATCAACCGCGAGTTCGCCGCGGTCGGCCGGCTGTTGCAGCGGCACCGCGGCCCGATCTTCCATCTGATCGAGGACCTGTTCGGCCAGAGCATCGTCGAGGTGCACCAGGAGATCGCCGCCGCGCTGATCTCGCCCACGCTCGCCGGCGGCCTCAAAGTCAAGGCCGGGACGACCGCGCTCGAGGTGCAGCGCACCTACAAGCTCGCTGCGGGCAAGGTCGCGCAGGTTGCGATCAACACCCATCCGGCGTCGCGCTTCCGGCATGCGATGACAATGCGGCGTGTGAAGGGCTGATCGCCCCTCAGGCGGCTCGCGCTCAGGCGACGAGAGAGGCGGCGTCGACCATGTTGCGGGCTGACAAGCGCGCCCGACGGATTTCGAGCAGCTCGACGAACCTGGCGCAAGGCAGCGGCGGCGAGACGACATAGCCCTGGCCCTCCTGGACGCCGCAGGCGAGCAGTGATTGTACTTGCTGCTCGGTTTCGATGCCTTCGGCGATGACTGTCATCTGCAGATCCTTGGCCAGTCGCACCAGCGTCTCCACGATCCGGGAGGTGGACTCGTCCCCAATGGTGTCGACGAAGAACTTGTCGATCTTCATCGTGTTCGCGCCGAGCGCCTTCAGGTGCGAGAGACCGCTATGGCCGACGCCGACATCGTCGATCGCGACCTTGAAACCCAGCTCGCGCAATTTTCCGACGACATCGCCGGCCTTGCCCAGGTCCTGCAACTCGTCGCGTTCGGTGATCTCCAGCACGATCTGGCGCGTGGAGACCATCGCCTCCGCTACCACCTGGCGAAGCATCTCTACAAATCCCTCGCTCATGAGATGGCTCGGAACGACATTGAACGAAAGCTTGAACTGCTTGTTTTGCCGCAGATGCTCGTTCAGCTCCTTCAGCGCAATGGCGAGGAGCTGCCAGGTCATGACGCGGATGCGCCCGCTCTGTTCGGCAAGCGGAATGAATTTCATCGGCGGGACGACGGTGCCGTCCGCGCGAACCCAGCGCGCCAGCATTTCGCAACCGACGATCTCGCCGCTGTTCAGATGAAAGATCGGCTGGAAATAGGGTCTGAATTCGCCGCGCGCGAGCGCCCGGTCGAGATCGGCGACCGGGCCTTCCGCCCGCCTTGCCCGGGTCACCAGCACGCCGAAGGCAAGCCCAAGCCCGAGTGCTGCGAGCATCGCGGGCCAATAGCCGCGGACATAAGTTTTAGCGAGCGCGCTTTGTTCGATCCGGATGGTTGCGTGAAGTGGGTAGTGGTTTGAGGTCTTCGTCACTTCGACCGGCTGGGTGAGATCGATGTCCTCGAGCGAAAATTGTGCAAGCTGCTGGCGGTTGTTCAGCGCCAGCAGGACCTCGCTGCGGGCGCGCAACTCCGCCGGCATGATGTCGAACAGGAACGAGTTGATGCCGATGATGGCGACGAGCGAACGCCTGGCATCGACGTCGCGCATCACGCCGAGCGCGTCGCCGCCGAATTGCTCGACGCGGAACAGGCGAAGGCTGGCATCGCCGGTCGTCAGCATTTTGGAGCGATCGATCCAGTCCCGGTCAAATTCGAGGGTTTCGGAATAGGCCGAACAGACGATGGAGCCGTCGTGATTGACCAGACGCACGTCCTTGACGGCGGAGCGCTGATAGACCTGCAGGCGGAACTGCTGCAGCGACGCTGGATCGCAGCCGATCTGCCCGTTCCTAGCGATCTCATCGACGGACGACGCACCGAAGTTGACGGCCACTTCCAGCCGGCGCAGCGCGATGTCGGTCAGCTCCTGCAGGCGCTGCTGCTGCTGGCCCTCGATGATGGCCCGCGCGACAAAATGGCCGCCGGCGGCGAAGACAGCCACGCTCGCAGCAACGGTGACAATGGATGAAAGGCTCGGTCGGTGGAGCTTCATCGAATACGCACGCACTATGACAAAAACAAGCCTGGACGGTATCCCGTTAGTTTCTAATATTCGTTTAAGGTGATGGGCGATATCACCAGAAGATGTAACCCGGGAACAGGCTTTACGATCCGCTAACCATGCGGCCGCTCATGCGCCCTGCTTGCCCTGCGCTTCGAGATGCCGGCTGTAGCGCGACATGGCAAAGCAGAAGGCGAAATAGATCAGCGCGACGAAGATATAGACCTCGACGCTGAAAGCCTGCCAGGCGGGATCGATGATGGCGGTCTTCGCCGTGGTGAGCAGGTCGAAGATGCCGATGATCAGGACAAGGCTGGTATCCTTGAAGAAGGCGATGAAGGTGTTGACCAGCGGCGGAATCACATGGCGGATCGCCTGCGGCAGGATGATCAGCCGGTGTCTCTGCCAATAGGAGAGGCCGAGCGCCTCGCCCGCTTCATGCTGCCCGCGCGGGACCGCCTGCAAGCCGCCGCGGACGACTTCGGCGAGGTAGGCGCCGGCGTAGAGCACGATCGCGATCTGGGCGCGCAGTAATTTGTCGATGTTGATGCCATCGGGCATGAACAGCGGAAACATCACGCTCGCCATGAACAGGAGACTGATCAGGGGAACGCCGCGGATCAGCTCGACATAGAGCACGCAGAGCGACCGGATCGCGGGCATTTTGGAGCGGCGTCCGAGCGCCACCAGGATTCCGAGCGGGAAGCCGAAGGCGAG
>DATNAR010000374.1:0-2614 GCA_035607385.1 Casimicrobiaceae bacterium
GGGTTCGGCCGCGGTTCCCATCCCTACCAGCCTGCCATTGGCAAACGACAATCGGCTGGCCCCGCCCATCCGCCACCGATAGATCCACTCCTCGTACCAGACCCGGTTCGCCTTGCTGCGCGTGATCGTGCTGGGCCTGCCCCAGGCCGGCAGATTCAGGACCTCGTCGTCGGACATGCCGATCGCGATGCTCGTGCGCCAGAAGACGCGCTTCGAACTGGCCCCCGGCTCTCGCCTCGCCGGCGCCGCGGCCGGCGCGTCGGCGGCAGCGGCAGACTGGGTGCGCGCGCTGCGAGGCTTGCAATCACGACATCACCGGCGCCCGAAGCGCAAGGCATCGACTGGTAGGCGACGCCGTCCGGCGCCAGGCACTTGTGGATGGCTTGCGCGTGTCCCGCCAGCGGATACGCGATGCCGCAGCAGCTCAAGCACAGGATCAGGACACGCATGGCGGCACCCGGAGAAAGGGCTACGGTGCACAGCGTGCCCGCCGGATCAAGGACCCGCCATCAGCGGCGGTCTGATCTTGTTGTAGGAATCCTGCCCGTCAGGCGGACGGTTCGACTGCCACCCAGGCGCCGCGGCGCTGCGATTCCATGCACGCTTCGATGAACGCCATCGTGTGCGCGCCTTGCTCGATCCGCGGATACGGGGCGTCGGGGCTGGCTTCGCCCAGCGTACGCGCCATGCGCTCCTGCGCGACTTCGCGGTAGATATTGGCGAACGCCTCGCGCAAACCCTCGGGATGGCCGCGCGGCGTGCGGCCGAGGTCGACGATCTGCGGCGGCAGCCCCGGATCGCCGCGCCCGATGACGCGCGCCGCCTCGCCTTGCAACGCCAGCCGCAGATAGCTCGCTTCGCGGTGCCACCACTCGAGCATCCCCTTTTCGCCATAGACGCGAAGCCGGATATCGTTCTCCCCGCCGGCGGCCGCTTGGGTCACGGTCAGCGTGCCGCGCGCGCCGCCTTCGAACTCGATCAGCGCCGATGTGTAATCGATGACCTTGCGGCCGGGCACCAGCGCGCGGGCGTCGGCGGCGACCCGGGCGATCGAAAGTCCCGAGGCGAAGCACGCCAGATGCTGTGCGTGGCAGCCGATCGCGCTCATCACCAGCGACAGCCCGCTGCGCTGCGGGTCGAGGATCCAGGAGAGACGATTGCTCGACGGGCCATCCTCGAGGCGCGTCGCCAGTCCGCTCTGGATGTATTCGACCTGCACCAGGCGCAGTGCGCCCAGCGCGCCGTCGCGGACCAGCTGCCGGGCATAACGGGTCATCGGATAGGCGGAATAACCGTGGGCGATCGCGTAGATCCTGCCGTTCTTCTTCGTCCGTGCGACCAGATCGCGCGCCTCACCCGCGTCGTGCGTCACCGGCTTGTCGCCGACGACGTCGAGTCCCGCGTCGAGTGCGGCGACCGCATACGGGTAGTGCGTATCATTTGGCGTCATGATCGCGACCGCCTCGGCGCCATCGGGCCGCTGCTTTTCGCGATCGAGCAGCTCGGCGAGGTCGCCATAGCTGCGCGCCGCATCGAAGCCCATCGCGACCCCGCCGCTCCGGGAGCGCGCAGCGTCGCTGGAAAACACGCCGCCGACCACGCGCCAGTGCCCGTCGAGCTCGGCCGCCGTGCGGTGCACTTCACCGATCCACGCGCCCGGCCCGCCGCCGATGATCGCCAGGCGCAGCGGACGGCCGAAACGGATTCGCAATTCATTCATCGTTTGATCCCTCGATTTGCCCGGTGAACGCAAGATCCGCCTCATTGGCGGTGCGCCCCAGCTGCTAGAATGAGGCATTGTAACGGCGCGCGTCGCCGACTCCCATGCGTCCCGTCGCGATTTTCCGCTTCTCACCGACCGAAGGGCCGGGCCACTTCGGCGAGTGGCTCGAGCGAGAGCGCGTGCCGCACCGAATCATCGCGCTCGATCAGGGCGAAGCGGTTCCCGGCGACGTCGGCGCCTTCGCCGGCATCGGCATGATGGGCGGCCCGATGAGCGCGAACGATCCACTGCCCTGGAATCCGCCGCTGCTCACGCTGCTCAAGCAGGCGGTGGCTGCCGATATTCCGGTCATCGGGCATTGCCTCGGGGGACAGCTTCTGGCCAAGGCGCTCGGCGCGCGCGTCGCGCCCACGGCAACGCCGGAGATCGGATGGGGCGAGGTCAAGGCGCCGGATCGCGCCGCGACCGCATGGTTCGGCGGCCGCGACAAGTTCACGACGTTCCAGTGGCATTACGACATCTTCGAGCTGCCGCCGGGTGCGGTTCGGGTGCTGACCAACGCATTCAACCCGCAGCAGGGATACGCGCTGGGCAAGCACGTCGGCTTCCAGTGCCATATCGAAATGACACGCCCGATGGTCGAAACCTGGGCGGGCAGCGGCGCCAACGAGCTGCCGGCGCGATCGAACGGCGCGAGGCAGAGTCGAGACGACATGTTTCGCGATCTGGATGCGCGGCTGGCCGCCCTGTCGCAGGTCGCCGACGATGTCTACGCGCGCTGGGCGATGGGACTCGTGCGCTGATGCCGGCGATTCGCCCGCTGCCCGATCAGCTGATCAACCAGATCGCCGCCGGCGAAGTCGTCGACCGGCCTGCCGCGGCGCTGAAGGA
>DATNAR010000379.1:0-4243 GCA_035607385.1 Casimicrobiaceae bacterium
GTTGCGTATCGTCGCCGACAGGATCAGCAAGCCCTTGTGGGCGGGATCGGCCTGCAGGTCGGAGGCTTCGATCGACAGCCCCGAGATGTCCTGCAGCGGTTTCAACTGGCAATCGGCGAGCGCGCAAAGCCTGAGCAGCGCGGGCTTGGTCTGCGGCCAGTGGGCCGCGATGGCGTCGCGGAAATGGAACAAGGCCTGCGCGCCGAGGACGATCACCAGCAGCGGGAGCAGCAGGCCATACGCCCAGGCCGGGAGCCCGAAGCGCTGTCGAGTCTTCGAACCCGAGAAGCGCGAGGCATACGCGAGCTCGGGATCGATCGAGGCCGGGATCGAGCCGTCGCCCGCCGGTTCGCGGCGGACGTAGGTTTCCTCGTCGACGGGCGAGAGCGCCTGCGCGTTGCGCAAGGTCACCGTCGGCGGACCGAGCTCGGCCTCGGACAGCTGCACGTCGTCGCCCGGCGTGCGGGGGCGCGGCGCGAGCGAAACCAGCGCGAGCTCGCCGTCGAATACCGTGCGGCAATGGCCGCAGCGAACCTGGCCCTCGCGCATCGCGAGCTGCTGTGAGCTCACGCGGAAAATCGTCTTGCAGCCGGGGCAGCGCGTGTATTTTTCCTCAGCCAAGCTCACGCCTCGCCTCGATTGCCGCTCATTTGCCAGACGTCCGCCGACCCGTCAATGCCACCCATCCGTCGTCGGTCCCCCATGCGGCGAGTTTAAACCATCGCCGATACGCGCCGCGCACTGCCGCGACCTGGTCTTCGAGTATGCCGGAGAGCACGATCGCGCCGCCGTGGCGCACGCGCGCGGCCAGCACCGGCGCGAGCAGACGAAGCGGGTTGGCGAGGATGTTGGCGACGATGACGTCGACCGGATCCGGCGCCAGCGCATCGGGAAGCACGAAGCGCGCGCGGACGCCGTTGCGCGCCGCATTCGCCCGGCTGGCTTCGATCGCTTGCGGGTCGACGTCGGTCCCCGCGACGGCGGCAGCGCCGAGCTTGGCGGCGGCGATGGCGAGAATGCCCGAGCCGCAGCCGTAATCGAGCACCGATTGCCCGGGTACCAGATTCGCCGCGAGCCAGCGCAGGCAAAGACGCGTCGTCGGGTGGCTCCCGGTTCCGAACGCCAGCCCGGGGTCGAGCTCGAGATTGATCGCCTGCGGATCGACCGGCTCGCACCACGACGGAATGACCCACAGCCCGTCGGCGATGCGGAGCGGCCCGAACTGCGCCTGCGTGCGCCGCACCCAATCCTGCTCGGCCAAGTTTTCGAGCGTGAAGGCGGGCGTCTCGACGCCCAGCGAGGCCGCGGCGCGGCGAACGCTGGCTTCGACGTCGGCGTCCGCCGCGAACAGCGCGGTCAGACGGCAAACCGACCAGAGGGCGCCTTCGTGTCCCGGCTCGCCGTAGCGCGGCGTCTCGTCGCCGGTGCCGGCGTTGGCGTCAGCGGCGTCGACCGAAGCCGCGCCGGCGGCGAGCATCGCGTCCGACCAGGCCTCGGCCGTCGCGGCCGGCGCATCGAAGCGCAATGCGACAAAGGCCATCGGCGAGTCCGGCCTACGCCGTCTGCTTGCGCTTGGCCATCCGCTGCTCGAGATAGTGAATCGTCGTGCCGCCGCGCAGGAAGGAATCATCGAGCAGCAGTTCCTGGTGCAGAGGAATATTGGTCTTGATGCCCTCGACCACCATTTCCGACAGCGCCACGCGCATGCGGGCGATCGCCTGCTCGCGCGTGTCTCCGTACGCGATCACCTTGCCGATCATCGAGTCGTAGTTCGGCGGCACGAAATAATTGTGATAGACGTGCGAATCGACCCGTATCCCCGGCCCGCCCGGCGCGTGATACGAAGTGATCCGGCCCGGCGACGGCGCGAACGTGTCCGGATCCTCGGCGTTGATCCGGCACTCGATCGCATGCCCGCGCCGCACGACGTCGCGTTGCCGGATCGTCAGCCGCTGGCCGGCGGCGACCCGGATCTGCTGCTGGACGATGTCGATGCCGGTGATCATCTCGGTCACCGGATGCTCGACCTGGATGCGCGTGTTCATTTCGATGAAAAAGAATTCGTCGTCCTGGTACAGAAACTCGAACGTGCCCGCCCCGCGGTAGTTGATCTTGCGGCACGCTTCGGCGCAGCGCTCGCCGATGCGCGTGAGCGAGCGCAGCGCGATCCCGGGCGCGGGCGCCTCCTCGATGATCTTCTGGTGGCGCCGCTGCATCGAGCAATCGCGCTCGAACAGATAGACGGTGTTCTTGTGCTCGTCGGCCAGCACCTGGATCTCGATGTGGCGCGGCTTGTCCAGGTACTTTTCCAGGTAGACGGTTGCGTTGCCGAACGCCGCGCCCGCTTCCGAGCGGGTCAGGCTGACCGCCGGAAGAAGCGCCGCCTCGGTGTGCACGACGCGCATGCCGCGCCCGCCCCCGCCGCCGGCGGCCTTGATGATCACCGGGTACTTGACGGCCCGGGCGATCTTGACGATTTCCTTCGAGTCCTCGGGCAGCGCGCCTTCGGAGCCGGGCACGACGGGGATGCCCGCCTTGCCCATCGCGATCTTGGCGTTGACCTTGTCGCCCATCAGCCGGATGGTGTCGGGGCGGGGGCCGATAAAGACGAACCCGCTCTTTTCGACCTTTTCGGCGAAGTCGGCGTTTTCCGACAGGAAGCCGTAGCCGGGATGGATCGCCTGCGCGTCGGTGACCTCGGCGGCGCTGATGATCGCCGGAATGTTCAGATAGCTCTGCGCCGACGGCGGCGGGCCGATGCATACCGACTCGTCGGCCAGCCGCACGTACTTGGCATCCGCGTCGGCTTCCGAGTGGACGACGACCGTCTTGATGGCCAGCTCGCGGCAGGCGCGCTGGATGCGCAGCGCGATCTCGCCGCGGTTGGCGATCAGCACCTTGTCGAACAGCTGTCCGGCGGATTTGGTTGCCACGAGCGGGATGGGCGGGCACGACGCGGTCCGCCCGACTCGCGTGAGCGCGAATCGGGGGCCGGCAGCGTCGACGTCAGCCGATGATCACCAGAGGCTGGCCGTATTCCACGGCCTGTCCGTTCTCGGCCAGGATCGCCTTGACCACGCCGGCACGGTCGGCCTCGATCTCGTTCATCAGCTTCATCGCCTCGATGATGCAAAGCGGGTCGCCGACCTGCACGCTGTCGCCGATGTCGACGAAGGCCTTGGCGCCCGGGGAAGCCGAGCGATAGAAGGTCCCGACCATCGGCGACTTGATCGTGTGGCCTTCGGGCTCCTGCACCGGGGCCGGGACAGGGACGTGGGCCATCGGCAGCGGGCTCCCATGCTGCGGCGGGAGCGCGTGGTGATGGGCCTGGGGCGCCAACGCGCGCGTGATCCGGACCCGCTCTTCGCCCTCGGCAATCTCGAGCTCCGCGATGCCCGAGCTTTCGACCAGCTCGATCAGTGTCTTGAGTTTGCGCAGGTCCATCGCGTCGGTTCAGGGCCGTGGTTTAGCGCGCCTTGAGCTGGCGCAGCGCGAACTGCAGCGCGAGCTCGTAGCCCAAGGGTCCCAGTCCGACGACCGTGCCCACGGCCTTGTCCGAAAAATACGAGTGGTGACGGAACGGTTCGCGGGCGTGGACGTTGGACAAGTGGATTTCGATGTACGGAATCGCCACCGCGGCGAGCGCGTCGCGCAGCGCGACACTGGTATGAGTGAACGCGGCCGGATTGATCAATACGTAGCGCACAGACTCGTTGCGGGCGGACTGGACACGATCGACCAGCGCGCCCTCGTGGTTGCTCTGGAACGTCAGCAGTCGAACGCCTTCCGCGCGCGCCTGGGCTTCGAGACGGGCGTCGATGTCCCGGAGCGTGTTGTGGCCGTAAATGCCCGGCTCGCGCGTGCCGAGAAGATTCAGATTCGGACCGTGCAGGACCAGCACGGCCGTGCCGCTGTCCGCTCCGCGGACGTTGCTTGCCGCCTTCGCGCTGGTGCGCTTCGGTCGAGCCATCGATCCCGGCTCCCTTGCCCTGGTAGACGGCGAGTTTGCAGGAGATAGCACCATGTTGTCCAGTGTTTGACCGGTTTTGCGCGGGCGCCTGTCGGCGCGGCGCCGCGAAATTCCGGAGGTGGCGGCCGGGCCAAGCCCGCCGGCAGGTACCGACCGTGCCCAGGATGCGGGCTAAAGCAGCTTGGTAATCACATCCCGCAACTTGTCGGGTTTCACGGGCCCCAGATGCGTGTACGCGACCTTGCCTTGCCGGTCGACGACCAGGGTGAAGGG
>DATNAR010000383.1:0-2274 GCA_035607385.1 Casimicrobiaceae bacterium
AGCACCGGCTGGAGGGACGGCATGTGCAAGGTCAGCTTCCAGCCCGGCTTGCCGTCGGCTTGCGCCGACGCGCGCGCCGCAGCGACGACGTCGGCCGGCATGCCGGCCAGGCGCGATGCGTCTTCGATGTAAAGCGCGAAGGCGTTGGTGGCGTCGAGCAGGTTGTCGGCGAAGCGCGCGGACAGACTCGCGAGCTCTTCCTCGATCGCCTTGAAGCGCGCTTTCGGCGCGGCTGCGAGCTCCGCGCCCGAGAGTCGGAAATCGCGCAGCGCATTGTCGACGACGCGGCGACGCGCGGCATCGGCGGTGGCGAAAGCGGGCGAGGCAGCCAGCGCGCGATAACCGGCGAACAGACGCTCGTCCTGGCCGAGCTCGGTGTAAAAAGCCGTCACCTTCGGCAGGGCATCGTTGTAGGCGACGCGCAGCTCCGGCGTGTTGACGACGGCATTCAGATGACCGACCTGCGTCCAGGCGCGGTCGAGTCGATCGAGCGCATCGGACAGCGGCTGCACAAACGATTCCCACGTCGGCGGCCCGGGCGCCGTCGCGACGCGTGCGATGGTCGCGCGCGCTTCATCGAGCAAGGCATCGACTGCCGGCGCGACATGCTCGGGCCGGATATCGGCAAAGCGCGGCAAGCCGGAAAAGTCGAGCAGCGGATTGACTTCGCTCATCGGTTCGGCAGAATTCATCGCAGGACTTTCTCGTTTGGCATCGCCGCCAGTTGAACGTCGAGCTCCGACAACTCGGCGGGCGTGCCGACATTGGCCCAGACGCCGTCGTAGCGTTCGCCGCTCACCCAGCCGCGGCCGATCCAGTCGCGGTACAGCGGCAGCATCCGGATCCTTTCGCCGCGGGGGAGCGCTTCGAACAGGGAGCTGCGGTAGAGCGCGATGTTGCCGAACGTCAGTTGGGGTCCCGGTGCGAGCGAAAGCCTGCCGTCGACCAGCGCGAAATCGCCGGCGCGATGATAGTCGGGATTCGGCACCATCACCATGTGCGCATGCGGCGCTTCCCGCGTCGCCTTCATCGCGGCCAGCCGCGGCAGAAGCGATGCGTAATCATAGCCGGTGTAGACGTCGCCGCTGACGACCAGCGTCACGTCGCGATCGATGAGATCGAGCGCGGTGGCGATACCGCCGCCGACCTCGAGCGGCTCTTCCTCGCGCGAATACCGGATCGTCGCGCCGTACGCGCGGCCGTCGCCGCAGGCCCGCTCGATGGCGGCGCCCAGATGCGCGACGTTGATCACCAGATTGGTGAAGCCCGCGGCGACCAGGCGCTCGATCTGCCACACGATCAGCGGCTTGCCGCCGACCAGCAGGAGCGGCTTCGGCGTCGCGTCGGACAGCGGCCGCATGCGCTCGCCGCGGCCGGCGGCCAGGATCATGGCGGTCAGCACGGGAGCGGCATGACCGCGATCGATCGCGGCGTCCATCAGAACGTGTATCCGACGATCGGCTGCTTTGCCTCGAGCTCGTCGAGCAACTGCAGCAGCGGGCCCAAGGCCCGGTAGCGATCGCAGGCGCGGCGCAGGTACCGCATCACGCGCGGCAGGTCGGCGAGGTAGGCATGCTTGCCGTCGCGATGCGCAAGCCGGGCGAAAATGCCGAGGATCTTCAAATGGCGCTGCACGCCCATCCATTCGAAGTCGCGCCAGAAGTCGCCGAAGTCCTCGGCCACCGGCAACCGGGCTTCGCGCGCGCGTTCCCAGTAGCGGACCGCCCAGTCGAGCTCCTGCTCCTCGCTCCAGTCGATGTACGCGTCGCGCAGCAGCGAGACCAGGTCGTAGCTGATCGGGCCGTACACCGCTCCCTGAAAATCGAGCACGCCGGGGTTCGGTTCCGACACCATCAGATTGCGGGAATGAAAATCGCGGTGCACGTACACGTGCGGCTGCTTAAGAGCGCTCTCCAGAATCTGGCGGAAGGCGCTGTCGAGCGTCGCGCGCTGCGCCTCGGTCAGCGTAACCCCGAGATGCCTGGCGATATACCAGTCGGGGAATATCGCGAGCTCGCGCGCCAGCATCGCCGCGTCATAACGGGGCAGAACCGACTCGCGGCTGGCGAGCTGCCAGGCGATCAGCGCGCCGCAGGCATCGCGGTAGAGCGCTGGAGCTGTCGCCTCGGCGAGCGCGTCGCGATAGGTGCGCGTTCCCAGATCGGACACCAGCAGGAAACCGGCCGACAGGTCCTGCGCATGCACCGTCGGCGCGTGCACGCCCGCTGCGGCCAGCAATGCGGCGACGGCCACGTACGCCGCGCTATCCTCCTG
>DATNAR010000393.1:0-10147 GCA_035607385.1 Casimicrobiaceae bacterium
CGATCCGTTCGAGCGCTTCCTGTCGTGCCTGATCTACGCGCCGCGCGAGAATTACACGACCGAGCTGCGGCAGAAGTGGCAGCAGATTCTGATGCAGGCGTTCAACGGCACGAGCTCCGAGTTCAACGTCTATCTGACCGAATCGGTGCTGGCGCGCATCCTGATCACCGTGCGCACGACCCCGGGCGCGATTCCCGATGTCGACGTGCGCGGGCTCGAGGCGCGGCTGGTCGCCGCCGCGCGGCGCTGGGACGACGAGCTCAAGCAGGCGCTGATCGAGGTGCTGGGCGAGGCGCGGGGCAACGAGCTCTTCCGCCAGTTCGGCGATGCGTTTCCCGCCGGTTACCGCGAGGATTTCACCGCGCGCGAAGCCGTGCCCGATATCCAGATGATGGCGCGCCTGACCACGGCCGAGCCGCTGGCGATGAGCCTCTATCGACCGCTCGAGGCGGCGGCCGGCGCGCTGCGCTTCAAGCTGTTTCATCTCGGGGAACCGGTCAGTCTGTCGGACAGCCTGCCGATGCTCGAGCGCATGGGGCTCAACGTGCTCGACGAGCGGCCGCATCGCGTAGCTCCGCGCGGCATGCCGCCGATCTGGATGCACGACTTCGGCATGCAGTCGGGACTGGCCGATACCGAGGTCGAGATCGATATCGTGCATCAGGTGTTCGAAGAGGCGTTCGCCAGCATCTTCCGGGGCGAGGTCGAGAACGACGACTTCAATCGGCTGGTGCTGGCCGCGCGCCTGCCGGCGACCGAAATCGTCGTGCTCCGGGCCTACGCGAAATATCTGCGGCAGATCGGGTTTCCGCTGTCGCAGCCTTTTATCGAAGCGACGCTCGCCGCGCACCCGTCGGTCGCGCACGGACTGATCGAGCTGTTCAAGACGCGGTTCGATCCCGAGCTTGGCGCCGGCGCCGGGGCCCGCTCGGCCGAGCTCTCGCGCGCGATCGAAGCGGCGCTCGCGCAGGTCGACAACCTGTCCGAGGACCGCGTACTGCGCCAATACCTGGCGCTGGTGACGGCCACCACGCGCACGAATTTCTGGCGTCGCGAGGCCGCCGGCCGACGCAAGAGCTTCGTCTCGTTCAAGTTCGACCCGTCCAAGGTTCCCGGGTTGCCCGAGCCGAAGCCGATGTTCGAGATCTTCGTCTATTCGCCGCGGTTCGAGGGCGTGCATCTGCGCGGCGGCAAGGTCGCGCGCGGCGGCTTGCGCTGGTCGGACCGGCCGGAGGACTTCCGCACCGAAGTGCTCGGCCTGGTCAAGGCGCAGATGGTCAAGAACACCGTTATCGTACCGGTCGGCTCGAAAGGGGGCTTCGTGCTCAAGCGCGCGCCGCCGCCTGCCGACCGGGACGCCTATCTGAAAGAAGGCATCGCCTGCTATCAGGATTATCTGCGCGGGCTGCTCGACATCACCGATAACCGCGTCGGCGAGGACATCGTGCCGCCGCGCGATGTGAAGCGCCACGACCCGGACGACCCGTACCTGGTCGTGGCCGCCGACAAGGGCACGGCGACGTTCTCCGACTACGCCAACGCCATCAGCAAGGAATACGGCTTCTGGCTCGGCGATGCTTTCGCGTCCGGCGGTTCGGCCGGCTACGACCACAAGGCGATGGGCATCACCGCGCGCGGCGCCTGGGAATCGGTCAAGCGGCACTTCCGCGAAATGGGCGTCGACACGCAGACGACGGACTTCACCGTCGCCGGCATCGGCGACATGTCGGGCGACGTATTCGGCAACGGCATGCTGCTCTCGCGTCACATCAAGCTGGTCGCGGCGTTCGACCACCGGCACATCTTTCTCGATCCGGCGCCGGACCCGGCCGCGAGCTTCGCGGAGCGCGAGCGGATGTTCAAGCTGCCGCGCTCGTCGTGGGCCGACTACGACAGCGGCCTGATTTCCGGCGGCGGCGGCGTGTATCCGCGCAGCGCCAAGTCGATCGCGATCACGCCGCAGGTAAAAAAAGCGCTGGCCGTTCCGGCTGATGCGCTGACGCCGGCGGAGCTGGTCAACGCGATCCTCAAGGCGCCGGTCGATCTCCTCTACAACGGCGGGATCGGCACCTACGTCAAGGCTTCGGCCGAAAGCCACGCCCAGGTCGGCGATCGCGCCAACGATGCGGTCCGGGTGAACGGCCGCGATCTGCGCTGCAAGGTCGTCGCCGAAGGAGGCAACCTCGGATGCACGCAGCTCGGCCGGATCGAATATGCGCTGGCCGGCGGCAGGATATTCACCGACGCGATCGACAACTCGGCGGGCGTCGACACCTCGGACCATGAAGTGAACATCAAGATCCTGCTCGGCCTGGCGATAAGCGACGGCGAGCTGACCGAGAAGCAGCGCAATGCGCTGCTGGCAACGATGACCGACGATGTCGCCGCGCTGGTCCTGCGCGACAATTATTTCCAGACGCAGGCGCTTTCGGTGACCGGGCGCATCGCTCCGCAACTGCTCGACGCGCAGCAGCGCTTCGTCGAGTACCTCGAAAAACAGAGCCGCCTGAACCGGCAGCTCGAATTTCTTCCGGACGACGAGGAATTCGCGGCACGGCGCGTCAAGGGCCTCGGAGTGACCGGCCCCGAACGCGCGGTCCTGCTTGCGTACTCGAAGATCTGGCTGTACGAGGAGCTGCTGGCGTCGGCGCTCCCGGACGATCCCTGGGTCGGCACCGCGCTGGCGCGTTATTTTCCGGGCCCGCTGCGCCAGCAGTATGCCGCGCATATGGCGCGCCATCCGCTGAAGCGCGAGATCATCGTGTCGCACGTCACCAACAGCATGATCAACCGCGTCGGCAGCACGTTCGTGCACCGGATCATCGAGACCGCCGGCTCGAGGCCGGACGAGATCGTGCGCGCTTACCTGCTCAATCGCGAGATCTTCGGCTTCGTGTCGCTGTGGCAGCAGATCGAGGCGCTCGACAACAAGGTCGACGACGCCGTGCAATCGGCGATGCTGATCGAGACGTCGCGGCTGATCGATCGGGGGACGATGTGGTTCCTGCGCTCGCGCCGCCTTGGCGACGACATGGCGGCGACGATCGCGCATTTCTCGCCGCGCATCGAGGCGCTGGCCTCGCGCCTGCCGCAACTGCTCGACGACGCCGAGCGCGCGCGCGTCGACGCCGAGATCGCCCAATACGAGGCGCAGGCGGTGCCGCACGACCTCGCGGCGCAGGTCGCCACGTTCGACACGCTCTACGCGGCGCTCGACATCATCGAAGTCGCGGAGGCGGCGCAGCGCCCGGTCGAGCTCGTCGCCGACGTCTATTTCGATCTGGCGACGCGACTCGGCCTGGCGTGGCTGCGCGACAGGATCGCCGCGCTTCCAGGCGACCAGCACTGGCAGATGCTGGCCCGCGGCGCGATGCAGGACGATCTGTCGGGGCTGCAACGGACGATCGCCGCCGAAGTGGTCGGCGGCGCGGCTGCGGGTACTTCCAGCTTGCTTATCGGCGCCTGGCAGGATCGCAACCGGCGCGGCATCGAGCGCGCGGCACAGCTCCTCGGCGAGCTGCGCCTGGCCGCGCAGCCCGACGCGGCGATGCTGTCGGTTGCGCTGCGGGAGTTGCGCAACCTTGGCTAGGCGTTAGCGGGCGGCGCGCCGTTCAGACGTGCGCGACCGCGAGCGCGCCCAGCGCGATCGAAATCGCGGCGCCCGCGTAGGCGATGTACTGGAGGCCGCGATTGCGCGTCAGGATCGTGATCGCGGCCAATGCGATCGCGATCTGGATCAGCGTCATCGCCTGCGCCCAGCGGTGATGGACGTGCATCGACGCCTCGCTTTTTTCCTCCGCCTTCGTCGATTCGTCCTCCAGCTTCTTGGCCTTGGGCATGATCTCCTCCTTTTCCTGCCTGTACCGATCGACCTCCTTCTGATAGCGCGCCTGCTGCTCGCCGGTCGTCAAGGTGGCGCCGAGCTCGGCGAGATTCTGCTTCGAGCTTTTGGCCTGATAGAAATTCCACTGGTCCGACGCCTCGGTTCTGCGAATCGCCGCCTCGTTCTTGTACAGCAGCGCTTCGTTCTGCGTGTGTCCGGCCATATAGCCGAAGACCGCGCCTATGGTCGCGAAGATGGCCGTCATCACCGCGATGCGGCCGGCGAACGGATCGTGCTGCGCGCGATGCTCTACCTCGTGATCGTGCGGCCCATGCACGTGAAAGTGATCTTCGGACATGCGAGTTCTCCAAGCGGAGCGCCTTTGAGCGCAAGCGCGCCCTACGGGTGCAGGCGCGAATAGGACGCGAAATCGTAGGCGAAGCCGGCGTCGCCGTCCAGTCGTCGCGTCTCGCGCGCCGTTTCGCGCCATTGTGCGCGGTCGAAATCGAGGAACCTGGCATCGCCGTCGAATTCTCGATCGATCTCGGTCAGCAGCAACAGATCCGCCAGCGGGAGCGCAGCGCGATAGATGGCTTCACCGCCGATGACGAATACCGGAGAGGGCAGCGTGGCGAGTCCGATCGCTTCGGGCAGCGAATGCGCGACTTCGGCGCCCGGCGCGGCGAAATCGCGGTGCCGCGTCACGACGAGGTTCTGCCGCCCGGGCAGCGGCCGGCCGATCGAATCCCAGGTCTTGCGACCCATGATGACCGCGTGACCGGTAGTCAACGCGCGGAAGCGCTTCAGATCGTCGGGCAGGCGCCAGGGCAATCGACCGCGCAGGCCGATCACGCCGTTGCGCGCAACGGCGGCGATCAGCGCAATCCGGGGCACCGCGCTTGGCGGGGCGGCAGGGGCTGGTGTATCGTGCACGCGTGGCTCGCTGGGCGGTGTACTGAGTCAGAAATTCGCTCGATAGTTCGCGGCGGCTTTGTTGGCAAATAGGCCCTGATGCTGCGTTGCTCGACCTCACCGTAGCTTATGCTACGGTTCCGGTCTCGCGCCTTGCCTGAGGGGGCAAACCCATCCGCTTATCTTCGGAACTTCTGGCTCTTACACTCCATCCGCCTTGGCGCTGTCATGTGCCGTCCAACCCGATTATAGCGGCCCGCCTCTGACACTCCGTGTACTACCCGCGTTCATTCCTCAAGTTCATTCTGCTCGGCTTCCTGCTGGTAAGTCTGCCGCTGCTGTATGCGCTGGTCGAATTGATCGTCAGTCTCGACCGCCTGGGGACGCAGAGTCAGCAGGCGGTGCTGCAGGCCGCGCAGGCGGGCCGCGCCAGCCGCCAGCTCTACGAACAGGCGACGACGCTCGAGCGCCTGGTCCGCCAGCAGCTGATCCTCGACGATCCTCAGCTGATCGACGATTACGGACGACTGCGGCAGGATTTCCGGCAGACGACGCAACAGTTGATGCAGCTTCCGCTCGACCGGACGCAGATCGCGCAGCTCGAGAGGCTGGCCGAAAACGAAAGCGGCCTTTTCTCGCTGCTGAAGACGCCGCAGCGACCGGCCGGCTCCGCGAAGACGCTCGCCGAAGGCTATGCGACGATGGCCGAAGACGCGCAGGCGATGCTCAATGCGACCAACCGGCTGACCGAGCGCGAGATCGAGCATCTGCAGCAGACCGCGGCCGAAGGAAGCAAGACCTGGGGCTATCTGGCGCTCGCTGCGGGACTGATCGCCATGCTGCTGGCGATCACCTTTGCCGTCCTGATCGCACGTCCGATACGGCAGCTGGATCAGGCGATCCGCCAGATGGGAAGCGCAGACTTCACGCACGCGATCGAGGTCAACGGTCCGCAGGACATGCGCTACCTCGGGCAGCGGCTGGAATGGCTGCGCTCGCGCCTGCACGAGCTCGAGGAGCAGCAGAACCGCTTCCTGCGTCACGTCTCGCACGAGCTCAAGACGCCGCTGACCGCGGTGCGCGAAGGCGCCGAGCTCTTGCGCGACAGAGTCGGCGGCGAGCTGTCGCCCGAGCAGAGGGAGATCGTGCGCATCGTGCGCGAGAACACCCTGTCGCTGCAGAAGTTGATCGAGGATCTGCTCAACTACCACCAGACGCGCAGCATCGAGCCGCAGACTCTGGGCCCGGTGGCGCTGGCCGATGTCGTGCGGCGCGTCGTGCGCGAGCACAAGCTCGCGGCGTTCGCGCGCCTGATCACGGTCGAGGCGAAACTCGCGCCGTCGATCATCGTCGGGGACAGCGAAAAGATTCGCGCCATCGTCGACAACCTGCTGTCGAACGCGATCAAGTATTCGCCCCGTTCCGGCTCTATCTTGATCGAGCTGCGGTCCGAAAGCGACGAAGCGGTGCTCGATGTGATCGATGGCGGCCCGGGCATCAGCGCGGTCGATCGGCCGCACATCTTCGAATCGTTCTACCAGGGCAAGACCGCGCCCGAAGGCAGGATCAAGGGATCCGGGCTGGGGCTGGCGATCGCGCGCGAATACACGCTCGCCCATGGCGGGCGCATCGAGCTGATCGATCGAGCCGACGGACGGCGCGGCGCGCACTTTCGCCTGTACTTGCCGCTGGCGATGCCCGGACAGCGCGCGCAGCCGAGCGACGCCAAGCCGATCATCACCCTCCAGGAGGAGGGGTGAGCCTGCGGCAGGATGCGGCCCGCGCGGGTGCAGCGGTGGCAATGCTGATCGGCATCGGTACATGGGCGGCGCCGCCGCCTGGTTCGCCGCTGCTGGCGGCGGAGGGATCCACCATCGCGGCGCGGCCTATTCAAGAGGCCGGGGAGTGGATCGCGCAGGCGCCGGCGCCGCAACCTCCGGCGACGTCACCCGCGCCGGCTGCCGCGGCGCAGGAACCACCGGCGGCGCCGCCGATCAACGAGGACGAGCAGCAGACGATGGCCCTGCTGGTCGATCTGCAGCGCTATGCGATCGCTCCCGCCGATGAACTGCGACGCGAGCTTGCGGCGGTGAATCAGGCGAGCAATCCGCGCGCGCGCTCCGAGGCCAACCGGATCAGGCTGGCAGTGCTGCTGACCATACCCAATGCCGGTCCGCCCGACGATGGTCGCGCGCTGGCCCTGCTCGAATCGGTCGCCGGCAAGACCGGCGGCGCATCGCCGCTGAAACAACTCGCCCTCGTGCTCTACGCCCAGATTGCCGAACGCGTTCGCAATGTCGCGGAGGAGAGAAAACGCTCCGCGCTGGCACAGGAAAAACTGGATCAATTGCGCGCGGTCGAACGAACCCTGCTGCTCGAACGGAGTCGCAATGCAGGCGGCGCAGGCGGCGGCGGCGGCGGAGGCACGGGACGGTAGTGTCCGATGGAAGCATATCGATGACCCAGGCAAGCGACGTTCTACTCGTCGACGACGATCCGGATCTGCTCAAGCTGATCAGCCTGCGGCTGACGTCGGCCGGCTATCGCGTGCGCACCGCCGACAGCGGCGAAACCGCGCTCGCCGCCCTGGCGGTCCAGCGCCCGGCCGCGGTGATCACCGACCTCAAGATGCCGGGCATCGACGGCCTGGCCCTGTTCGACGCCATCCATCGCCAGCATCCGGCGATGCCGGTGATCATTCTTACGGCGCACGGAACGATACCGGAGGCCGTGTCGGCGACGCAGCGCGGCGTATTCGGCTTTCTGACCAAGCCCTTCGACAGCCAGGAATTGCTGCAGAAGGTCGCCGCGGCGGTCCGGCTCAGTGGCGGCGAACCCGAGCCGACGCAGGCGACCGGCGAATGGCGCGCCGGCATCATCACCCGCAGCCCGCGCATGGAGGACCTGATGCGGCAAGCGCGCCTGGTCGCGGATTCCGATGCCAGCGTGCTCATTTTCGGCGAGTCGGGCACGGGCAAGGAGTTGCTGGCGCGCGCGATCCATCGCGCCAGCCGGCGCGCGACGCGGCCGTTCATCGGCGTCAATTGCGGCGCCATTCCGGAGCCATTGCTCGAGTCGGAATTGTTCGGCCATGCCCGGGGCGCGTTCAGCGGCGCAGTGCAGGCGCACAAGGGGCTGTTCCAGGCGGCCGATGGCGGAACGATCTTCCTCGATGAAATCGGCGACATGCCGTTGCCGCTGCAAGTCAAGCTGCTGCGGGTACTGCAGGAAGGGGAAGTGCGCCCGGTGGGGGCGACGCAATCGATCCCGGTCGACGTTCGCGTCGTTTCGGCCACGCACCGCGACCTGGACGCGCAAAAGGAAAACGGCCAGTTTCGCGAGGATCTCTATTACCGGCTGAACGTGGTCTCGCTGAAACTGCCGCCGCTGGCCGATCGACGCGAGGACATTCCGCTTTTGGCCACGCATTTCCTGCGCAAGCTCGCCGAGCGGTACAAGAAGCCGGTGCCCACGCTGGCGCCCGACGCGATGGCCTTGCTGATCAGTGCCCCGTGGCCGGGCAACGTGAGACAGCTGTTGAATCTGCTCGAGCAAGCCGTCGCGCTGACGACGACCAGCGTGATTCCCGCCACCCTGGTGCATGGGGCGCTCCGCGAGGATTCCGGCGTGCTGGCGCCTTTCGAGGAGGCGAGAAAGCAATTCGAGCGCGACTATCTGGTCCGGTTGCTGAAGATCACCGGCGGGAACGTGACGCAGGCAGCGACGCTGGCCAAACGCAACCGCACCGAGTTCTACAAATTGCTGCAGCGACACCGGCTCGAGCCGGCGATGTTCAAGGAGGCCAAAAACTGAGGCCTCGTTCCGCGCCCGAAGGCTTTGCGCGCGGTTTGTTGCATTTTACGCACATATGTCTCTGTTCAGAGACAGTTTTGACCCATTATAATCAATAACTTGCTGCGCTGCAGCGAAAGCATGTCGTTTAGATACGACACTTTTCACGAGTCGCGGCGATGTTTTACATGCCGCGCCTGCCTTCTCGCCGCGCTCCCAGGGGCAAGCCACTGATTCATCGAGTCTCGACGGGATTGGCACAACGATTGCTTGACCTGTGGCGAGGGCATCGCGCGCAATGTGCGCCGATGCCATTCGGAAGCAGGAGACGGCGATGGACAGGTTCGCACCCGAGTTTGCAGCGTACTGGCTTGCGGAGGCCGAAGGGTCCCGCGAGCCCGACGGGATCGACCACGGCCCGAAGCAGGCGCTGTCGCCGTCGCAACAAGTCGCACTCGAAGAGTTGGCCGACCGCGTCAACGCCGCCAGGAGCGTCGTCTGACTGCACCGCCCGACCGGATCCCCCTTGCCCGCTCCCTCCTCCAGCGGGCTTTTTTTTGCCCGCCTTGCTCGCCGCCGACCGTCGGCGATGCCCGTCAATGCCGCTTGAAGTACTGAACCTCGCGCTCGTGCTTTTCGGCGGCTGCCCGCGTCTTGAACGTGCCTAGGTTGCGCCGCTTCCCGGTCTTCGGATCGACTTTGCGCGAATAGAGGCGGTATCCGCCGGATGCGAGTTTTCTGATCATCGAAACCTCCGTTTCGAGTAGGCGCTGCTTTCGACGCGAGATCGCCGTACCTAGACGGCGACCGGGGCCTTGATCGCGGGATCGAACTGATAATCGGCGATCTCGATATCGTCGAACCGGTAATCGAACAGCGATGGCGGCTTTCGTTTGAGCACGAGCCTCGGCAGCGGGTGAGGCGTGCGCGCCAGCTGAATCTCGACCTGCTCGAGGTGGTTGAGATAGAGGTGGCAGTCGCCGCCGGTCCAGACGAAGTCACCCGGTTCGAGGCTCGTCTGCTGCGCGACCAGATGCGTCAGCAGCGCGTACGAGGCGATGTTGAACGGCACGCCGAGGAAGACATCGGCGCTGCGTTGATAAAGCTGGCACGAGAGCTTTCCTTCCGCCACGTAGAACTGGAAGAAGGCGTGGCAGGGGGGCAGCTTCATCCGCGGGATGTCGCCGACGTTCCACGCCGACACGATCAGCCGCCGGGAGTCGGGATTCTTCCTGATCTGGGCGACGACCTCGGCCAGCTGGTCGATATGCCGCCCGTCCGGCGCCGGCCACGACCGCCACTGGTATCCGTAAATCGGTCCGAGATCGCCGTTGGCGTCGGCCCATTCGTCCCAGATCGTCACTCCGTGCTCGCGCAGATAGCGGACGTTGGTGTCGCCGGCGAGAAACCACAGCAGCTCGTGGATCACCGACTTCGTATGCACGCGCTTGGTCGTCAGCAGCGGAAAACCCGCGGCGAGGTCGAAGCGCATCTGGTAGCCGAAGACCGACAGCGTCCCGGTGCCGGTACGATCGTGCTTGCGCTGGCCGTGATCGCGCACGTGGCGCATGAACTCGAGATACTGGCGCATCGTCAGGCTGGCGGCGGTGGGAACGGGTC
>DATNAR010000422.1:0-5818 GCA_035607385.1 Casimicrobiaceae bacterium
CTCGTACGTCTTCGAGTCGTAGCCGGTGGCGCCCGAGGACATGTACGAATCGATGACGCCGGTGGCGAGTGCCTGCGACACTTCCGCGGCCTGCACGGTGACCGGCTGCGCGCCGACGAGCTCGGCGATCTTCGATGTCGCCGGACTGTACGCGCGCCACTTGAGGCCCTTCATGTCCGCGGCGCTGTTGAGCGTCCGGTTCGTGTAGATGCCCTGCGGCGGCCACGGCACCGTGTAGAGCAGCATCATGCCCTGCTTCGCAAGCTTGTCGTCGAGCGCCTTGCGTTCGGCCTTGTAGAGCTTGAATGCCTCGCCGTATGACGTCGCGAGGAATGGAACGCCGTCGATGCCGTAGAGCGGATCCTCGTTCTCGTAATTGACGAGGAGGATTTCGCCGGCCTGCGCCTGGCCGCCCTGTACGGCGCGCTTGATCTCCGGTGCCTTGAAGAGCGACGCGTTCGGATGCAACTGGACCTTCAGCTTGCCGCCGGTCGCCTTGTCGACGTCGCTGACGAACTGCTGCAGATTTTCAGTGTGAAAGTTGTTGGCGGGGTAGGCCGTGGGAAGATCCCACCTGGTCTGCGCTGCCGCCGGAAGCGCAAAGGCGAACGCGATGGCCATAAATGCGCAGATGCGGCGTTTCATCGTGATTCTCCCGTGGTGATGGGGTTCCAGCTCAAGGAACATTGTCCCGCGGCGCTAAAGTAACATCCCCCACGCGCGGCATTCTTTCATGGAAGTTGCGCTCCGGGTACGATGTTTCAGGTTTTTCCATTCCCAGGAGGATACTGCCGTGAAAAAGCTCATGGTCGTGCTGATCGCGTGTCTCGGAATGCCGCTCGCGCAAGCGGCGCTTGCACAGGACAACGTGATCAGGATCGGCGCCATCTATCCGTTGAGCGGCGCGCTTGCCTCCACGGGCAGCGAGTTGAAGCAAGCCATCGAGCTCGCCGTCGATGTCATCAACAAGCCGCATCCCGAGCTCAAGGATATTCCGCTTGCCGCCGGCGCCGGATTGCCGCACCTCGGCGGCGCGAAGGTCGAGGTCGTGTTCGCCGACTCGCAGGGCAAGCCGGAGGTGGGGCAGGCGGAAGCGCAGCGGCTGATCGACCAGGAGCACGTCGTCGCGCTGATCGGCGCCTATCAGTCCGCCGTCACCAAGACCACGAGCCGGATTGCCGAGCAGCGCGCGATGCCGTTTCTGAACCCGGAATCGAGCAGCCCCGACCTGACGGAACGCGGCTACAAGTGGTTTTTCCGGACGACGCCCAACGACGAGACGTTCATCGGCAACATGATGCAGTTTCTCGACGAAGTGAAAGCCGTTCCGACAAAGAAGATCGGCGTCGTGTACGAGAACACCGATTTCGGCGTCAACACCTACAAGGCATTGCAGGACTTCGCCAAGCGCTCGGGCCGCGAAATTGTCGTCAATGTCGCCTACGCCGCCGGGACGGCGTCGGTCAATTCGGAGTCGCAGAAGCTCGCGGCCGCAAAGCCCGACGTGGCGATTTTCGCCAGTTACACGTCGGATGCCTTGCTCTTCGTGCGGACGATGCGCGAAATGAATTACGCGCCGCCGATTTTTCTGGCGAACGACGCCGGCTTCATCGATTCGCGCTTCGTCTCCGAGGTCGGACCCCAGGTACAGGGCGTGCTGACGCGCGATGTGTGGGCGAACGATCTGTACACGATCAAGCCGGTGATCAAGCAATTGAACGACCTCTTCAAGTCGCGTTCGGGTGGCAAGGAGTTGAACGGCAACAGCGCGCGCTCGCTGCAGGGGATGCTCGTACTCGCGGATGCCATCGACCGGGCGGGATCGACGAAGCCGGATGCGATCCGCCAGGCGCTCGCTTCGACCAATCTTGACGCGGACCGGATCGTCATGCCGTGGGCTGGCGTGAAGTTCGACAGCAAAGGGCAGAACGAAAAAGGGCAAGGGCTGATCCTGCAACTCGAGGGCGACGGATATCACACCGTCTGGCCCGACCGCTACAAGCAGATGAAGAACCTGCCGGTGCTCCCGTTCACCTGGAAGCACTAAAGACGCGATTCGCCGCACCAGCGCGACGGACAGCGCGACGTGCTCGAGGCATTCGTCACCGGTTTGTCGAACGGGCTGATCTACGCCGTGGTCGCGGTAGGCTTGGCGTTGATCTGGGGCATCACGGACGTCATCAATTTTGCGCACGGTGATTTCCTGATGCTCGGCATGTACGCCGCCTACTGGATGTTCACGCTCGGCCACGTCGATCCCACGCTCGCAGCGCCCATCGCGGCGTGCGCGCTGGGGTTTGTCGGCTTTCTCGCGTATGCGCTGATCATCCGGCCGCTGCAGCGCGGCCCGGTCATGATCGTGATCCTCGCCACCTTCGGTCTCGGCCTCGTGTTGCGGCAGCTTGCGTTCATCTTCTTTTCGCCCGACTACCGCAATCTGCCGGACACGTGGCTCTCCGGCGGCATACGCTTGGCCGGCGTGTCACTCGGGCGGCCGCAGGTGGTCACCGGCCTCGTGTCGCTGGTGGTGATCGGCGTGCTGTTCGTGCTGGTGTATCGCACGCGCTGGGGGAGCGCGCTGCAGGCGGTCGCCGAGGACCGTCAGGCGGCTTCGCTGGTTGGCATCGCATCCGACCGCGTCAACGCACAGGTCTGGATGCTGGGCAGCGCCATGGTCGGCTTGGCGGGCGCGCTGCTCACCACGTTCTTCTACGTGTTTCCTTCGGTGGGCGCAGTGTTCGGGCTGCTGTCGTTCGTCGCCGTGGCGATGGGCGGCTTCGGCTCGCTGCCGGGCGCGTTCCTGTCCGGCATCCTGATCGGCGTCATCGAAGCGATGACCGGTTACCTGATCGCGCCGGCGTTCAAGACCGCGAGCGTTTTCGTGGCCTTCCTGCTGGTGCTCTGGTATCGGCCGCGCGGCCTGTTCGGGCGTTGGTGAGCCGCACGGGCGCCGCCGTGCTTGCGCTGGCCGTCGTCCTGCTGGCGGCGTTTCCGCTCGTGGTCGGCGATCCGTTTTATCAGCAAGTCGTCGTGATGATGCTGATGTACGGCGCGCTCGGCGCCGCGTGGAATCTCGTCGGCGGCTTTCTCGGACGCGTTTCCTTCGGACACGCGGTGTTCCTGGGGCTTGGCGCCTATACGACGCTGCTGCTGCTGCGAACGCACGTCACGCCATGGCTCGGGATTCCGGTGGGAGGCCTCGTGGCCGCGGCAATCGCGTTTGTCGTCGGCAGGCCTACGCTGCGGTTGTCGGGACACTACTTCGCCATGGCCACGCTCGCGTTGCTGGCGATGACCCACGTGCTGGTGGTGAACTGGAGCTGGGCCGGCGGCGCGGTCGGCCTCGAAGCGCCCATCGCGAACAACGCCTGGCTGCTGCTGTTTCGCTCGCGCGCGCCGTATTACTGGATCGCTTTCGTTCTTGCGCTCTTCACGTTGTGCGCAACCTTCGCGCTGGCGCGCGCGAAAGCCGGTTACTACTGGCGCGCGATCAACGGAGACGAGGCCGCGGCCCGCAGCCTCGGCGTGCCGGCCGACCGCTACAAGATGCTCGCGTTTGCGCTGTCCGCGGCGCTGACGGGAGTATGGGGAGGGTTCTATTCGATCTACATCGGTTTCATCGATCCCGATTCGGCGTTCAACCTGACGCTGTCGATCCAGATCGTGCTGGTCGCCATCCTCGGTGGTGTGGGCACGATCATCGGACCGTGGCTCGGCGCCGCGCTGCTGATTCCGCTGGCCGAGGGAACACGCATCGCCATGGGCGGATCGGGCTCGGGTCTTGATCTGCTGCTCTACGGACTAGCGATCATCCTGGTGAGCCTGTTCCTGCCGAGCGGTCTCGTGACGCTGCGGTTACGTCGTGGCGCTGCTCGACGTTAGGCAGTTGACGCGACGTTTCGGCGGGGTGGTCGCCAACCGCGACGTCACCTTCGGTGTCGATGCGGGCGAGATCGTCGCGATCATCGGGCCGAACGGCGCGGGCAAGACGACGCTCTTCAATTGCCTCGCCGGCCATGATGCGCCGACGTCGGGCAGCGTGCGCTTCGATGGCGCGGAGCTCGTCGGCCGAACGCCCGAAGCGATCGCGACGCTGGGGCTGATGCGCACGTTTCAGGTTCCGAGGAGTTTCGCCGCGATGACGGTGCAGGAGAACGTGATGGTCGGCGCGTTGCTGCGGCAACCCGGCGTCGCGGCAGCCGAACGCGAGGCGCGACGGGTGCTGGAAGCCGTGGGTCTCGGCGATCGCGGCATGGCGCGCGCAGGCGCACTCAGCGTCGCAGGCCAGAAGCGCCTCGAGCTTGCGCGCGTGCTGGCAACGTCGCCCAGGCTGCTGCTGCTCGACGAAGTTGCGGGCGGACTCAATCCAACCGAGACGCTCGAGCTGGTGGAAATACTGCGAGCGATCCACGCGCGCGGCGTGACGCTCGTCATCGTCGAGCACGTGCTGGAAGTGGTGATGCGGCTCGCGCACCGGATTCTCGTGCTCGACTTCGGGCAACTGATCGCGTCGGGCACACCCGAGGAAGTGGTGCGCCACCCGGCCGTGATCGAGGCGTATCTCGGGAGAAAGCGTCGTGCCTGAGCGGGCCATCCTCGAAGTCGAAGAACTGCACGTGGCGTACGGGGGTGTGCAGGCGGTCCGCGGCATTTCGCTGGAGGTGCGCGCCGGCGAGATCGTCGCGCTCCTGGGGGCGAACGGCGCCGGGAAATCGAGCACGCTGCTGGCGATCGTCGGTTCGGTCCGCGCAAAATCCGGGCAGGTGCGCTTCGACGGCAACAACGTCACGGCATCCACACCCGATCGACTCGTGCGCGACGGCATGGCGCTGATTCCCGAAGGCGGACGCGTGTTTGCGCGGCAATCGGTTGCGCAGAACCTGCGCCTTGGCGCGTACGTCGTGGCGGATGCTGCGCGATACCGCCAGCACGCGGATCGCGTCTACGCGCTTTTTCCCCGGCTTGCCGAGCGCCGGACGCAGCTTGCCGGCACGTTGTCCGGGGGCGAGCGGCAGATGCTCGCGATCGGGCGCGCGCTGATGAGCGGACCCCGGCTGCTGCTGATCGACGAGCCGAGCCTCGGATTGTCTCCGCAGCTCGTCGACGCGGTCTTCGACGGCCTCTCGAACCTCAACCGCAGCGGCACATCCCTCCTGCTGGTGGAGCAGAACATGATGCTGGCGCTGGAACTGGCGACGCGAGCCTACGTCATGCAAAGTGGGAGAATCGCGCTCAAAGGGACGGCGCAGGAAATCAGCGCGTCGGACGAGGTGAGGCAGGCGTATCTCGGGCTGTAGCCGACCCAGGCGACCCGCGATTGCGCAATCTCGGCTCCGCGATCGACGGGTAGAGGGCGGTTTGGCGTCGGGCGTTGGGCGGGAAGTGACGGCGCCGACGCGATGCCCGCCCAACGCCGAACGCTCAACGCCCAACAGCCTTTACGCTGGTTGCACGACGGCCCGCGGCATCAGCATCGACAGCACGTAATACGTCGCGCCCGCGATCGCGACGCCGAAGAACCAGCCGTACACGCCCCACCACGATGGCAGCAGGCTGCTGAAATTCGGCAGGATGCTGGAGAACAGCGCGCCGATCCCGGCCGCGATGAACGCGGCGACGTGGAAGCCTCCCTGGTAACGGTATTCGCCGTCCTCGACGTAGAGCGCGCCGACGTTGACCTCGCCTTTCGCGACCAGGTAGTAGTCGACCATGATCACGCCGAACAGCGGTCCCATCGTCGCGCCGATGCCGCCGACGAACGCGGCCGCGCTGCCTTCCCAAGGCGCGAACGGGTAGAGGACTAGCGCGATCGCCGCGG
>DATNAR010000424.1:0-15759 GCA_035607385.1 Casimicrobiaceae bacterium
GATCGAGCTCCGCCTTCGCCTGGTCGGGCGTCCAAACGTAGAACTTGCCCTCCTCGTGCTCGCTGTCGGCGTCGAGGCTCGAATAAAAACCTCCCTCGGGCGCGCGCATCTCCGACTGCAGCCACGCCACGATCCCGCGCGCGGTTTTCTCGAACGCAGGCTCGCCGGTGGCGCGCCACGCATCGGCGTAGAGCGCGAGCAGCGCAGCGTTGTCGTAGAGCATTTTTTCGAAGTGGGGAATCGTCCATTCGCCGTCGACGCTGTACCGGGAAAATCCGCCTGCCAGCTGATCGTGGATGCCGCCTTCGGCCATGCGCAGCAGCGTGACGCGGACGATGCCCAGCGCATGCTCGTCGCGAGTCGCGGCGTAACGGCGCAGGCAAAAGTCGAGCTCGGCCGCGTGCGGAAACTTCGGCGCGCTGCCGAAGCCGCCGTCGACCGGATCGAACGACTGGGCGAGCGATGCATAGGCGCGGTCGGCTGCCGCCGCGGGCAGCGCCGCGGTGGGCTCGGCCGGCTCGGGCAAGGTCAGCGCCAGCGCGGCCTTGAGGCGCTCGTTCTGCTCGGCGATCGCCTCGCCTTGCTCGCGGTACGCCTGCGCGAGTTGCGGCAGCAGGTCGGCGAAGCCGGTCAACCCGTAACGCGAGGTCTTGGGAAAATACGTGCCGCCGAAAAACGGCTCCTGTTGCGGCGTCAGGAACATCGTCAGCGGCCAGCCGCCGCTCCGGCGCGAGAGCATCGCATGCGCGGTCTGGTAGATCTGGTCGAGATCCGGCCTTTCCTCCCGATCGACCTTGACGTTGACGAACAGCTCGTTCATCAGCGCAGCGACGCCCTCGTCCTCGAACGATTCGTGCGCCATCACGTGACACCAATGGCACGCCGAATACCCGATCGACAGCAGGATCGGCTTGTTCTCGCGCCTCGCCTTGGCGAGCGCCTCTTCGCCCCAGGGATACCAATCGACCGGATTGCTCGCGTGCTGCTGCAGATAGGGGCTGGTTTCGCCTGCCAGACGATTGGGCATGTCGATGCGAACGGACCGGGAACCCGGTCCGGGGCTAAGGCTTGATTTCGTCGAACGCGACGCGCTCGAAATCGGCGCCGCGCTGCAGCAGGCGCGTCAGGCGGAAGCGCCGCTCGGGGCCGGAGGAGAGGGTGCGAAAGATGCGGCCGGGATTGAACGTGCGCGGCGGCACGAGCATCACGGGCTTTTCGTCAGGCGTCGCGCCGAGGATCACCGTCGGTATCGGGGCCTCTTCGACCAGCATCGTCGTCAGCGCGCGCACCGCGATCGCTGTCGGCGCCCCCGACCACAGCTTGATTCCCAGGTTCAGATGGTCGCGGCTGTCGAGCGCGACATGCACGACGTGTCCGCAGCGCAAGCGCTCGTCGTCGCGAACGATGACCAGCTGGTCGAGGTGCCAGCGGTACTGGCCGACCGCGGGGCGATGCAGCATCGCGCCGCTCCACTCGTAATTTCCCTGCCAGCGCTCCCATGCCCATGAGCGCTCGGCTTCGTCCTTGTTGCGATCGTAATCGGTAAGCGCGCCCAGCGTGGCCAGGTGCTGCGTTCCCTGGTACGACAGGTGGCCGACCAAATCCTTGCTGTTGAAGGTTTTCCCGGAAACCCGGAAGTACGCCGCCCCCAGACCGCCTGCGCAAAGCTCGAGACCGGTTTGCGATTCGCCGCCCGCGCCGCGCTTGAGCGGCAGCGCGTACCAGTGCGCATCCAGTTGCGCCAGCAGCGTCGAGCACGCATCGGCCGAGACATCGTGCCCCAGCTGAAGCTCGGCCGGATTCGCTCCGCTGGCGAGGCGTTTCAGTCGTCCGCGCACGCTCGCCGCGAGCTTCGCCGGATAGCAGTAGCGCGTCGACTGGCTGCCGTGGCGCGGCTCGCCGGCATGGAGCGTCGCGCCGCCGGCGCCGTCCAGATCGACGGTGATCACCGGACCTTCGGTTTCGCGCTGCTGCGCATACGGAAAGATCTTGCGCGCCCACATCGCCAGCCAGCGGTCGGTCAATTCGATCTGGCGCACTGTCATGCCGCAAGGGTCGGCCAGATCGAGCAGCAGCGCATGCGCGTACGTCGAGTAGCACGACAGGCCGATGGCGTTGGGCATCAGGTCGTCCGACACCGCCGTGACGGCGCACTCGAGGATTTCGGCCAGCCGGAAATACGCGTGCAATTCCTGCCAGACGGTCGCAGTTGGCGTGCGGCGGGCCAGTCCATGCACCAGCAGCAGTTGCTTGCCCACCCAGAGGCCGCGCTGCAGGACCTTGGCCTTGACGCCCTGCAGCTCGGCGTCGCCTTCGAGCAAGGGCTTAAGACACGCCGAGTACTGAACCCATAACGCCTGCCAGAGGGCAAGCGCCTGGTCGGCGGCTTCCTTCTCGCGCGCGGCGGACGGCTGCGGCTTGCCCGCGTAACGGCGCGCGAGCTCGGTGTGCAGGAAGCTCACCGGCTCGCGCATCAGCTCGGCGATTCGGCCGCGCTCGCGCGGGGCGAACTCCGCCTCGCCGACCCGCCGCAGCTGGTCGAGAATTTCTTCGTAATACCGCGCGATATTCGTTACCGGAAGAGTGCGCAGCCACGTCGCGCAGCCGTCGGCATCGGCGAAGGCGAGCTGGCCAAGGGGCGGGTGGCCCTGCGCCTGCACTGGCGTGATTGGGTTGGTCACCATGACAGCGCCATATTCAGGTCTTTATAGCACAACTGCCCCCGCGGGCCGAGGGCCGGCCGCCGCACGGCGCCCGCTGGGCGCGGAAGCGTGAATAGTCGGGTTTTCGGGTGCGCAATCTGCCGGCGCGCCGGCGCGCTGAGGCGTCCAGACTGTGTACAACAGAGAAAGGGCCAGCAACCGACAATCCGTCCGCGGCCGGCTCGATCTGGAGACGAATATGTACACCGACTTCGCATCCAACCCGCCCCACCCGCTGAACGCGCGCGAATCGCTGCCGCGCAGCGGATACGCACACCGCGAACTTCGCCCGGCCGGCCGGCGAGCGTCGGAAAACGCCCGCCGCGACGCACCGTCGCGCCGCCACCGCTTGCCTCCAACCCGCGCTGCGCGATCCCCGCGCAGTCGCGGGGTCTTTTTCGCCCCGGGCAAGCGCATGCTTTCGGCGGTCGTGATCGCAGCCGCGTTGTTCACGCTGGCGGCCATGCTGGGCACGACGACAGTCGTCGACAGCGCCACTTTCAATGCCAACGCGGGTCCTCGCCTGGTCGCGTCGGCTTCGCTCGCGCCGGCGCCTATTCTCGCGCTTTCCCGCTAGCGCCTTCGGCGACAGCGCAGCAGCGGTTGCTGCTGCCGACTCACACGAGCACGCGCTCGATCCCGCCGTTGTTCGCGGCCTTGACGTAATCCGGCAGCCAATCGGGTCCGAGAACGCGGCGCGCGATCTCGACGACGATATAGTCGGCATCGGTATCGGCGTCGTCGGCAAACCGCGCCAGCCCCTGCAGGCACGAGGGACACGAGGTCAGAACCTTCACCTTGCCGTCGAAGCCATCGCCGCGCAGCGCCGAGGCGCCCTTCTTCATCTCCTCCTCCTTGCGGAAGCGGACCTGGGTGGCGATATCCGGCCGCGTCGAGGCGAGCGTTCCCGATTCTCCGCAGCAGCGGTCGTTCAGCGCCACTTTCGCTCCCATCAACTCGTTGACCACCTTCAGCGGCTGGTAGGTCTTCATCGGCGTGTGGCAGGGGTCGTGATACATGTACCGCACGCCGGAAAGCTCGCCTTCGCCCAGACGGACCCCTTTTTCCAGCAGGTATTCGTGGATATCGAGCAGGCGGCAGCCGGGAAAGATCTTTTCGAACTCGTACTTCTGCAGCTGGTCCATGCAGGTTCCGCACGACACCAGCACCGTCTTGATATCGAGATAGTTGAGCGTGTTGGCAACGCGGTGAAACAGCACGCGGTTGTCGGTAATGATCTCCCGTCCCTTGTCCTCGTTGCCGGCCGAGGTCTGCGGATAGCCGCAGCAAAGATAGCCCGGGGGCAGCACGCATTGCGCGCCGATGTGATAGAGCATCGCCTGCGTGGCGAGTCCTACCTGCGAGAACAGCCGCTCGGACCCGCAGCCGGGGAAATAGAACACCGCATCGGATTCCTCGGCGGCGCGCGACGGGTCGCGGATGATAGGCACGACCGTCGAATCCTCGATGTCCAGCAGCGCCCGGGCCGAGCGTTTCGGCAATCCGCCGGGCATCGGCTTGTTGACGAAATGGATCACCTGCGTCACCAGCGGGGTGCCGCCGACGGTTGCCGGCGGCCGTCCGGTCTGCGCCGCGGCGACGCCGATGCGCTTCACGACCCAGTACGCCAGGCGCTGCAGCCGGTATCCCCAGACCATCATCAGCTTCCGCGAGAGCTTGATCCGCGTCGGGTCGGTCGCGTTCAGGAAGAACATCGCCGCGGCGGTTCCCGGATTGAATTTGGCATGACCCTGGCGGCGCAGCAGGTTGCGCATCGCTATCGAGACGTCGCCAAAATCGATGTCGACCGGACACGGGTTGAAACACTTGTGACAGACGGTGCAGTGGTCGGCGACGTCGCCGAACTCGTCGAAATGCCTGAGCGACACGCCGCGCCGCGTCTGCTCCTCGTACAGGAACGCCTCGATCAGCATCGATGTCGCCAGGATCTTGTTGCGCGGGCTGTACAGCAGGTTGGCACGCGGGACGTGGGTCGCGCACGGCTGCTTGCACTTGCCGCAGCGCAGGCAGTCCTTGATCGAGTCGGAGATGCGTCCGATCTCGGACTGCTCGAGGATCAGGCTCTCGGCGCCGAGCAGGCTGAAGCTCGGGGTGTAGGCGCGCGCGAGGTCGGCGCCGGGCAAAAGCTTGGCACGGTTGAAGCGCCCGGCCGGATCGACCTTCTGCTTGTAGGCGATGAACGGCGCGATCTCGTCGGCCGTCAGGTACTCGAGCTTGGTGATGCCGATGCCGTGCTCGCCCGAGATGACGCCGCCCAGGCTGCGTGCCAGCACCATGATCCGCGCCACCGCCGCGTTGGCCTGCTGCAGCATCGCGTAGTCGTCGGAGTTCACCGGGATATTGGTGTGGACGTTGCCGTCGCCGGCATGCATGTGCAACGCGATGAAGACTCGTCCGTGCAGCACCGAGCGATGAATGCCGGCGCAGCATTTGAGTATCGGCGCGAACACGGCGCCGGCGAAGATCTCCTCGAGCGGCGCCTTGATCTCGGTTTTCCAGGACACGAGCTCGGCCCGGCTTTGCAGCGCGGGAAAAGTCACGTCGAGCCGGTCGAGCAGGTCCTGCCACCGCGCGCGGACCGCGGCGATCAGCGCGCGCGCCTCGTCGACCTTCGCATCCAGCACATCCTGCGCCGGCGCGGCGTCGGCATCGGCGCTCCACAGCGTCGCCGGCAGCGGTCCGGCGAAAAATGCCGAAAGCGCGTCGCACAATGCGAGCTTGTTGCCGATCGACAATTCGATGTTGATGCGCTCGATGCCGTCGGTGTAGTCGCCGAGCCGCTCGAGCGGAATGACGACGTCTTCGTTGATCTTGAAGGCGTTCGTATGCCTGGCGATCGCCGCCGTGCGGGCGCGGTCGAGCCAGAATTTCTTGCGCGCCTCGGCCGAGACCGCGACGAAGCCTTCGGCGCCGCGTGCATTGCAGATGCGCACGACCTCGGACGCGGCGCGCGCGACGGCGTTGTCGCTGTCCCCGACGATGTCGCCGATCAGCACCATCTTCGGCCGGCCGTGGCGCTTCGCCTTGGTCGCGTAGCCGACCGCCTTGACGTAACGCTCGTCCAGGTGCTCGAGGCCGGCGAGCTGCACGCGTTCGCCCGGGGCCGCAGCGGCGAGCGTGTCGATATAGCGCTTGATCTCGACGATCGCCGGCGTCGAGTCGCGAACCTGGCCGAAGAATTCCATGCAGACGGTGCGAATCGCGGGCGGCATCGTGTGCAGAATGAAGCGCGCCGAGGTGATGATGCCGTCGCAGCCTTCCTTCTGCACGCCGGGAAGGCCAGCGAGAAACTTGTCGGTCACGTCCTTGCCCAGCCCGGTCTTGCGGAAGCGCTCACCGGGGATCGACAGCGTCTCGGTGCGGACCGGCGCACCGAAGCCGCCGTCCGCCGCCGCCGCATGATAGGCGAGCTCGAACCTCGCCACATCCGCGTCGTGGATCTTGCCGACGTTGTGGCCGATCCGCGTGACCTCGAGCCACTCGGCATCCGGGGTCACCATCCGCCACGACGCGAGATTGTCGAGCGCCGTGCCCCAGAGCACCGCCTTCTTGCCGCCGGCGTTCATCGCGACGTTGCCGCCGATGCAGCTCGCATCCGCCGAGGTCGGATCGACGGCGAACACGAGTCCCGCGCCGTCGGCCGCGTCGATCACGCGCTTGGTCACCACGCCCGCGCCGGCGTCGATCACCGGCGTGGCATCGCTGCGGCCGGGAAGGACGACCCTCTCGATCGCCGACAGTCGCTCCAGCTTTTCGGTGTTGATCACCGCTGCCCTGGCGTCGAGCGGCACGGCGCCGCCGGTGTAGCCGGTGCCGCCGCCGCGCGGAATGATCGTCAGGCCCAGCTCGATGCAGCCCTGGACCAGGCCGCGCACTTCGTTCTCGGTGTCCGGATGCAAGACGACGAACGGGTATTCGACGCGCCAGTCGGTCGCATCGGTGACATGCGAGACGCGCGCCAGGCCGTCGAACGCGATATTGTCCTTGCGCGTGTAGCGCGAGAGCACGCGCCGCGCGCGCTTGCGCAGCTCGGCTGTGTCGCGAAACGAGGTCTCGAAGGCTTCTACCGCGGCGCACGCGCTGTCGACCAGCCGCCCGACCTTCACATCGCGGACGGCATCGTCGATCGCGCGCCGGCGCTTGTCGATCTCGCCCAGGCGGTGGCGCAGCGCGCCGATCAGCAATGCGCGGCGCTTGGGATTGTCGAGCAGGTCATCCTGCAGATATGGATTGCGCTGGACGACCCAGATGTCGCCCAGGACTTCGAACAGCATGCGCGCCGAGCGTCCGGTGCGGCGCTCGCCGCGCAATTCGACCAGCAGCAGCCACATCGGCTCGCCGAGCAGGCGAATGACGATCTCGCGGTCCGAGAACGACGTGTAGTTGTACGGGATCTCGCGCAGCCGCGGCGCGTCGGCCGGTGCGTCGGAGAGCGTGGCTTCGGGGTCGGCGAGAGCATCCATCGCCGATCGATTCTACCGCATTGCAGCATCGGCCGAGCGCCGTGGGAAGCGCATCGGTCGCGCCCGCGCTTATTGCCTCGGCGTGCGTTGCGCTGCGGCCGGCGGCGCTTCGCAATTGCTGCGGAATGGATTGATGTCGATGCCCCCGCGGCGGGTAAAGCGTGCATAGACGGTCAGGCGCTCGGCCCGGCATCGGGCCAACAGATCGATGTAGATCCGCTCGACACAGCTTTCGTGGAATGCGGCATGACGGCGATACGACAACAGGTACGAAAGCAGCGACGCGCGATCGATCCGCGGCCCGCGATAGCGCACCATCACGTCGGCGTAGTCGGGCGCTCCGGTGACCGGGCAGTTGGAACGGAACAGTGCGCTGCAGAGCGTTTCTTCGGCGGTCGCAGAGCCGACCGCGAGCAACCCGGGGTCGGGGGCGGCCGTGTCGGCGGCGCCATCTTCGTCATCCACCGAGACGCCCGGCAGCCCGGCGATGCCCGGCGCCGCCGACGCCGTCGCCGGATGCAGAACGACGTCGATCCCGGCCCCGCAAATGCGGTTGAGGTCCACGCGGATCGTCTGCGCCAGGCGCTCGCGCGTGGCAACGGGCTCCTGCGCGAACGAGCCCACGTACAGCTTCAGCGATTTCGATTCGACGGTGGCGGGAGAATCCGCGGGGATGCGGAATTCGCCGATGGCAAGCTGGGGCTTGTTCCGCGCATCGAGCCAAGAAATCTCGTACGCGGTCCACAGATCCGCTCCGGCGAACGGCAGCTTTCCGCGAAGTCCGAGCGCCTGGCGCTGCGCGGCCCGGTCGATCGGAAACAGCAGGCCCGGATCGTAGCGATCGGGATAGCCGGTCGCCTTGCCGAGCGGGGAGGTGTCGTTTGAATTCATCGCTGGACTTCGGGGTGTTCGCGCGCCTTGGCGCGCAACGCGTACGCGGCGGCATCGCCGACGACGATCGGCATGATACGCTCGAATGCACGCGCGATCATGACGGCCGCCCTTCGCACCAGTTACGACGAATTTCCCTATCAGAGCGTGCCGCTGCGGCAGACGCATCCCGATCATCTGGCCACGGTCGCGGCGCTGTTCGGTTTCGACGCTCCCGACGTCGGCTGCGCCCGCGTGCTGGAAATCGGCTGCGGCTCCGGCGGCAACCTGATCCCGATGGCGGCAAGCTATCCGGGATCGACCTTCGTCGGCATCGACCTGTCCGCCGTCCAGATCGCGCACGGCGCGGCCGAAATCGAAGCGCTCGGATTGCCCAACATCCGCCTGCGGGCGATCGATGTCATGGCCTTCGACGAAGCGGAAGCCTTCGACTACATCATCGCCCATGGCATCTATTCGTGGGTGCCCGCGCCGGTGCAGGACAGGATCCTGGCGCTTTGCGCGTCGCTGCTCGCTGCCAACGGCATCGCGTTCGTCAGCTATAACACGCTGCCGGGCTGGCGGATGCTTTCCACCGTGCGCGAGGCGATGCTCTACCACACGCGCGACGTCGAGGATCCGCAGGCACGCATCGCCAAGGCGCGCGCGACGCTCGACTTCCTGGCCGAGGCGGTACCCGAGCGGGACTCGGCTTACGGCCGGCTGCTGCGGCTGGCTGCCGAGCACATCCGGCAGAAGCCCGACTACTACGTCCTGCACGAATATCTGGAGGAGGCCAACGAGGCCGTGTATTTCGAGCGATTCGTCGAGCGCATCGGCGCACACGGCCTGCGCTATCTGGGCGACAGCGATGTCAGGACGATGCTGCCGATCGGGCTTCCGCCCAAGGTCGAGGCGACGTTGAACCGGATCGCGCCCGGGCTGATCCGCCGCGAGCAGTTTCTCGATTTCCTGAAGAGCCGCAGCTTCCGGCAGAGCCTGTTGCTCCGCGCGGGCGCGGCGCTCGATCGCAAGCTCTCGGCGGTGCGCGTGACGGCGCTTCGCGTCGCGGCACCGGTGCAGCGCGGCGAGACCCCGGTGGACCTCGCATCCGATCGCGCCGAGACCTTTCGCTTCGCCGACGGACGAAGCGTCGAGGCGTCGAGCCCTATCGTCAAGTCCGCGCTGGCGGTGTTGGCCGCGCAATGGCCGCTTCCGATCCCCTTCGACCGCCTGTACGAGGAAGCCGCCGCCGCGATCGGCGCGCATCGCACACCGGCCGAGCGAGATCTCCTCGCCGCCGAGATCCTGCGCCTGCACGTAGGTGGCGCGGCGGAGCTGCATCGCGCCGTCCCGCCGTTTGTATTGGTCTCCGGGCCGCGGCCCGAGGCGAGCGCCATCGCCAGGCGCGACGCACCGCGCGGTGAGGCGAGCGCCAATTTGCGGCACGAGCCGATCGTCTTGCGCGAAGGCGAGCGCGCGCTCCTGCCGCTGCTCGACGGCACGCGAACGCGCGCCGAGATCGCTGCAGTGCACTGGCCGGCGCTGCCCGAGCCGGAACAGCTCGCGGCGCTCGCCGCGGCGCTCGCCTCGCTGGGACGGCAGGCGCTGCTGGTGCGCTGAGCACCCGCGCTTTGGAGCTGGCTCGCGGCCGCGCCGTTCGATCGTGCGCTTTAAGCGATCCGATCGAACCGCCGGTAGCCGATCGCCTCGGCGACGTGCGTCGCCGCCAGCGCCTCGCTGTCGGCCAGATCGGCAATCGTGCGCGCCACCTTGAGAATGCGGTGGTAGGCGCGCGCCGACAGCGCGAGCCGCGCGAACGCGCTTTTCAGCAGCGCGTCGGCGTCGGCATTCGGCACGCACCACTGCTCGATTTCCTTGACGTCCAGCCATGCGTTCGCCTTCGTCTGCCGGGAATGCTGCCGCGCCCTCGCCGCGGCGACGCGTCCGCGCACCACGTCGCTCGTCTCGGCGCTGACGGCGGCGCGACGCCGTCCCGGCAATGCGTCGGCCGCGAGCGAAGGCACCTCGATCTGGAGATCGATGCGGTCGAGCAACGGACCTGAAATGCGCGCCCGATAGCGCGCGACCTGGTCCGGCGTGCATCGGCATCTGCCGCTGGCGTGCCCCAGATAACCGCATGGGCAGGGATTCATCGCCGCGACGAACTGGAAGCGGGCCGGAAACGTCGCCTGCCGGGCCGCGCGCGAGATATGGATGCGGCCCGATTCGAGTGGCTCGCGCAGCACTTCGAGCACGCGCCGGTCCCATTCCGGCAACTCGTCGAGAAACAGCACGCCGTGATGGGCGAGCGAGATTTCGCCGGGCCGCGGATCGCTGCCGCCGCCCACCAGCGCCACCGCGGACGCGGTGTGATGCGGCGCGCGAAACGCGCGTCGCCCCCAGTCGTCGGGGCAGAAGCGACCCGTCAGCGATTGCAGCGCGGCGGATTCGAGCGCCTCGTCCTCGGCAAGCGGCGGCAGCAGGCCCGGCAGGCGCTGCGCGAGCATCGATTTGCCGGTTCCGGGCGGACCGATCATCAGGATGCTGTGCGATCCCGCGGCCGCGACCTCGAGCGCGCGCTTGGCGCGCGCCTGTCCGCGCACATCGACCAGATCCGGGCCCGCGACCGGATCGCTCGGCAGGTGCGGCGCCAGACAAGGGAGCAATGTGCGACCGGTCAGATGCGCACAGACCTCGAGCAACGATCCGGCAGGATGGACGATCGCGCCGCGTACCAGCGCCGCTTCGGCGGCGGACGCTGCCGGAAGCACGAACGCGCGCCCGTCGCGACGCGCGGAGAGCACCATCGCCAGCGCGCCGCGAATCGCGCGGAGCTCTCCGGTCAGCGCGAGCTCGCCGGCGAATTCGTACGGCGCGAGGGCGGGCGCGGGAATCTGCCCGGTCGCCGCCAGAATGCCCAAGGCGATCGGCAGATCGAAGCGGCCGGATTCCTTCGGCAGATCGGCCGGCGCGAGATTGACGGTGATCCGGCGGGCCGGAAATTCGAACTGTGCATTCTGCAGCGCCGCGCGAACCCGGTCCCGCGCTTCGCGGACCTCGGTCTCCGGCAATCCGACCAGGTGCACCGCCGGAAGCCCACCGGCCAGATGTACCTCGACGGTGACTCTAGGCGCGTCGACGCCGGACAGCGCACGGCTGTGCACGACGGCGACTGCCATGATCGCTTGCTCCTCGGGCTTTCGATCGATTCGAAAGATTAATCAGTCGGTGGGGCAGTCGCTGTCGACCATTAGGCCTAGCCGCAAAAGCAGCAGGGAAAATAGCGGCCGGTCGTTCGAGAGTCGCCGCGAGCGGTTTGAACGGCAGCATCGGCCGACCTATACTCGCTGCCTGACAACCGTCTGACAGCGGAAAAGGGCCACCAGGAATGCACTGCGCCGCTTGCGACGCCGACAACCCCAGCACCGCCAAGTTCTGCAACGCTTGCGGCGCGCGGCTGGGACTTGCCTGCTCCAACTGCGGCCATATCAACGGTGCGGGCAGCCGCTTTTGCACGGAGTGCGGCGGCCAGCTGACCGCCGCGCCGCGCAGCGGCGCCGCCGTGCAGCGTCCCGGGGCGGGCGCGCCGTCGCAGTACACGCCACCGCATCTGGCGGAAAAAATCCTGGCTTCCCGAAGCGCGGTCGAAGGCGAGCGCAAGCAGGTGACCGTCCTGTTCGCCGACATCAAGGGCTCCACCGAGCTGATAAGGGCGCTCGACACGGAGGAAGCGCAGCAGCTGCTCGACGGGACGGTGAAGGTCATGATGGAAGCCGTGCATCGCTACGAGGGCACGGTGAGCCAGGTGTCGGGCGACGGCATCATGGCTTTATTCGGCGCGCCGATCGCGCATGAGGATCACGCCTTGCGCGCGTGCTACGCCGCTCTCGCGCTCCAGGACGGCATGCGCCGCTTTGCCGAGCAGGCGCGGCGAACTCACGGGGCGCTGGTCGATGCGCGCGTCGGCCTGAACAGCGGCGAAGTCGTCGTGCGCCTGATCAGCGACGATCTTCACATGGATTACAGCGCGATGGGCCAGACCGTTCATCTTGCCTCTCGCCTCGAGCAGCTGGCGCGGGAGGGGACGACGCTTCTGACCGCCGAAACCCTGGCACTCGTCGAAGGTTATGTACAGGTCCAGTCGGTGGGGCCGGTGGCGATCAAGGGCTTGGACGGTCCGATGGAGCTGTTCGAGCTGGTCGGAGCCGGGCTCGCCCGCACGCGGATGCAGGCACTGGCGGCGCGGGGTCTGACGCGATTCGTCGGACGTCAGGCCGAGCTCGCGACGCTCCATGCCGCGCTGGAGAAAGCGCGCGGCGGTCAGGGCCATCTGATCGCGCTGGTCGGAGAGCCGGGCGTAGGCAAGTCGCGGCTCGTATGGGAGCTCACGCATTCGCACCGCGCGCGCAACTGCCTGGTGCTCGAGAGCAGCTCGGTCTCCTACGGCAAGGCGACGGCGTGGCGGCCGATGATCGATCTGTTGAAGAGCTACTGCCGCATCGAGCCTCGCGACGACGCGCGCACGATACGGGAAAAGCTGACCGGCAAGCTGCTGACACTCGACCGCAACATGGAGCCCGACCTGCCGGCTTTCCTGGCGTTGCTGGACGTGCCGTTCGATGACGGCGCGTGGCAGGAATTCGATCCGCCGAAGCGACGCAGGCAGACGATCGATGCGCTCAAGCGGCTGCTGCTCCGCGAGAGCATCGAGCAGCCTTTGCTGCTGGTGTTCGAGGACTTGCACTGGATCGACTCGGAAACGCAGGCGCTGCTCGACGCGCTGATCGAAGGACTGCCGACGGCGCGCATCCTGCTGCTGGTCAATTACCGCCCCGAGTACCAGCACGGCTGGGGAGGCAAGGCCTGCTATGCGCAGATCCGCGTCGACCCGTTCGGCGCCGAAGGTGCCGAGGCGCTGCTCGACGCCCTGCTGGGCGCGGCGACCGATGTCGGCAAACCGGGATCTGCCGGCTCGAACGGACGCGCGCACGGCGGCGGTGCGCTGACCGACTTGAAGCGGCTGTTGATCGAGCGGACCGAGGGCAACCCGTTTTTCCTCGAAGAGAGCGTCCGGTCGCTGGTCGAGACCGGCACGCTGACCGGCGAGCGAGGCTCGTACCGCTTGAAACGGAAGTTTGCCGACATCCGCGTGCCGGCGACGGTGCAGGCGATTCTGGCGGCGCGAATCGATCGCCTGCCGGCGCAGGAAAAACGCCTGCTTCAGACGATGGCGGTCGTGGGCAAGGATGTGCCGTACCCGCTGCTGCGCGCCATCGCCGCGGCGGAAGGCACGAGGGACGCGCTGACCGAGGATGCGCTCCGGGTCGGCCTCGGCCATTTGCAGGCCGCCGAGTTCATCTACGAGGCAAGCCTTTTCCCGACGCTGGAATATACGTTCAAGCATGCGCTGACGTACGAGGTCGCATACAACAGCCTGCTGCAGGAGCGCAGGAAGGCGCTGCATGCGCGCATCGTCCGCGCGTTCGAGACACTGTATCCGGAGCGGCTGGCCGAGCACGCCGAGCGCACCGTCCATCACGCAGTTCGCGGAGAAATGTGGGAGCACGCGCTCCGCTACGCCCGACAGGCCGGTCTCAAGGGCGTCTCACGTTCGGCGAACCGCGAGGCGGTGACATTTTTCGAGCAGGCGCTGTCAGCGCTTGAGCATCTTCCCGAAAGCCGGAGCACGCTCGAGCAGGCGATCGATCTGCGTCTGGACATGCGGCAGGCGCTCGTTCCTCTCGGTGAGTTCGATCAGATCCTCAAGCATCTGGGCGAGGCCGAGACGATCGCCAGGGATCTCGACGACAAGCGCAGGCTCGCGCGCATCCTTTCCTGGATGGCGTACTCTTATTTCTTCACGCTGGGCGATCACGATCGCGCCATCGAAACCGGACAGCGCGCGCTGGAGTTGAGCCGCGCCCTCGCGGATACGCCGTTGCAGGTCATCGCGACGTTTTACCTCGCCTATCCCCATCAGCAGCGCGGCGACTATCGGCAGGCCGTCGACGGTCTGAAGCACGTCGTCACGACGTTGCAAGGCGAGCTGACATCGCAACGTTTCGGCATGGCCGGATATCCGTCGGTGCTATCGCGCGGCCTGCTCGCATGGTGCCTCGGCGATCTGGGCGATTTCGCCGAAGGAAGAATCTACGCCGACGAGGCGATCGCGCTGGCCGAGGCGCGCAACCAGCCGTGGAGCCAGGGTGTCGCGCAGACCTACCTCGGTCACTTCTACTTGAGTCAGGGCGACCTGCCAACGGCGATCGCGCTGCTCGAGCGATGCCGCGCGCTGATCGACCGCTGGGAGTTGCCGCGCCTGAGCACGTTCACCGCCTCGCTGCTTGGCGACGCTTACGCGCTGAGCGGCCGTATCGCGGAAAGCGTCCCCTTGCTCGACCAGGCGGCGGCCAAGCTGGGAACCGAAGGCGCAGGCACCGAAGCGCGCATTGCCATTCCGCTCAGCGAAGGCTACCTGATGGCCGGAAAGCACGACGAGGCACGCCGGCTTGCCGAACTCGCGCTCGATGGCTCGCGTCAACGCGGGGAACGCGGTTACCAGGCGCAGGCGCTGCGGCTACTCGCTGAGATTGCCGCGCGCGAGCAGCGGCGCGACGATTCCGCCCGAGCGCTTTTCGGCGAAGCGCAGGCGCTCGCGGTGGAGCTCGAGATGCGGCCGCTCGAGGCCCGGTGCCGACTCGGCATCGGCAAGCTGCTGCTCGAAACGGGCAATAGGCGCGAAGCGGGTATCGTCTTGTCGAGCGCGATCGCCATGCTCGGCGAAATGGATATGCGGTTATGGCTTCCGGAGGCCGAGGCCGCGCTCGCGGCTGCCGTCGCAGCGCCGCTGCAGCTAAAGCGCGTGAGTCCGGTGGCCTAGCTGTTACCGGCCGCCGCGCGCCGTTCAAGCGCGCTTGGGTCCCGGCCGCGCCTCGAGTTCCGCGACGCGCGCTTCCAGCGCTTCGAGCTTTTCGCGTGTTCGCAGAAGCACGCGTGCCTGGATATCGAATTCCTCTCGCGTGACGAGATCGAGCCTGGCCAAGGCGCCGGCCAGCATCGCCTTCAGATTTTTTTCGGCGTCCCGCGCCGGGCTTGCCGCGAATGCCGCGGCCACGCGCGAACTTAAGTCATCCAGAATTTTGCTGTCGAGCATCGGGCCTCCTTGCCGATCGATGATCGAGTCTAGCAAAGCGCCGCGGGGCCGGCATGCATCGCGGCAGCGCGTCCCATTGGCGTGCGGCAGCCTCAATCGCCGCACTAACTTGGGGCAAATTCTGGTGCATTGCAATACCCCTCGTCGGGCCTGTCGAAGATAACCAGCTGAATCTAAAAACAATAATGGTATGGCATGGCTCGTGCTGACTGGTCTAGGAAAGTTTGTTCCATTCAGCCAAGGAGAAAGCGATGTACGCAAAATTGCGCCAGATGTTTTCGCTTGCCGTGCTGGCCGCCGTTGGCGCAGGCACCGCGCAAGCGCAAACCCCCGCCCCAGCGGAGGCCAAGCCCGACTACACGATCACCGGCAATTTCGGCATTTACAGCCAGTACGTTTTCCGCGGACTGACGCAGACCGATCGCAAGCCCGCCGCCCAGGGCGGATTCGACTACGCGAACACCAACGGCATCTACGTCGGCACCTGGGCGTCGAACATCAGCTGGCTGCACGATGCCGGTGTCTGCAATCACGGCTGCAGCCTGGA
>DATNAR010000428.1:0-3555 GCA_035607385.1 Casimicrobiaceae bacterium
CGCGGTGCTGCTGTGGGCGTATAACCAGTACGCCCGCTAGCACCGGGCTCCTGGGCCGCACTCTGTGAGATCTACGTATCGCGGCCGATGACTCGCGTCATATGGTCGATAATCGCACCGTATTTCGATAATCGCCCTTGACGGGGAGATCGCGCTCCTTCTAGACTAGTTCGATATTCGAACAATTGTGCGCTAATCGCACAACGGAGGAACGGCTGATGCATGGCAGCGGCGCGGCGAACGACGGCGGCGGGCAGCGGGGATGAGCGCCGCAGCCGCGGCCGCGCGACCATCCCCGGCGCCAAAATTCCTGGTCGGCCTGATCGGCGAGGGTATCCAAGGATCGCGCTCGCCGGCGCTGCACGAGCAGGAGGCGCGCGATCTCGGCTTCTCGCTCCATTATCAGCTGATCGACCTCGCCCGCGACGGGCGCAGCGCATCGGATCTGCCGCGTCTGCTCGACGCCGCCGAGGCGGTCGGCTTCGCCGGGGTCAACATCACGCATCCGTGCAAGCAGGCCGTGCTGCCGCTGCTCGATCGGCTTTCGGCCGACGCGGAGGCGATCGGCGCGGTCAACACCGTCGTCTTTCGCGACGGCAAGCGCGTCGGACACAATACCGATTGGTCGGGCTTCGCCACGCCCTTTCGACGTGCTTTAGGTGACGTCGCGCTCGACCATGTCAGCCTGCTCGGCGCCGGCGGCGCCGGCGCGGCGGTCGCGCACGCCATCCTTACGCTGGGCGCGCGGCGACTATTCCTTGTCGACCCGGACGCGGCCAAGGCCGAGGCCCTCGCCGCCCGGCTGCGCGCGCGCTTCGGCGGCCGCGCGGTGGAACACGCGCGCGACGCAAGGGCAGCCATCGCCGCGTCCGACGGCGTGATCAACGCAACGCCGATCGGCATGACCGGCCATCCGGGCACCCCGGTCGACCCTGCCTGGATCGAAGGCCGGCAGTGGATCGCCGAGATCGTTTATTTTCCGCTGGAGACCGAATGGTTGCGGGCGGCGAGGGCACGCGGCTGCCGCAACCTCGACGGCGGCGGCATGGCAGTATGGCAAGCAGTCGGCGCATTCGAGCTGTTCACCGGATACGCCCCGGATGCACAGCGCATGGAGCAGCACTTTCGCAGTATCGTTTCTTAGCGTTCCTCTGGAGGAGACAAGATCATGGTGAAGTTCAAATGGGTAGCAGCGGGCCTGATGGGCCTCAGTCTGGCCGGCACGGCGCTGGCGCAGCAGGGACCGGTAATCATCGTCGGCCTGATGGAGCTTTCCGGCACCGGCGCCACCGCCGGGACCAATTTCGACAACGGCGTCAAGCTCGCGGTCAAGGAGATCAATGCGGCCGGCGGCATCCTGGGCCGCAAGATCGAGTACACGACGATGGACACCCAATCGGCGCCGCAAACCGCCAAGGCGCTGGCGCAAAAAGCGGTCGATCAATCCGCCTATGTCGTGATGGGGCCGGTGTTCTCGGGGTCGTTCATCGTCAGCATGGCCGAGACCAAGCGCGCGGAGATCCCCAACTTCACCGGCGGCGAGGCGGCCAACATCACCCAGCAGGGCAATCCTTACGTCTTCCGTACATCGTTCACGCAATCGACGGCGATGCCCAAGCTCGCGCGTTATATCAAGGACACGGTGAAGGCGAAGAGCGTCGCGATGATCTGGGTCAACAACGATTTCGGCAAGGGCGGCCGCGACTCGATGGCCAAGGCGCTCGAAGCGCAGGGCATCAAGGTCGCCGCTGACATCTCGACCGACCCGGGCCAGGTGGATTTCTCGGCCGCAGTGCTGAAGGCGAAGCAGTCGAACGCCGATGCGCTGTTTGTTTACACGAACGAGGAGGAGTCCGCGCGCGCGCTGCGCGAACTGAAAAAACAGGGCTACGACAAGCCGATCATCGGCGAAACGACGCTGACCGGCCAGAAGGTGATCGAGCTTGCCGGCGACGCCGCCAACGGGGCGGTCGCCCACGTCGGCCTGACCGTCGACGCGCCGCAGCCGGCCATCAAGGCCTTCGATGAGAAATTCCAAAAGGAATACAAGTACAAGAGCGACCACAACGGCATGAAGGGCTACAGCGGCATGTACGTGGTCAAGGCGATCACCGAGAAGATCGGCAAGTTCGACGGCAAGGCGTTCGCCAAGGCGATGCACGGAGCGACGATCCGCGTCAAGGACGTTCCGGGCGTGCTGCTCGACGTGCACTTCGACGACAACGGCGACCTCGACCGCGAAAGCTTTCTCGTCAAGGTCGTCGGCGGGAAACAGGTCGTGACCGCGACGTTGCCGCCGGTACAGCCTATTCCGTAAAGGCGAACGACACGCGGCCGGACGCGAAACGCTTCCGGCCGTGCGTCTGCGGTGAGCTAACGGAGGCAAGCGATGGCCGATCTTCTGCAAATCATCGTCTCGGGAACCGCCGTCGGCGCGATCTACGCGCTGTGTGCGCTCGGCTTTACGCTGTTGTGGCAGGCGTCGGGAACGATCAACTTCGCCCAAGGCGAGTTCGTCATGGTTCCGGCGTTCGTGATGCTCTTCTTCCTGCACACGGCCGGGCTGCCGCTGTGGCTCGCCTTCCTGCTCACCTGCCTGGTGGCGATGGTGCTGCTCGGCTATACGTTCAAGCGCGCGCTGGTCGATCCGCTGATCCGGCACGGCGTCATTCCGCTGGTGATCGCCACGCTGGGCCTTTCGATAGGCGTCAAGCAGCTGGTCAAGGCCGGTGTCACCGCGCAGGCGCAGCCGTTCGACAGCCCGTTCCCGGACGGCCTGCTGGCGCTGGGCGGATTGAAAGTCTCGTACGCCGACCTGGGGACGCTGCTGCTGGCCGGCCTGATCGTCGTCGGCCTGCAGCTTTTCCTCAATCGCACGGTCACCGGCCGCGCCATGCAGGCGGTCGCGCAGAACACCGACGCCGCCAAGGTGCTCGGCATCAACGTGCAAAGGATGGTGCTCTATACGTTCCTGATCAACGCGATCCTGGCCGTCGTCGCCGCGCTGCTGGTCACGCCGACCTACCTTGCGAAGTTCGACATGGGCGAATCGATCGGCCTGAAGGCTTTCTACGCGGCGATCATCGGCGGCTTCAATCAGACGCGGGGGGCGCTCCTGGGCGGGGTCCTGGTCGGCGTGCTCGAGAACCTCGTCGGCGCGTATATCTCGCCGGCGTACAAGGAAGGCGTGGCGCTGATGCTTTTCCTCGTCGTCATCATTTTCCGGCCGGAAGGATTGCTCGGCAGGAGCGAGGAGCGCAAGGTATGAACCACGCGCAAAAGCTCGGGCTCGCGGTGCTGCTGGTGCTCTACGCGCTGCTGCCGCAATTCCTCAAGAGCTACGGCATCTATCTGATGAGCCTGCTCTGCGTCTACCTGATGGCGGCATTCGGCCTCAACCTGATCGTCGGCTACGCCGGCCAGATGTCGATCGGGCAGGCCGCGTTCTACGGCATCGGCGCCTATACGGCGGCCATTCTGATGACCAAGCTGGGCATGTCGTTCTGGCTGGTGCTGCCGATCGCGGCGATCATCTGCTTCGCCATCGGCCTCGCC
>DATNAR010000429.1:0-13083 GCA_035607385.1 Casimicrobiaceae bacterium
CGCCACGCCTCGGTATACCAGGTCGTCGTCCAGCCGTCTGGCAGCCAGGTGCCAAGCCAGCGCCGTGCGAACGAGCTGGTCGCGACCGCCGCGATGATCAGGCCGATATTGATGACGAACAGCGTCATCGTGCCGAGCAGCAGACCGCGCCAGGCGCGATCGAACCACGAGCCCGCGGTGTTCATCGGTTTCGCTGTCGCGCCCATTCAGCCCTTGCCTCCGCTGACCGGGCCGCGGTACCAGAGGTTGCGCAACCCCAGGACCGCGGCAACGATGATCAGCTGGACGAAGCCCATGATCATCGCGATCGCCGACGCCAGCGAATAGTCGTATTGCTCGAAAGCGGCTTCATACGCGGCGATCGAAATGACCCGCGTCGGCCCGGCTGGCGATCCCAGCAGGACGGCGGACGGAAACACCGAGTACGCCTGCACGAAGGCGAGGCAGAAGCACATCGCGAGCCCGGGGGCCAACAGCGGCAGGTAGATGTGGCGGAATTGCGCTTTCGGGCCGGCGCCCAGCGTCGATGCCGCGCGCGCGAGCACCGGGTCGATGCCGGTGATGTACGACAGGATCAGCAGAAACGCGAAAGGAAAGCCGGAGATCACCAGCGAGATCAGCACGCCCCAGAAGTTGTGCGTCAGCCGGATCGGGCCGGTGTACAGGTGGATCAGCTGCAGGAACTGCGACAGCCAGCCCTTGGGCCCGAAATAGATCAGCATCCCCTCGGCGATCAGCACGGTGCCCAGGGTGATCGGCACCACCAGTATCGTCGTCACCCAGCGCTGGTAGCGCGACTTGTTGCGCATCTTGTAGGCGATCGGCAGCGCGAAGCCGACGTTGATCAGCGTCGCCGGCAGCGCCAGCTTAAGCGTCGTCCAGATCGTCGGCCAGAGGTTGTCGGTGGTGAAGAAATGCGTGTAGTTGGCCAGCGCTCCGCCGCTCTTCGGATTGAACGACAGCAGCAGGCCATAGATGAAAGGGTAGATGAACAGCAGCAGCATGAACGCCGCCGCCGGCATCACCAGCAGCAGTGTCCGGTCGAACGGCACGCGCGCAGCGGCTGGGGTCGCGGTCGTCATCGCAGGCGGCTTCGGCCGTCGGTCAATCGAGCGGATAGACGAGCGCGCGCTCGACCGGCACGTGCACGCGGACGCTGTCGCCGCGCGCGATCGTTACCGGCCCGCGCACGTGCAGCAGCGTGCCCGACGGCGTGACGACGTCGAGCAGCGAATCGCGCCCGCCGTACTCGACGTTCTCGACCTTGGCGACGACGATGTTGACCTCGCCGGTGTTGCCGCCGACGACGATGTCGTCCGGGCGGATCGCGACCGCGGCGCGGCGGGCCTTGAGCGGCTGCTTGCGCATGCCGGTCAATGCGACGTCGGGACCGGTCAGCGCGACGCGGTCCCCCTCCTCGCGCACGACGTCCAGCTCGAGCACGTTGCGATAGCCCATGAAGCGCGCAACGTGAAGGTTCGACGGTTGCTCGTAAACTTCCTTCGGTGCGGCGATCTGCTGCACGACGCCGTCCTTCATCACGACGATGCGGTCGGCCAGCGACAAGGCCTCGTCCTGGTCGTGCGTAACGTAGATGGTGGCCCGGTCGAGCTCACGGTGGATACGGCGTATTTCGGCCCGCGTCTCGATGCGGAGCTTCGCGTCGAGGTTCGACAGCGGCTCGTCCATGAGGATCAGCGGCGGCTCGATGACGATCGCGCGGGCGATCGCGACCCGCTGCTGCTGGCCGCCGGAAAGCTGACCCGGAAGCTTGTGCTCCTGGCCGATCAACTGTACCAGCTTCATCGCATGCACGACCTTCGCATCGGCATCCGCGCCGGTGATGCCGCGCATGCGCAAGCCGAAGCCGACGTTCTTGGCCACGCTCATGTGCGGAAACAGCGCGTAATTCTGGAACACCATCCCGAAGCCGCGCTTTTCGGGCGGCAGCGTATCGATGCGAGTCTGGTCGAGCCAGATGCTGCCGCCCGACAGGCCCAGCAGGCCGGCGATGCAGTTGAGAGCGGTCGACTTGCCGCACCCCGACGGACCCAGGAGCGCGATGAACTCGCCGCGCTTGACGGTCAACGTCAGCTCGTCCAGCGCATTGAAGGCTTTGCCGCCGGCGCCGGCGAAGCGGCGCGTGACGCGATCGAGTCTCAGCTCGGCAAAATCGTGTTTCATCAGCTGTCCAATCCGATTTCCTGGCGCCGAAATCCGCCGCGTTGACCGCCGGCGAAAGACGACGGTCGAACGCGGCGAGTTATCCCGTCGCAAGGCGACGGGATAACACTACTTGGTTTTCTTGGCGCCGACTTCGCTGTCCCAGCGCCGGAACGCCTCGACCACGGCCTTGGCCTCGAGCGTCGGCACATGCGGGTACTGGGCGAGCCAGCCTTCGTATTCCGGACGGCCGAACTCGCGGATCGCGTCCTGGCTCTCCTTCGGCGCCATCGACAGCGGCACGTTCTTTACCGACGGCCCCGGGTAGAAATAGCCCTTGTCGTAGGTCAGCGCCTGAGCCTCGGGCTTCAGCATGTACGCCATCAAATCCAGCACGACGGCCAGCTTTTCCGGCGGCACGCCCTTGGGTACCGCCATGTAGTGCGCGTCGTTGACCCAGGTCATGTTCTTGAACGGCGTCACCTTGTAGTTCTTCGGCACGATGCCGAGGATGCGCGGGTTCAAGTCCCAGCCCGTCATCGTCACCGTCATGTCGCGCGAGCCTTCGCCGAGCTCCTTCATGATCGCCCCGGTGCCGGTCGTGTAGTACTCGATGCAGGTGTCCAGCTCCTTCAGGAACGCCCAGGTCTTGTCCCAGCCCTTGACCGGATCGCGCGGGTCCTTGTCGCCGAGCAGATACGGCAGTCCCATCAGGAAGGTGAAGCCGGGCCCCGAATTGGCCGGGCGCGCATAGCCGAAGCGATTCGGGTTCGCCTTGCACCACGCGAGCAGTTCGGCCGGGGTCGTCGGCGCCTGCTTGACCTTGTCCGGGTTGTATTCGAGCAGCGGACCCGCCGGCATGAACGTGACGACGAGTGCCTGCCCCTGCGCCAGATCCTGCATCTTGCGCGCCGCCGGCAGATAGTTGTCGAGCACCGCGGGAAAGCTCGCCGCATGATCGGGCAGCATCTTGATCCAGAGACCCTGGTCGATGCCGGCCGACAGCGCGACGACGCCCGTCAACACCAGGTCGATGTCGCTGCGTCCGGCCGCCTGCATCGCCTGCAGCTTGGCCGGGAGCTCGGGCGCCGGCGCCTTGGTGAAATTGACCTTGGCGATCAGGTTCGGATGACTGGCCTGATACGCCTCGATCGCGCCTTGCGTCAATGCGAGATCGCCGGCGACATCGACGACGTTGATCGTGACGGGACTCTTCGGCAGCGGCGGTGCCTGCGTCCATCCCATCGCCGGCGCTCCCGCCAGCAGCACCAAGGCGACGCAGCGCCGCATCCGCTGGCCTAGTAAGCCGCGGCTTGCGCGCAGCGCGACGGTTGCTGCCTGTTCTGCCCGATCGATTGTCAAAATGCTTCCCCCTGATTGGCTGCGCATCATCCGCGAAGCCGCGGTGACACGCGTTCGTCATCCGGTCGCGGCCCGTCCAAAGCGACGGGCCGCGCCTCGGCTCGATTCCCTACTTGGTCTTTTGCGCGCCGACCTGCTGATCCCAGATACGGAACGCTTCGACCTGCGCCTGCGGCGGCAGCGATTGCGTATGCGGAAATTCTTTCAGCCAGCCTTCGTATTCCGGACGGCCGTACTCCTTGATCAGATCCTGGCTTTCCTTCGGCGCCATCGACAGGGACACATTCTTCACGGCCGGACCCGGGTAGAAGTAACCCTTGTCGTAGGTGTAGGCCTGAGCCTGCGGTGTGAGCAGGAACGCCATCAGGTCGAGCACGACCGCGATTTTCTCCGGCGGCACGCCCTTCGGGATCACCATGTAATGCGCATCGTTGACCCAGGTCATGCCTTTGAACGGCACCACCTTGTACGACTTCGGCACGATGCCGAGGATGCGCGGGTTGAGATCCCAGCCCGTCATCGTCAGCGTGATATCGCGCGAGCCTTCGCCCAGCTCCTTCATCACTGCGCCGGTGCCGGTCGGGTAATACTCGATGCAGGAATTGAGATCCTTCAGATACGCCCAGGTCTTGTCCCATCCCTTGACCGGGTCTTTCGGATTGCTGTCGCCAAGGATGTAGGGCAATCCCATGATGAACGTACGGCCGGGACCGGAGTTGGCCGGTCGCGCATAGATCAAGCGGTTCGGATTCGCTTTGCACCACGCGAGCAATTCGGCCGGCGTCGTCGGCGGCTGCTTGACCTTGTCCGGGTTGTACTCGACCAGCGGACCGGCAGGCATGAACACGACGGTTACGCCGTAGTCCTGCGCGAGCTCCTGCATTTTCGCCGCCGCCGGCTGATAGTTCGCCGTGAGGTTCGGAAACTTGCTGGCGTAGGTCGGCAGCAGCTTGATCAGGACGCCTTGCTCGATCCCGGCGGCCAGGAAGTCGGTGCCCGTCAGCACCATGTCGATGTCGCTGCGGCCGGCGTCCTGCATTGCCTTGAGCTTGCCCGGAAGCTCGGGCGCCGGGGCCTTGGTGAAATTGATCTTGCTGACCAGCTGCGGATGCTCTTTCTGATAGAGCTCGATCGCGGTTTGCGTCAGCGCGAGATCGCCGGCGACGTCGACCAGGTTGATCGTCACCGGGCTCTTGGGCATCGCCGGCACCTGCGCGCCTGCCGGGACGCCGATGGCAACTGCGGCAGCGGCGCAAAGGCCGACCAGCGCGACTTGCAGCGCGCCGCGACGCGCCGGCTGGAAGCGGGAAATACGCTTGTTCATGGGACTCCTCCGTTGTTGATGACGACTCAAGCCAGGGCTGGCGTACTGCGTAGACGATATCCTGCGACTTTCGGTTTGAAGCTTCATGGGCGCGGTCTTGCTTGCCGCGCTTTCGCGGCGGCTCGAGGCCGTGCCGGATTGCGCGGCGTCGTTACGCGCCTGCTGCCGTCGACGCCGCGCTGGAATTCGCGCGCGACGCGCGCCAGGTGCCGGTGCATCGCTGCGCGCGCGCCTTCGGCGTCGCGGGAGGCGATCGCGCTGACGATCGCGTCATGATCCTCGATCGTTTTCAGCGCGAGCTCGGGTGTGTGGAAATGCTTCTGCATGCGTCCCCAGAGCTCGGCGCGCTGATCCCACAATCCGGCGACGACGAGCTCCAGCGAGCCGTTGCCGGTCGCCTTCGCGATCAGCAGATGAAATTCGCGGTCGATCGCTTCGCGCAGCGCGAAGTCCCGGATGCCGGCTTCCATCGCGCGCACGCTTTGCCGCAATGCGTCGATATCCGACGGCTGGCTGCTGACGGCGGCGACCGCCGCGATTTCGCCTTCGACCAGCTTGCGCGCGTCGAGCAGCTCGAACGGTCCGGGACCCTCGTCGGCTGCCGAACCGCGCGGCACGGCGGTCGCCGCGACGAAAATGCCGGTGCCGACGCGCACCTCGACCAGGCCCCCTATCTCCAGAGAGATGATCGCCTCGCGCACCGACGCACGGCTGACGCCGAGCGATGCGGCGAGCTCGCGCTCGGCCGGCAGCCGCGATCCCGGCAGAAACTCGCCGCTCGCGATCAACTGAGCGATCTGCTCGGCGATCTGTCGGTAGAGACGACGGGGCTCGACGGCCTGCAACGGCAAAGACTGCTCCTCCAAATTCCTGCGGACCAGGCGAGTCTATCGCTCGCCTTTCGGGGACGGCCGGACCGAGCCGGCGCTTGTCGGCGGTCCTGCGCCACGGACACGGCGCGGCGCCGGCGGGAAAGCCGCGAAGAGACTTCGCGGCCGCACGCTCGACGGCATCTTAGTCCGCGGTTATACTCGTGGTCAAGTGGTCGAACCACCAGACCACGAAAAGCCAGCGGCGCCGGGGCTGGCCCGATGCTAAAGGCAACGCGGCTCGAAGCGCAAATGGCGAATGCTTGCCGCGCTGGCGGTCCACTTTCGACTTCTCGCCGATCATCTTTAGATGAAGATCACCGACTGCCGCGTCATCGTATGCTCGCCGGGCCGGAATTTCGTCACGCTGAAAATAGAAACCGACGAAGGTCTCCACGGTGTGGGGGATGCGACGTTGAACGGCCGCGAGCTGGCGGTCGCCTCCTACCTCACCGACCACGTGATCCCGGCGCTCGTCGGCCGCGACCCGGCGCAAATCGAGGACATCTGGCAGTACCTATATCGCGGGGCGTACTGGCGCCGCGGGCCGGTGACGATGAGCGCGATCGCGGCGGTCGATACCGCGCTGTGGGACATCAAGGGCAAGCTCGCCGGGCTCCCGCTCTACCAGCTGCTGGGCGGCAGGAGCCGCGACGGCGTCATGGTCTATGGGCACGCCAACGGCAGGGACGTCGCCGAGACGCTCGACGAAGTGGCACGCTACATCGATCTCGGCTACAAGGCGATCCGCGCGCAGTCCGGGATCCCTGGGCTCGCGTCGACGTACGGCGTGTCGAAGGACCGGATGTACTACGAGCCGGCCGACGCCGCGCTGCCGTCGGAGAACGTCTGGTCGACCGCAAGGTATCTGGACCACGCGCCGCGGTTGTTCGAGGCGATCCGCGCGCGCTTCGGCTTCGAGCATCACATCCTGCACGATGTCCATCACCGTCTCACGCCGATCGAGGCGGCGCGCCTGGGAAAATCGCTCGAGCCCTACCGGTTGTTCTGGATGGAGGATCCAACGCCGGCGGAAAACCAGGAAGGCTTCCGCCTGATCCGGCAGCACACGGTGACGCCGATCGCCGTCGGCGAGATCTTCAATACGATCTACGACTGCCAGACGCTGATCACCGAGCAGCTGATCGATTTCATCCGGACGACGGTCGTGCATGCGGGCGGGATCACGCACCTGCGCCGTATTGCCGCGCTGGCCGAGCTCTACCAGGTTCGCACCGGCTCGCACGGCGCCACCGACCTGTCGCCGGTGTGCATGGGGGCCGCGCTGAACTTCGACCTCTGGGTGCACAACTTTGGGATCCAGGAGTACATGCGGCATACGCCGGAGACCGACGCGGTGTTCCCGCACGCCTACTCGTTCCGCGATGGCTACCTGCATCCGGGCGATGCGCCCGGGCACGGCGTCGACATCGACGAGAAGCTCGCCGCGAGCTACCCGTACAAGGCGAGCTCGCTGCCGGTCAACCGGCTGGAAGACGGCTCGATGTGGAACTGGTGATTTCGCGCGGCCGGGGTCGAGCGGCTACGCTGCCTTGAAATGGCCGGACCTGCCGCCCGACTTTTCGACCAGGTGTATGCCTTCGATGCGCATGCCACGGTCGACTGCCTTGCACATGTCGTAGACAGTGAGCAGTCCGACGCTGGCGGCGGTCAGCGCTTCCATCTCGACACCGGTGCGATCGAGCGTTTCCGCCGTCACCGCTATCGTCACGCCGTCCGCGTCTAAGCTGAATTCGACGGCCACGTGCGTCAGCGGCAACGGGTGCGCGAGCGGGATCAGCTCGGCCGTGCGCTTGGCGGCCTGGATCGCGGCGATCCGGGCAACGCCGAGAACGTCGCCTTTGCTGCCCTTGCCCTCGCGAATCAACGCCAGCGTTTCCGGCCGCATCAGGATCCGGCCGGCGGCGCGAGCGACTCGCTTGCTTACATCCTTGCCTCCGACGTCAACCATTTGCGCCTGACCCGCGGCGTCAAAATGGGTAAACTGCGCTCTGGTCTCCGCCATCGGGCTGCTCCTGAAACTTTGCGCGATCCGCGGCAATCATAGCACCATGAAAGCGCATCCCGCCTCCGGCTCGCAGCGCAGCGCCGCGATGGTGATGGCTGCGCTTCTCACCTTATCTCCGCTCGCAGCGGCGCAGCAGAATCTGCCCGAGCTGGGCGATCCGTCCCTGGTGGCAATGTCCGCCCCGCAAGAGCGCAAGCTCGGCGAAAGCGTGATGCGCGAGATCCGGGGCTCGGGCGCCTACCTGAACGACCCCGAGGTCAATGGCTATCTGAACGAGCTGGGCAACCGGCTGGTCGGCGCGATTCCCGGCGCACCGTTCGACTTCGAATTCTTCGCCATCGCCGATCCGGCGATCAATGCGTTCGCGCTGCCGGGCGGCTTCGTCGCCGTTCACACGGGGCTCATCCTGCTGACGCAGACCGAATCCGAGCTCGCGTCGGTGCTGGGCCACGAAATCACGCACGTGACGCAACACCATATCGCGCGCAGTATCGGCAACCAGCGCGACACGATGCTGCTCACGATCGCCGCGCTCGCCGCCGCGGTGCTGGCCTCACAGTCGCGTTCCTCGTCCAGCGGCGACCTGACCCAGGCCGCGATCGCCGGCGCGCAGGGCATCGCGATCCAGAGCCAGATCAATTTCACGCGCCAGAACGAGGAGGAGGCGGACCGCCTCGGCTTCGAGCGGACGTATGCAGCGGGCTTCGACCCGAGTGCGATGGCGACTTTTTTCGGAAGGCTGCAACGCGCGGCAACCTGGTTCGAAGGCGACTCGCCGTCATACCTGCACGATCACCCCGAGACGTATCAGCGCATCGCCGAGGCGCAGGCGCGCTCGTTCACCAAGCCGTTCCGGCAGGTTCCCGATTCGCTCGACTTCCACATGGTCCGTGCCCTGCTGAAAAGCTACGAGGGAACGCCGCGCGATGCGGTCTTTTTCTTCGATAACGCGCTCGCCGAGAAGAAATACAACAACGAGATCGCGGCGCACTACGGCCTGGTCGCCTCGCTGCTGCGGGCGCAGAACTTCCAGCGCGCGCAGGCCGAGCTCGCGACCCTGGAAAAACTCTCGCCCCCGCATCCGATGATCGACGCGATGGCAGGCCAGGTATTGATGCAATCAGGACAGCTGCCCCAGGCGATCAGCCGCTACGAGACCGCGCTTGCCCGCTATCCGGACAAGAAGCAGCTGATCTACGACTATCCGGAGGCGCTTCTGAAGCACGATCAGGCGGCCAAGGCCGCCACGTTCGTGTCGCAGCAGCTGATCCGTTATCCGTCCGACGGGCGGCTGCACCAGATCGCCGCCCGCGTCTACGCGGCGCTGGGCAAGCCGATGCTCGAGCACCAGCACCAGGCCGAATACTATGCGTGGCTGGGCAATTTGCAGGGCGCGATCACGCAGTTCGAGCTCGCGACCAAGGCGCGCGATGCCGACTTCTTCCAGTCATCGGTCGTCGAAACCCGGCTGCGCCAGTTGCGGACCGAGCTCGAAGAACAGAAAAAGGCCGCAGCGAAGGGGCGCCCGGGGGCCCCCGGTTAGCGCTGCCTGCGGACCCGCTAGGCCTTGCCGGTCGCCGGAATAAAGCGCTGCGCGACGCCGTTATTGCACCAGCGCTGGCCGGTCGGCGGCGGCCCATCGTCGAATACGTGACCCTGGTGCCCGCCGCAGCGAACGCAGTGGTATTCGGTCCGCGGCGCGATCAGCAGGTAATCCTGCCGGGTCGCCAGATGACCGGGGATGCTGGTGAAAAAGCTCGGCCAGCCGGTGCCGCTGTCGAACTTCATTTCCGACGTGAAATGCGGCAAGCCGCAACCGGCGCAGACGAAAAGCCCGCGGCGCTTTTCGTCGTTCAGCGGGCTGCTGAACGGTCGCTCGGTCCCTTCCTTGCGCAGCACATAGAACTGCTGCTCGGGCAGCGAGCTCTTCCATTCCGCTTCGCTTTTCTTCAGCGGCGCCGTCGATTCCGCGATGTCGGCGCCCTTGGCCAGAAACTGCCGCCAGTCCTGCTGCATCTGCGCGATCGAGCGGCCACCGGCGGTCCCCGCGGCGGCCATCGCCCGGCCGAGGCCGGCGGCCAGAGGCCATACGGCGAGCGATGCCAATAAGTGCCTGCGTTTCATCCTGACCTCCATGTTCTCGCGCCTTTGGACGGCTATCGCACGCCAAGGGTTCCGCGTTCCTTGGTCGGCGCCTGCCCGATCCTGCTTACAGCGAATCGCCCGCTACGGAGCCGGAGGGATATGCATTAAAATCGGTTCCGCCGCTGTTCGAGACTGCGGCGCCTAAGCCACCGCGCCGCCGCCAACCACCATGCCGCCCGGATTCTACCGGCCGACCATCGGCAACTCCAGCGCGCCGACCGCCGGCCGCGGTCGGGCACGGCGCCCGGCCCGCCGGAGCTAAGCCGCGATGGCGCGGGTCGATGACGTCTCCGGAATACGCCGCATCCTGCTGCAATCGCGCACCATCGCGGTGATCGGCCTGTCCGGCAACTGGTACCGCCCGAGTTTTTTTGCGGCCAAATACATGCAGGATCACGGTTACCGGATCGTGCCGGTCAACCCGGGCTACGAGGAAGTGCTCGGCCAGAAATGCTACCCGACGCTGCGCGACATTCCGCACCAGGTCGACATCGTCGACTGCTTTCGCAAGTCCGATGACATTCCGCCGATCGCTCGCGATGCCGTCGCAATCGGCGCCAAGGTGCTTTGGATGCAGCTTGGCATACGCAACGACCTGGCGGCCAAGATCGCGCTCGATGCCGGGCTCGACGTGGTGATGAACCGGTGCGTGAAAATCGAGCATGCCCGCATCCTCGGCGGCCTCAACTGGGCAGGTGTCAACACCGGCATCGTCTCGGCCAGGCGGCCGGGATGAAAATCCGCGGCGGCGCGGTATGACGACGATGCGCGGGGCGCGCCGGTCACGGTCGTTCCCGGAACGTGATGTTTGGATCGGTTGCGATGGCTGATCACGAATTCGGCTTCGACACGCTTTGCCTGCACGCCGGGCATATCCCGGACGCCGCGACCGGCGCGCGGGCGCTGCCGATCTACCAGACGACGTCTTTCGTCTTCGACAGCGCCGATCACGCGGCGAGCCTCTTTAACCTGCAGACGTTCGGCAACGTCTATTCGCGCATCTCCAATCCGACGGTCGCCGCGCTGGAGGAGCGGGTCGCCGCGCTCGAAGGCGGCCGCGCAGGCCTGGCCGCGGCGACCGGCATGGCGGCCCAGATGCTCGCCCTGCTCACACTGGCGCAGAACGGCGACCACATCGTCGCCGCGCGCACGCTCTATGGCGGCACCTATTCGCAGTTCGCCGTGACGTTTGCGCAATTCGGCATAGCCACCACCTTTGTCGACGCCGACGATCCGGAGACTTTTCGCCGCGCGATCCAGCCGAACACCAAGTGCATCTATGCGGAGACGATCGGTAATCCGCAGCTCAACGTTCTCGACATTGCCGCCGTCGCCGCCATCGCGCACGAAGCCGGCGTGCCGCTGGTGATCGACAACACGCTCGCTTCGCCGTGGCTGTGCCGCCCGATCGAGCACGGTGCCGACATCGTCATCCACTCGGTCACCAAGTATCTGGGCGGCCACGGCACGACGATGGGAGGCATCCTGGTCGAATCCGGCAAGTTCGACTGGGGCAACGGCAAGTTTCCGCAGATGACGACGCCGTCACGCGGCTACCACGGCGTGATTTTTCACGAGACCTTCGGCGATTTCGGATTCACGATGAAGGCGCGCATGGAGACGATGCGCACGCTGGGGCCGACGCTGTCCCCGCTGAGCGCCTTCCTGCTGCTGCAGGGCATCGAGACGCTGCACCTGCGCATGCCGCGCCATTGCGAGTCGGCGCTGGCGGTCGCACAACACCTGTCGCAGCATCCGGCCGTCGCCTGGGTCAACTATCCGGGCCTGGCGCAGAGCGAGACCCGGAAGCTGGCGGAGCGCTATCTGCCGCGCGGGGCGGGCGGCATCCTCACGTTCGGCCTGAAGGCGGGCGCGCACGGCGGCGCCGCCGCCGGCGAGCGCTTCATCGAGGCCGCGAAGATGATGTCGCACCTTGCCAACGTCGGCGATGCCAAGACGCTGGTCATCCATCCGGCATCGACGACGCATCGCCAGCTCGATGACGCCGAGCAGCGCGCCGCCGGCGTTCTGCCGGAGATGATCCGGCTGTCGGTCGGCCTGGAAACGCTCGATGATATTCTCTGGGACATCGATCAGGCCCTGGCGCGGGCGCAAGCCTGACGGAGCGTCATGGCGCCCCCTATCGGCGAGGAAGATCGCTCCGGATGAAAACCGCGAATTACCCTGCGCTGCCCTGGCCGTGGGTCGGATTGCTGCTCTGCTGCGCGCTGGTCGGACAGGAATATGTCCGCCAGGCGGCGGGACCCGATGCCCCGCTGACCGTCTACAACATCGCGATCATCGCGGTCGGGGTCACGTCGCTGGCGCTACTTTTGTTGCCGCCGCGCCGGCTCGCTTACGTCCTGGGCTTTGCTGTCTGCGCGGGCTTAATGGCGTACGCGCTGTACCTGCAGTACGTCGTCGGTCTCGAGCCTTGCCCGCTGTGCGTTTTCCAGCGCATCTGCGTGATCGGCATGGGCGTGGTCTTCCTGGTCGCCGCGTTCCACAATCCCGGCCGCGCCGGCGCGACCGTCTATGCGCTGCTGCAGCTGCTCATCGGCGGCGCCGGCGCCGGGTTTGCCGTGCGCCAGGTCTGGCTGCAATCGCTGCCGAAGGATGAGGTGCCCGCGTGCGGCATGGGCCTCAACTACATGCTCGACACGCTGCCGCTGACCGACGTCCTGCGCAAGGTCCTCGAAGGCAGCGGCGAATGCGCCGAAAAGGGCTGGGAGTTCCTCCACCTCTCGATCGCAGGCTGGACGCTGGTCTTCTTCATCGCGATGATCGCGGCGAGCTTCGCGCTGATCCGGCGCGAACGCTAGCGTCCAGCGCTACCGCTTCAGGGCGCGTTTCGCATCGCCCCGAACCATCCATTGCTGACGCAGCCGGTCAAGGTGCTGTTTTGCGCGAATCGGCCGGTGATCCCGGAAATGTTAACCTGCAGCTCGAACATGTTGAAGGTACCGCTGTCCCCGTTATTGCAGCTGTAGGCACCTACGATCGAGCCCATCTGTCCGTCCTGCGAGAGTGTCCCGGAGTAATTGCACATGGCGCCCAGCGCGTCCGAGATGTCGATGCTCATCGAGCTAGTGTTGCCCTGGCTTACGAAAAAACCGGCGCTGAGCTCGGTCGTCGTGTTGTTGACCGGGCTCGAGCAGCTGCTTGCCGCACGATGGATCGCGCCCTGGAAG
>DATNAR010000001.1:0-7571 GCA_035607385.1 Casimicrobiaceae bacterium
GACGTCGTCGTCTGCGCGCTGGACGGCGCCGCGCGCATGCCGGCCGAAGCCGTCGCCGCTCGGGCCGCATGGCGCGAGCGCGGCGGTACGATCGTATCGGACTGGAGCGGGGACCGCGAATTCGGACTCATCGTCGACGGCCTGTTCGGCATCGGACTCGCTCGCGAAATCGACGAGTTGCACGCGCGCTGGATCGTTCAGGCCAATGACAGCCGCATACCGATCCTGGCGCTCGACGTGCCCAGCGGGCTCGATGCCGACACCGGCATCGCGCACACGCCGACAATCCGCGCCCACTCGACGGCGACCTTCATCGCCTTGAAACCGGGGCTGCTGACGCTGGACGGACCCGACCACTGCGGCGCCATCAGCGTGCATCGCCTCGACGTTGCCGAAGCTGAGATGCCGGCCAGGGCGGGCAGGCTGCTCGACTGGTCGATCCTGCGCACCGCACTGCCCGACGCACTGTCGCGTGCGCGCCGCAACGTGCACAAGGGAACCTATGGCACGCTGGGCGTCGTTGGCGGCGGCGACGGGATGGTCGGCGCATCGCTGCTGGCGTCGCGCGCCGCGCTTCACCTCGGTGCCGGCAAAGTGCTGGTCGGCCTTGCCGCGACCGACCGGCCGGCAGTGGATAGTCAGCAGCCCGAGCTGATGCTGCGCGGCGCGGCCGATGTACTCGAGCGGACGCTCGATGCGATCGTCATCGGGCCCGGCCTCGGCACCGGTGACAAAGCACGCGATCTGCTCGACCGCGCGCTCCGGCTTGCCATCCCGATGGTGATCGATGCCGATGCGTTGACGTTGATCGCGGCTGATGCGGCGCTGGCGGCGGCGGTGAACGCGCGCAGCGTCCCGACAATCGTCACGCCGCATCCGGCCGAAGCAGCGCGGCTTGCCGCCGTCAAGACGTCGGACATCCAGGCGAACCGGATCGAAGCCGCGCTAAGGCTGGCGCAGCGGCTCAACGCCGGCGTCGTCCTCAAAGGCGCCGGCAGCGTGCTCGCGTACCCGGGCGGAGGCTGGGCGATCAACGGCAGCGGCAACCCGGGACTTGCCTCCGGCGGCAGCGGCGACGCCCTTGCCGGCATGCTCGGTGCCCTGCTCGCGCAAGGCATCGGGCCCGACGATGCGATGTCGGTGGGCGTCTGCGTTCACGGCGCCGCGGCCGACGCGCTGGTCGCGCAGGGCGTCGGTCCGCTGGGCCTGACCGCCTCGGAGCTGGCTCCGGCAGCGCGTCGCCTGCTCAACGACGCGACCCGCGCCTAAGCCGCGAGGTTCGTCCGCGCTACGGCAGCAATACGATCGCGCCGGTCGTTTTGCGCGATTCGAGATCGCGATGCGCTTGTGCGGCATCCTTGAGCGCATAGGTCTGGCGCGGCTCGCTGCCGAGCTTCCCGGCCCGTACGAGCGAGAACATGTCGTCGCACATGGCTAGCATCGCGGCGCGACTGGCGGTAAACGTCGCCAGCGTCGGCCGCGTCGCGTACAGCGAACCTTTCTGCGACAGAAGCAGGATATCGAACGCGGCGATCGGCCCGGACGCGTTGCCGAAACTCACGAACATGCCGCGCGGCGACAGGCAGTCGAGCGACGCCGGGAACGTGTCCTTGCCGACGCCGTCGTAGACGACCGGCACGCCCTTGCCCCCGGTCAGCTGCTTGACGCGCTCGACGAAATTCTCGCGAGTGTACACGATCGTGTGGGTGCAGCCGTTCGCTTTGGCCAGTGCCGCCTTTTCGTCCGAGCCGACGGTGCCTATCATCGTTACGCCGAGCGCGCGTGCCCATTGGCAGGCGATCAGGCCGATACCGCCCGCGGCGGCATGGAACAGGATCGTCTCGCCGCCCTTGAGCGGGAACGTCTGCCGAAACAGGTATTGCACGGTGAGGCCCTTGAGCATCAGCGTCGCGGCGATCTTGTCGGAAAGGCCGTCCGGCAGTTTGACCAGCCGGTCTGCCGGCATGACGCGCACTTCCGAATAGGCACCAAGCGGGCCGCCGCTGTAGGCGATGCGGTCGCCCGGCCGGACGTCGGTGACGCCGGTGCCGACCGCTTCGACGGTGCCCGCACCCTCGGTGCCGAGGCCCGAGGGCAGCACCAGCTTATAGAGTCCGCTGCGGTGGTAGGTGTCGATGTAGTTGACCCCGATCGCCGTGTGGCGCACGCGCGCTTCCCCCGCGCCGGGATCGCCGACGTCGACGCTTTCCCACTGCAGCACTTCGGGGCCGCCGTTCTTGTGAAAGCGGATCGCGTTGGCCATGACCACTCCTCGATAGCGTCGACGCGCGTGAGTTTACCGCACCCCGGTCATCGCGCAATGGCGACGCGCCGTCAGCCTGCGAACGGCGGCGATCGCCGGCCATCGGTCGATGCCGCCACACCGCACGGATTCAACGATCGCCTTCGACCGTGCCGAATTCCGCAGGAACGCGCGCGTAGAAAATGCTGACCCGCTCGCGTCGGAGCAATCCCAGCAGAGCGTCCGCTTCGGCCTCGGTGGCGACGAATTCGACCACGATGGTCATGTCGGCCGCGAGCTCGAAGAAATGCTCTTCGTGCAGGATGCCATGACGCCCGAATCCGGCGACGGCGCGAAATGCCGACCCGCCATGGATGCCGGCCTTCTTCGCCTGCTCGAGCAGCCATTCGAACAGCGCGACATGATGGTGGATGCGACCTTCATGCACGTAAAACCGCAATATCGTGCCTTTCATGCGAGCCCTCCTTCCGCGCGGCGCCGGCAGCCGGCAGCTTCACCCTTCGGCCGGCGCGGCATCGCGGTCATTGTCACGCCGCCGCCCATGCGTACAACGCGCGGACAAGCAAAATGCCGAGGATCGTCGCCGCTACCGAACCGACGACGTGGCTGGCGATCGCGATCGATCCCCACAAATATTCCTTGCGCATCAGAAGCGTGACGATCTCGGCGGAGAACGTCGAGAACGTCGTCAGCCCGCCCAGAAATCCGGTCGTGATCAACAGCCGCACCTCGGGCAGCAGGATCGCATGCCGCGTCAGCAGCTCCATCGCGAAGCCCATCAGTAATCCGCCGACGAGATTGGCCGCAAGCGTGCCGAGCGGCAGCGTCGGGAACACCGGATTGAGCAGAACGCCCAGCCACCAGCGCAGCCACGCGCCGATCGCCGCGCCTCCGCCCACCGCGAGAATTCCGCCCCAGGGCATGCAAGTTCCTTTCCGCAGCAAGGTCGGGCCGGCCGACGCGCCGCAAGTTCTGCCTAAGCGCGCAACGTGGCCATCAGCCGCTGCGGATGCAGCAGCAGGTCGAGGGCGTCGACGATGCGGCCGACGACGATGTCGCACACCTGCAGCGGCTCCGCGGCTGCACCCTCCGCGCCGCAAACGGCAACGCCCAGCGCCACGGCGTCGAGCATCATCCAGTCGTTGCGGCCGTTGCCGATGGCGGCGACGCGCGCTGCACCCAGGCCCTTCACAAAATCGCGCTTTGCCTCGGCCTGGCCTTCCGGATCGAGAATGACCAAAGCGCACGGCAGGCGTTGCAGCTGCGCGGCCGCGCTGCCGAAAGTGTCGGCGGTGACCACATGGACGCGCAGCTCCGAGCTCAGGCGCTCGATCCGCTCGTGCACGCCGTCGACCAGCAGGCCATCGGCGGCCAGCGTGCCGTTATAGTCGCACACGAGGTCGGTGAGCTCGAGCCGTCCGAAGCCGGGGATCGTCAGCGCGAGCATCGTCCAGCGCGATCAGCGCACGAACTGGTCGACGAATGCAGCGCCGAGCCCCGCCGCGGCGTAGTGCGCGCGGCACATCTCGATCTTGCTGAATACGTCCTCGTAGCCGGTCTGCGTTCCCGACTCGTCCAGGTAGATCATCGCGCCGGAAATGTTGAAGAAGGTGATCATTTCAGCGCAATCGGCTGGAACGACCAGCGTATGCGTCTCGCCCGGCGGCTCGTAGACGAAGCTGCCCTCCTCCGCAACCCAATCGTGCTCGAGATAGTGCCAGCGGCCCTTGAGCACGTAACCGACGACGAGCATCGGATGGCGGTGCCGGGAAAGGATGCCCGAACGCCGGACGCGCAGCAGATTGCACCAGCCGCCGCTGACGGTATTGAGCAACAGCGGCCGGAACCAGACGTCGGGCGCCTGCGGCACCCAGATCCGCTCGTCGTCGGGTATCGCCGCGATCGCCAGCTCGGGCACGATGCCCTTCGCCGGCAGGATCGCGGCCGCGCTCACTGTGCCTTTTTCAGCGCGTCGGCGAGCGCCGCAACTTCGCTGTCGACATCGCGATCCTTGGGAAACGGCCGGCCGGCGCGGCGATACCAGTAGCGCGCATTGCCGAGATCACCCTCGACGATATGCACGATGCCGTGCGCCCAGCAGCCGAGCTTGGTCTCGTCCTGCTGCGCAATGGCATGCGCTTTGTCCCACTCTCCCTTTTTCAGGTAGCGAATCGCGGTGCCGATCTGCATGACTGTCCCCCTTCGCTCTTCTGTCCGTGCCCTGTGCGGCGGCGCGATCGCAACGCGCGCCGCAGGAGAGCCTTCGATGGACGGGTGCTTGGCTCCCATTATGATACTCATGCCACCAGATAGCCGCCATCGACCGGCAGTATGACGCCGGTCACGAAGGCGGCGGCAGGCGAGCAGAGAAATACCGCGACCGCCGCGACCTCGTGGGGCTGGCCCCAGCGTCCGAGCGGCGTGCGCGCGGCGACCGCCGCATTTTTGTCAGGATCGCTGCGAACCGGCTGCGTCATCGCCGTATCGATCCAGCCCGGTGCAACGGCGTTGACGCGGATTCGGTCCGGCGCATAGGCGGCCGCCAGCGACTTGGTCAGCTGCGCGACGCCGCCTTTGCTGGCCGCGTAGCCGGGCGCATGCGCGCCGCCGAAGAACGAATACATCGATGCGGTGTTGACGATGCATCCCGCGCTTTTGGCGAGCAGCGGTCGGGCGGCGGCCGCAAGCCGCATCGTGCCGGTCAGATTGACGTCGACGACTTCGGCGAACACGTCGGGATCGTGCTCGGCGGCGCGGCGAATGATGCCGGCGCAGTTGATCAGCATGTCGAGCCGCGGAAGCTTGCGCAGGCAGGCGGCGACCGCGGCTGCGTCGCGTACGTCCAGCGCGATCGCGCGTTCGGCGGCGAAGCCTTCCGCGCCGCGCGCCGCGTCGGCTTCGACCTGCGAGGCTCCGGTCACGGTGACGCGTGCACCGAGTTGCGCCAGCAGCACGGCGATTGCCGCGCCGATGCCGCTGGTCCCGCCCGAGACCAGCGCCACTCTGTCCGTGAACAAGCCGCTGCGGAAGGTATCGCTTGTCATCGGCTCGCGGTCGCCAGCAATGCGGCCACATCGGCGTGCCGCGGCAGCGGCGCGACCGCACCGTATCCGGTCGTCGCCAGCGCCGCCGCGGCATTGGCATAACGTCCCGCCATAAACGGCGTGTCTCCGGCGACCAGCCTCGTCGCGAATGCGCCGTCGAAGCAGTCGCCGGCGCCGGTCGCATCGACCGCGTCAACCCGGATGCCGGCGATATGCTCGCGCTGCTCGCCGCTGGAGACCCAGACGCCTTCGCCGCCCATCTTCAGCGCGACCACCGGCGCGCCGCGGGCGTGGCACCAGTCGAGAATCGCGTCCGGCTCCTCTCGCCCGGAAAGCTGGACGGCCTCGTCCAGGCTCGGCAGGAACCAGTCGCACAGCGCCATCGTCGCGATCACCACCGCCCGTGCGCGCGCCAGCGGCCAGAGCTTCGGGCGCACGTTGCAGTCGAACGAGATCCGCGCGCCGGCGTCGCGCGCCGTGTCGATCGCCGCGAACACCGTATCGCAGGCGCTGGCGCTGATCGCCTGGCTGATGCCCGACACATGCAGCACCTTGGCCGATCGAAGCACCGGCAAGGGCAGATCCGACGGGCGCATGCGGCTCGCCGCCGAGCCGGCGCGAAGATAGCTGAACTCGTGACCGTTCGCGCCGTGAGTGACAAAGTAGATGCCGGTATTGGCGTCGGCATCGATCGACACGCCGCTGGCATCGACGCGCTCATGCTGCCAGAGTGCGAGGAACTTCCGGCCGAACGCATCGTCGCCCAAGCGCGTGATATAGGCGGTGGCGGCTCCGAGCCGTGCGGCAGCGATGACGCAGTTCGACGTGTCGCCACCGAATCCCTGCAAGTATTGATCGCTCGCTTCCCGCGTCTGGTTGAACTCGAGCAGGGGTTCGCCCAGCGCTACGAGGTCGAAGCGCGTACCGCTCATCACTCGCGCTGCAGCGCCCGAAAGCCGGCAGCATACGCGGCGGCCGCAGCGCGCACCGCGTCGGCCGAAGCGCCAGGCTTGTACAGATTCGAGCCGGTGCCGAATCCGTCGGCGCCGGCGGCCCAGAACGGCGCCATGTTGTCGGGGCGGATGCCGCCGACGGGGAACACCAGCGTCCCTTTCGGCAGCACGGCACGCCAGGCCTTGAGCACCGCCGGCGACAGCTGCTCGGCCGGAAACATCTTGAGCCCGTCGGCGCCGGCGTCCAGGGCGGCAAAGGCTTCGGTCGGCGTCGCCACGCCAGGGAGACAGACGAGGCCGCGCCGCTTGGCTTCCCGCACGATCGCGACATCGCCATGCGGCATGACGATGAGCCGCCCGCCGGCATCGGCGACCCGCGCGACGTCGGCGACCTCGACGACGGTGCCCGCGCCGGTCAGGCAGCGCTCGCCATATCGTTCTGCGAGCCGCTTGATGCTCGCGAAAGGCTCGGGCGAATTCAGCGGCACTTCGAGAATGCGAAACCCATGCTCGGTGAGAGCCGATGCGACGCCGTCGATCTCGGAAGGCTCGATGCCGCGCAGGACGGCGACCAGGGGCAGCGGCGCCAGATAATCGGACAGAGCCGTCGTCATCTCAACATTCCCGCGTGCCGCGCAATGCGCCACAAGCCTCGCGCCGCGGCGTCTTCGGCACCGATGTCTGCATCGATCCCCGCAATCGCCAGTGCCGTGCGATATTTATCCACCAGAGCTCGTGCACCGACCAGCGTCACCCGTGTCGCCGCAACGTTCCTGCTCGCCAGCCAGCCTCTCGCCGCCGTGATCTCGGCGCCCAGCAGCAAGCCGGAAAGGTAATCGCCGACGCCGGAAGGCGCAAGTCGATCGGTCAGCGCCAGGGTGCGCGCGCTGAACAAGTCGTGGCTGAGCGCCGCGTTGTTGCGCAGACTGTGGCGCACGCCACGCCCGAACGCCTCTGCGTCGCTGCCGGTCGCCGCCAGCCTGCCGAGAATACTGTGCTCGACCAGCACGCCATACAGCTCGCCGGTCATGAAAGTCGAAAAAGCCTCGATCCCGGCGGCGCCGGTGATCGCCCATTTGCTGTGCGTGCCGGGGAGAAGCAGGACTTGCCGTGTCCTGGCGACTGCGTCGGCGAGGGTTCCCAGAATCTGCGTTTCCTCGCCTCGCATCACATCGGCGATGTCGTCGTCATCGCGGCAGATCAGGCCCGGCACGATCGCCAGCGTCGTGCCGGGAACGTGCGTCAGCGCTGCCGCGATCGCGTCGAAGTCGGCCGGACAGGGGCGATACGGCGCCTCGACCCATCCCTGGC
>DATNAR010000008.1:0-3115 GCA_035607385.1 Casimicrobiaceae bacterium
GGTCGCCGCGGTCAAGGTCTGCACCAGCGTCAGCAAGGAGGCACCCGGCGTCGTCGTCGCCTCGAAGCTGAAAGTGTGCTGTCCGGCGCTGGTGCGCTGATAATTCGATACGCCGGTGTACGGGATGTTCGACAGCTGCAGGCTGCCGTCGACCAGTACATTGAGCGGCGAGGAGACCAGCGAAGCATTGATCACCTTGTACTGGGTGAGCGTGCTGTCGATCAGCCCGCCCGATCCCGCGTCGTCGTTGCGCAGCAGGAAGACGTCGACCAGCTTGCCGCTGCCCTTGCTGAAGGCCACGATGGTCGCGCCCGAATGCTCGGCGAACGTCTGCGGCGCGCCGTCGTACACGACATCCTTGGTGCCTGCCGGCGTGATCCGAATCTCGAAGGTTCCTGTTCCTTTCGCAATCGGAACGAACAGGCCGCCCGAGCCGTAGCTGATATTGGCGATGCTGGGAGCGGTCGCGGTCAGATCGGCGCCCGGCGCGGTGAGGTAAAGGTCCAGCGCGCCCGGTCCCGCGGCGATGTTGGCGAAACGAATCGCGAAGTAGCCGTCACCCGGATCGGTGAATGAGTCGGACAGCAGCAGCGCGCCGACCGCAGTCTGCGGACCGAAGACGAGGTAGCTGTACTTGGTGTTCGAGTTGACGCTGTAGGTCGTATTGACGAGCCCGGTCGATGCGCCGCTGACGTTGACGATGAAAATCTGGCTGCCCGAATCCACGTTGGCGTACTGCGTGGTGCTCTCGAACGGCAGTCCGGTGACGACCGGCTTGGCGTCGACGCTGAGGTCGAGAGCATTGGCCTGCGAAAAGGCGTTGACCAAGCGCAGTTGCGCGTTGCCCTGGTCATTGTTGTTGCCCTTGCTGCAGCCGACGAGGATCAAGGACGTCAGGCACAGGCTGGCAAGCAGGGCACGCGGGATCGACATGGAGTTCTCCGTCAGACGGGCCGGCAATGGGAAGCGAAGCGGGGAAACGCGCTGATTATAAGGCTATGCGCCGCACGGCGGGGTCTGCACGCAATATCCGGTTACAAGTTACCCGCGGCCAAGCGGATCGCGGGCCGCACACAAATTCCCGACGTTCAGCGTAATCGCGGTGCCCGCGGCGGAGCAACTTTTCCGGCGCGGGAAACTGGTCGGGGTGAGAGGATTTGAACCTCCGGCCTCTACGTCCCGAACGTAGCGCTCTACCAGGCTAAGCTACACCCCGACGGTCGCCGTGCTGCCGCGCTCAAAAGCAACGCCGCAGGCGCGCAGGTCCTAAAACTTCAAAACGCGCGCGTCACCGCGAAAGCGGGCAATTCTAGCAGGATTTCGCGCCAAGTCGAAGGCGGCAGCGCATCCAGACACGCGATCGCCTGCCTGCTTTCTGCTTCGGCGCTTGCCCGCGTGTAGTCGAGCGCTCCGGTACGCTGCAAGGCGTCGAGCACCGGGCGAAAATCGGCCAGTCCGCCGGCCTTGACTGCGCTGCGGATCAGCGCCGCTTCCTGCGGCGAGCCGACGGCAAGCGCGCGGATCAGCGGCAGCGTCGGCTTGCCCTCCGCAAGATCGTCGCCCAGGTTCTTGCCGATCGCCGCATGGTCGCCGGTGTAGTCGAGAACATCGTCGATCAGCTGGAATGCGGTGCCCAGATGCATGCCGTAACGGGCGAGAGCCTCCTCGAGCGGCGGCGGCGCACCGCCCAGCACGGCACCCAGCCGGGCCGCCGCTTCGAACAGCTTGGCGGTCTTGCGCTGGATCACATCGCGATAGGTCATCTCGTCGATTTCCGGGTTGCCGGAATTGATCAACTGCATGACTTCGCCTTCGGCGATGATATTGGTGGCCGCCGCCAGAATCTGGAATACGCGCGTGTTGTCGACGGTCACCATCAGCTGGAACGCGCGTGAATACAGGAAGTCGCCGACGAGCACGCTCGCCGAATTGCCGAAAATGGCGTTCGCCGTGTCGTGGCCGCGGCGCAACGACGATTCGTCGACGACGTCGTCGTGCAGCAGCGTCGCCGTATGTATCATTTCGATGACCGCCGCCAGCGTGTGCTGATGCGCGCCTCGATAGCCGCAGGCCTGCGCGACGAGCAACAGCAGCGCCGGTCGCAGCCGCTTGCCGCCGCCGGCGATGATGTGATCGGCGATCCGGCCGATCAGCCCGACGTCCGAATGCAGCGCTTCGCGCAGAACGCCGTCGACGGCCTGCAGGTCGTCGCGCAGTGCGGCTTGGAGCAGCGGAATAGTCACGTGAGGCGGCTGGGTGAGGCGGATGGGGTCGAAAGGCCGGGGCGCCAAGGCTGCCCCCGCGAAGCCGCCAGCGCCGGCCGGTAGTGTACCCGAAGCCGATAGCCGATCCGGCGCCCGGCGGCGGCTTTGACATCGATGGCGTAAGGTCTTAAAATAGCGACCTTTTTGCAGCAGCGCATCCCTTCTGGAGTCTCCTATGTACGCGGTCATCAAAACCGGCGGCAAGCAATACAAGGTCGCCCCCGGCGAAAAACTGAAGGTCGAGCTGATTCCGGCGGACGTCGGCGCGGCGGTGATCCTCGACCAGGTTTTGATGGTCGGCGACGGCGACAGCGTCCGGCTGGGCCAGCCGATGCTGGCCGGGGCGACGGTCAACGCGACGGTGCTCGGGCATGGCCGCGGCGACAAGGTGAAGATTTTCAAGATGCGACGCCGCAAGCACTACCAGAAGCATCAGGGGCATCGTCAGGGATACACCGAGTTGCAGATCGACGGCATCGTCGGCTGAAGCGTCCTTCGAGGCAGATAAATGGCACACAAAAAGGCAGGTGGCAGTTCCCGCAACGGCCGCGACTCGCATTCCAAGCGGCTCGGCGTCAAGGCGTACGGCGGCGAGGTGATCAGCGCCGGGGCGATCATCGTCCGGCAGCGCGGCACCCGGGTTCATCCCGGCACCAATGTCGGCATCGGCAAGGATCACACGCTGTTCGCGCTGGTCGACGGCAGCGTCGAATTCAGCACCAAGGGCAGCGCCAAGCGCACGTTCGTCAGCGTCGTGCCGGCGGTGGCAGCGACCGCATAAGGCCCGCGCCGAACGGGCGGTCGACGCGCCACTAAGGCGCGGATGAAGCAAGGTTCAAATCCCCGCCTCG
>DATNAR010000017.1:0-3915 GCA_035607385.1 Casimicrobiaceae bacterium
GGCGGTGCGCTACGGCGCCGAGGTGTTCCATGCGCTGAAGAAGCTGATCGACGCCAAGGGCATGGCGACGACGGTCGGCGACGAGGGCGGTTTCGCGCCGAACCTCGCATCGAACGAGGCTGCGCTGCAGCTCTTGCTCGAGGCGATCGACAAGGCCGGCTATACGCCGGGGACCGACATCGCGCTGGCGCTCGACTGCGCGGCGTCCGAATACTACAAGGACGGGATGTACGAGCTCGAAGCGGAAGGCGCGAAGCTGACCCGTTCGCAGATGGTCGATTATCTGGCGGCATGGGTCGACAAGTATCCGATCATCTCGATCGAGGACGGCATGTCCGAGCACGACTGGGACGGCTGGAAGCTGTTGACCGATCGCCTGGGAAAGAAGGTGCAGATCGTCGGCGACGACCTGTTCGTGACCAGCACCAAAATCCTGAAGCAAGGGATCGCCCGGGGTGTGGCCAATTCGATCCTGGTCAAGATCAACCAGATCGGCACGCTGACCGAGACCTTCGCCGCGATCAGCATGGCGATGCGCGCCGGCTATACGGCGATCGTCTCACATCGCTCGGGCGAGACCGAGGACAGCCTGATCGCCGACATCGCCGTCGGCAGCAACGCCGGCCAGATCAAGACCGGATCGCTGTCGCGCTCCGACCGCGTCGCCAAGTACAACCAGCTGCTGCGCATCGAGGAGGACCTGGGCGACGTCGCCAGTTATCCGGGTCGCGCCGCGTTCTATCAGCTCAAGTAAAGCCGCCGCTTGCGCCTGCTTGGACTCGTCTTCGCGCTGCTGATCCTGGCCCTCCAGTACCCGCTGTGGCTCGGCAAGGGAGGGTGGTTGCGCGTGCGCGAGCTCAACGGGCAGGTCGAGACGCAGAAGGACGTCAATGCCGGATTGAAGGCGCGCAATGCCGCGCTGGACGCCGAAGTGCGCGATTTGAAGCAGGGCACCGAGGCCATCGAGGAGCGCGCGCGCTCGGAGCTCGGGATGATCCGGCAGGACGAGATCTTCTTCCAGCTCCCGGCCGCGACCGCTCCGCCCGCTGCCGCAACTGCCGTCCCGCAGCCGACGCGCTAGTGCGGGCGCGCTTGCCGCAGCGGCGTGCCCTGGCCCAGCCGAGGTTGCCGATGATTCGCAGTCGTTGTCTTCATCTCCTATGCCGCGTATCAGCTCTTCCGACAATCCGCGCCTGAAAGAAGCGGCGCGCCTGATCGCGTCATCGCGCGAGCGGCGCAAGTCCGGCCGCTGTGTGCTCGAAGGCGAGCACCTGGTCGATGTCTACTGCCGCCGTTACGGCCCGCCGGAGTCGTTGCTGGTGGCGGAAACCGCCGTCGAATCGCCGACGGTGCGGGCGTTGCTTTCGCGCGTGCCGCCGGCACGAACGCTGATCGTCGCCGAATCGGCGTGGGCCGAGCTCGCGCAGTTGCCGGCCGCGGTCGGCCTGCTGGCGGTGGTCGCCGCGCCGGTGCCCGGTGTCGAGCGCGCGGCCGATTTCTGCCTGCTGCTCGACGGCGTGCAGGATCCGGGCAACGTCGGCTCGATGCTGCGCAGTGCCGCGGCAGCCGGCGTCGCGCAGGTGTTCATGTCGCCGCATTGCGCGTTCGCCTGGTCGCCCAAAGTGCTGCGGGCGGGGCAGGGGGCGCATTTTCACCTAGCGATATTCGAAGGCATCGACCTCGGCGGATGGGCGCGTGCTTATCGCGGCAAGGTCGTCGCGATGGTCGCCGCCGAAGGAACATCGCTGTACGACGCCGACTTGAGCGGGCCGGTGGCGATCGCGATCGGCAACGAAGGCGCGGGCCTCTCGGACGAACTCGTCGCCGCCGCGCGCTTGCGCGTGACGATTCCGATGCCCGGCGGGTTCGAATCACTCAATGCCGCCGCCGCCGCGGCCATCTCGCTCTACGAGTGCGTCCGGCAGCGATCGCGGCGCGCGTAGGGTGCGGCCGGCGCCGATCGCGCTAGAGCGGCGGCAGGAAGACCGCCGAGAACGTCGCGTCCTCGCGGCAGCCGCCGCCGACACTGGGTGCGGAAAACCGGCCTTCGATGCCGAACGTCGTCGCCTTGATCTCCTCGACCGCCGCGGTCGTCGACAACCCATCCGAACAGGCATAGCTGGCGGCCGGGATCCGGTAGAGCTGCCCCAGCTGCTGGAACGTGCCAGACAAGGTGCAGCTCAAGCCGGTGTCCTTGAAATTGAAGGTGAACGTCAGCGTGTTTCCGGTCGGCTGGGCGACGCCGAGCCCGAAGCGGTCGAAGTAGCCGTAGCTGTTCATGCAGTTCGAATAGCTGCCGGCCTGCGTGCCGTTATACGAGCCGGCGAGAGGAATCGATGTCAGCGTCTGCCGCTGGATCACCTTGACCACCGTCGGACCGTTGGCGAGCGCGTAGCTCAAGTTGGCGGTGTAAGCGCCGGTCGGCTGGAACGAGGCGGTGCCGACCTGCGCGCTGCCGGCGCCGTCCGCGGGATTCCAGGGCGCGCCGAAATACGTCCCGGTGGTCGCGTACAGGGGGCCGTTGAAATTGCCGTTGGCGTCCCGGGTCAAGCCCGCGACATACCAGGTCGGCTTGTTGTCGGGGCCATAGACGAAGAACGTCAGAAACAGGAATGCATCACTCTGCACGACATTGACGCCCCAGCCTCCGCCTGCCGTCGATTGCTCCGATGGATTGAACCAGATATCGGTGTAGTCGGAGGCGCCAGCACGGAAAACCGTCGCGCAGAGAAAGACCGCCAGCAGGAATCGTCGCATCATCGCGCTCCGCCGAACAAAACGAGAGTCTAGCAGCGGGGGATGGAGAGCGATGTAAGCGAAAGTAACAAGGCGTCGATCGCCTTGCGCCCAGGCAGCGCCGGTTGCGCGCCGTGCGCGGTGCACGCGAGCGAGCCTGCCGCGATCGCGATGGACAGCGCTCGGCGGCGATCCTCGCCCGCATCGAGAGCGGACGCGAATGCGCCGACGAATGCGTCGCCGGCGCCCGTCGTGTCGACGACGTCGACGCGCGGCGCGGCGACGTGAACGCGGTCATCGCCCCGTACGCTGACGGCGCCGGACGCACCCCGGGTGACGACGACCTCGAGGCCGTCGATCTCCGCTGCCGCCGCCGCGGCGAACGCCAGCGGTTCCGCCGGCCAGCCGAACGACGGCGCCAGCACCGCGGCTTCGTTCTCGTTGACGACCAGCGTGGTGATCATCGCCAGCAGCTCGCGGGTCAGCGGCCGCGCCGGCGCGGCGTTCAGCACGATGCGCATGCCGGCCCTGGCGGCGCGGCCGATCAATGCCGCGTTGGCCGACGCGGGGACTTCCTGTTGCAAGACCAACACGGCACTAGGCGACAGCACGGCGTCCGGCACCGCGCCGGGATCGACTTTGGCATTGGCTCCAGGCACGACGACGATCGCGTTCTCTCCCGCGTCGTCGACCAGTATGGTCGCGCAGCCGGTCGGCGCGTCGACGGCACGAACACCGTCGACATCGACGCTCCCGGCGCGCAGCAGCGTCAGCGCGCTGGCGGCCGCCGCGTCGCGTCCCACCGCACCGTACATCCGCACGGCGGCGCCGGCCCGCGCCGCGGCCAGCGCCTGGTTGGCACCCTTGCCGCCAGGGTAGCTTGCAAAGCCGCTGCCAATCAGGGTTTCGCCTGGCGACGGCAGCCGCGGTACGCGTGTGACCAGGTCGAGGTTGATCGAGCCGAAGACAACGACCATGCCTATCCGGCCGGCGGATATGCGTTGACCACACCTTTGACCAGCAGGATGTTGCCGTAGGGCCGCAAATCGCCGGTCCGCACGACCGCATAGGCGTTGCGGGCCCGGGCATAGAACGCTTCGCGTTCGAGCTTGCCGAAGTCGATCGCCGCGCGTCCGTGCCTGGCGAAAACCTCGCCGAATTCCTGTACCGGCTGCGGTA
>DATNAR010000030.1:0-3890 GCA_035607385.1 Casimicrobiaceae bacterium
TGGCTTTTCATCTGGTCGAAGCGGTAGACGGCCTCCATCGCGACCACGACCGCGTGCTCGACCCGCCACGCGACTTCCCGACGCTTGACCTTTTCCTCGGTAAGATAGACGACGGCCTCGTACGAGCCGGTCTCGTTGAGCAGGCGCACGGCGGCCCGGATGGCGCTGCGGAACTCGCGCTCGCGAAAGTCGCGCTCCTTGCCCAGGCCGACCAGCAGGACGCGGTCGGCGAGCGTTCCGCGCACGTTGTGCAGCAGCAGCGTCGCGCCGAGCTTGCCCTCCATGTCGCCGCGGCGAATGATCTCGCTGATATAGCCGTTCGAGGCGCGGTCGATCAGTTCGGCCGACAGGCTGGGCTTGCGGTTGTCGAACACCCCGACGACGACGCAGGCGCTGCGCTGCTTTTCTGGGCTGCCGCTTTTTATGGTAAATTCCATCGCCTTCCCTCGAACGAAAAATTTGCCTTTAGGCGGTACGAACCGCATTATCGGCAAATCGGCCTGAAAAAGTCAAAATATTTCCGTCGTCATGGTCTTCCGGCGCAGCCTGGTGCGAGAACTGACCGCGACAGCGGTGGCACTGTTCCTCGTATTGCTGGGGATACTCTTCACCAATCTGGTCCTGCGGCTGCTGGCCCGGGCCGCCGGCGGAACCGTGGCTCCCGAGGGGGTTCTGGCCCTTTTGGGCTTTAATGCCCTCTTCTACTTCAACATCCTCCTGTCGGTTGCGCTGTTCCTGACGGTCCTGCTGACGCTGTCGCGCTGGTATCGCGACAGCGAGATGATCGTCTGGTTTACGTCGGGGCAGAGCCTGACGGCGTGGCTCAAGCCGATACTCTGGTTCGCCACGCCGTTCCTGCTGGCGATCGTCGTCCTGTCGGTGTGGCTCTCCCCCTGGGCCGAGGCGCGGCGCCTCGAATATGAGCGGCAGCTCGAATCCCGCGAAGAGCTGTCGTTGCTGACGCCGGGACTGTTCAAGGAATTCCGCCAGGCGAAGCTGGTGGTATTCATCGAGAGCATCAACACGCTCGACGGAACGATCAGGAACGTGTTCCTGCACTCGATCGACAGCGACAAGGACGTGACGACCGTCGCGCGGTCGGGCCATCTCGAAGAAGCGCCTAACGGTGACCGCTTCATCGTGCTGCAGGATGGCCGGCGCTACGAGGGGACGGCCGGCAGCGCCGATTTCCGCACGGCGGAATTCGAGCGGCTCGGACGCCGGATCGAGCCGGCCGAGGTGCGCACCTTGCCGGCGTCGCTGAAGGCGATGCCGACCGACGTGCTGGCGCTGGCCGACGGCGCGCCCGAGCGGGCCGAGATGTTCTGGCGGATATCGGTGCCGATCAGCGCCCTGTTGCTGGTGCTGCTGGCGGTCCCGCTGGCCTACGTCAACCCGCGCATGGGTCGCTCGCTGAACCTGTTCATCGCGCTGTTCATGTACATGCTGTACAGCAATTGCCTGAACATCATGCAGAGCATGATCGCGCAGGGCCGCCTTTCGCTGCCGCTCGGCTTGTTCATCATCCATTCGCTCGCCGCCGCGGTCGTCGTTACGCTGTTCCTCAAGCGGCTGGCGGTGCGCGGCTGGTTTCCCCGGCGCCGCCTGGCATGAAGACGCTCAACCGCTACGTCGGGCGCGAAGTGCTGTACGCGACGGCGCTGATCTTCGTCGCGCTGCTGATGCTTTTCGCGTTCTTCGATCTGATCCACGAGCTCGGCAATGTCGGGCGCGACGGCTATCCGCCGGGTCGCGCCTTGCTGTTCGTCGGCTTGAGCCTGCCGGGCCATGTGTACGAGCTGATGCCGACGGCCGCGCTGATCGGGACGCTGTTCGCCATCGCGCAGCTGGTCGGCAATTCCGAGTACACGGTGATGCGCGCCTCGGGCGCGTCGCTGACCCAGATCACCTGGGCGATCGTGCGGGTCGGCATACCGCTGGCCGTCGCGACGTTCCTCGCCGGTGAATTCTTAGCACCTCCGGCCGAGCGCCTTGCACAGCAGGTCCGCGTGCAGACGCAGGGACAGGCGCTGCGCTTTGTCGCGCAGCAATTCCAGTCCGGCTTCTGGTTCAAGCAGACGCTGCCCGACAGCGATATCCAGACGTTTGCCAACATCCGCAGTCTGCTGGCGGACATGACCTTGCTCGGCGTGCGCATCTACGAGTTCGACGCCGACCTGCGCCTGAAGGCGCTGCGCGTCGCCGATTCAGGAAGCTTCGTCACCGACGGCGAATGGAAGCTCAAGAATGTGCGCTCGACCGAGCTGGGACCCGACGGTGCCAAGGTCACGCGGTCGAGCGAGTACGCGTGGGCGACGGTGCTGAAACCTTCGCTTTTGACCGTCTACCAGGTGGCGCCGGAAAAGCTGGAAATCGAGTCGCTATACGACAACATCCGCGTATTGGGCGCCAATCAGCAGAAAACCTCGCGCTTCGAGATCGCGCTGTGGAACAAGATCTTCTATCCGACGGCCGTCGTCGTCATGATGGTGCTGGCGCTGCCTTTCGCCTACTTCCAGCGTCGTGCCGGCGGCGTCGGCTTTCGCATCTTTGCCGGAACGATCCTGGGGCTGGTCTTTTTCCTCGTCGGGCGTCTGTTTTCCTATCTCGGCATCATCAACGACTGGCCGCCGCTGTTCTCGGCCGCCTTTCCGGTCGTGGCCTTTGTCGTCGTCGCCGCAGCGATGCTGTGGTGGCTCGAGCGGCGCTGACCGGGCGCCAATGAAAATCCCCGCCGGGGCGGGGATTCGAACCTTGCTTCATCCGCGCCTTAGTGGCGCGTCGACTGCCCGTTCGGCGCGGGCCTTATGCGGTCGCTGCCACCGCCGGCACGACGCTGACGAACGTGCGCTTGGCGCTGCCCTTGGTGCTGAACTCGACGCTGCCGTCGACCAGCGCGAACAGCGTGTGATCCTTGCCGATGCCGACATTGGTGCCGGGATGAACCCGGGTGCCGCGCTGCCGGACGATGATCGCCCCGGCGCTGATCGCCTCGCCGCCGTACGCCTTGACGCCGAGCCGCTTCGAATGCGAGTCGCGACCGTTGCGGGAGCTGCCGCCTGCCTTTTTGTGTGCCATTTGTGTGCCTCGAACGAATGCTTCAGCCGACGATGCCGTCGATCTGCAACTCGGTATATCCCTGACGATGCCCCTGATGCTTTTGGTAATGCTTGCGGCGCCGCATCTTGAAGATCTTCACCTTGTCGCCGCGCCCGTGCGCGAGCACCGTCGCGTTGACCGTCGCCCCAGCAAGCGTCGGTTGGCCCAGCCGGACCACGTCACCGTCGCCAACCATCAGGACCTGGTCGAGGATCACCGCCGCGCCCACATCCGCCGGTATCAGTTCGACCTTGAGTTTTTCGCCGGGGGCGACCTTGTATTGCTTGCCGCCGGTTTTGATGACCGCGTACATAGGAAAGCTCCAGAGGGGATTCGTTGCCGCAAAAAGGTCGCTATTTTAAGACCTTAGGCCATCGATGTCAAAGCCAAGATCGAGCGCCGGAACCGGTTCCGCCTTCGGGTAAACTACCGGCCGGCGCCGGCGGGCTTCGCGGCGGCGGCCGTTAGCGCCGCCGGCGTCCGACCCTATCCAGCCGCCTCACGTGCCCATTCCACTGCTCCAAGCCGCACTGCGTGACGACCTGCGGGCCGTCGACGGGGTCCTGCGCGAAGCGCTGCATTCGGACGTCGCGCTGATCGGCCGGATCGCCGATCACATCATCGCCGGCGGCGGCAAGCGGCTCCGTCCGGCGCTGTTGCTGCTCGTCGCCCAGGCCTGTGGATATCGCGGCGCCCATCAGCATACGCTGGCCGCGGTCATCGAAATGATCCACACGGCAACGCTGCTGCACGACGACGTCGTCGACGAATCGTCGCTGCGCCGCGGGCAC
>DATNAR010000048.1:0-3899 GCA_035607385.1 Casimicrobiaceae bacterium
GCTCAACGAGACCGGCTCGTACGAGGCCGTCGTCTATCTTACCGAGGAAAAGGTCAAGCGTCGGGAAGTCGCGTGGCGGGTCGAGCACGCGGTCGTGGTCGCGATGGAGGCCGTCTACCGCTTCGACCAGATGAAAAGCCAACCTGCCGACGTGCGGCGCCCGCTGCGCAAGCTCACCTTGTCGGTGCCGCAGCGCAGCGACCTGACCGCCGGCGAGGCCGCGGCGGCGCGCGGGCTGGCGATCGCGCACGGCATGGACCTGGCGCGCGACCTGGGCAACCTGCCGGGCAACATCTGCACACCGACGCATCTGGCCGAGCGCGCGCAGGCGCTGGCGCAGGAATTGGGCTTCAAATGCGAGGTGTTCGACCGCGCCAAGCTCGAAGAGCTGAAAATGGGATCGTTCCTGTCGGTGACCAACGGCAGCGACCAGCCGCCGAAATTCATCGTGCTCGAGTACTTCGGCGGGCCGAAAAAGCAAAGGCCGCTGGTGCTGGTCGGCAAGGGGATAACCTTCGACAGCGGAGGCATCTCGCTCAAGCCCGGCAACGACATGGACCAGATGAAATTCGACATGTGCGGGGCAGCGAGCGTTCTAGGGGCTTTTCGCGCGGTCGCGGAGCTCAAGGCCAAGGTGAACCTCATCGGGCTGGTGCCGACTTGCGAGAACATGCCCAACGGCCGGGCGACCAAGCCGGGCGACGTCGTCCGCAGCATGTCGGGGCAGACGATCGAGGTGCTCAATACCGACGCCGAGGGCCGCCTGATCCTCTGCGACGCGCTGACCTACGCCGAACGCTACGAGCCGGCAGCCGTCGTCGACATTGCGACGCTGACCGGGGCAATGGTCATCGCACTCGGTCACATCGCCTGCGGCGTTTTCAGCAATAGCGACAGCCTCGGGCGGGCGCTGCTCAACGCCGGGGAAGACGCGTTCGACCGCGGCTGGCAACTGCCGCTCTGGGATGACTACCAGGAGGCGTTGAACAGCAATTTCGCCGATTTCGCCAACATTGGCGGCCGTGCCGGCGGCAGTATCACGGCGGCATGCTTCCTGTCCAAGTTCGCCAAGAAATTCGATTGGGCGCATCTGGACATCGCCGGTGTGGCATGGAAAGAAGGCAAGGAAAAGGGTGCGACCGGGCGTCCGGTGCCTCTGTTGACCACGTGGGTGCTGTCGCAGGAGAACGCCTCGTAGCTCGCGCGAGTCTTCCGCGCGCGCTACGCAGAATCCTCCGGCGGACTTCGATGACCTCGATCGATTTTTACACGCACGTGAGCGATCGCTTCGACGTCGTCGCCAAGCTGGTCGCCAAGGCGTTTGCGCAGCACGGCAGCGTGCGCGTCCTGACCGGCGATGCCGAGTCGACCGAGGCGCTCGATCGCCTGCTCTGGATTCAGCCGGCGATCGGCTTCCTGCCGCATTGCCGGATCGGCAGCCGGCTCGCCGCCGAAACGCCGATCTGGATCGACCATCTGCTCGAGCACCAGGGGCCCGCGGCGGTGCTGATCAATCTGCACGACGCGCCGCCGCCGTTTTTCTCGCGTTTCGAGCGTCTTGCCGAAATCGTCGGCGCCGACGAAGCCGGCGCGGCCGCGGCGCGCGAACGCTTTCGCTTTTATCGCGAGCGCGGGTACGAGCTTCGCACCCATAACCTGAGCGAGCGCGGCTGATGGCGAGCGCACGCGAGCTTCTCGAGCAGGCCGACGCGCTGATGCGGCGCAACCGCGGCCGCAGCAGCGGAGTCGACATCCCGGTGCTGACCGATGTCGTCGCCGGCGTTCCGGCAAACGACGAGGCGGAGGCCGACGTACCGGTGCTGACCGAGGTGATCGAAGCCGGCGCTATCGATGAGGGGGACCCGAAGGCTGCAATGCCGGTGCCGATGCCGCTGGAGCCGGTCGAGCCCCGCCACGCACCGACGCCGGCGGCACCGGCCGAAAGCATGGCGATCAGGCAATCGGCGGACGCGATTCCGGTTGAGCTGCCGATGGACGGCGACACGTCCGATTGGCTGGTGATGGACACGATCGACCCGTCGACACACAGCATTACCGGCCCCGGCCCGGACACGCTCGCCGTCATCCCGCCGGTCACGCTCAAGCCGGCCGAGTCCGCACCGGAGGCGCCGCCGGCCGCCGCTCCGGCCGCGGTCGGCGATGCGGCCGCACCCGTTCCGGTCGTCGTCGACGATGCGGCCGAGCGCGCGGCCAGGGCCGCCGCCGAGGAAGAGCGCTGGCGCGCGCTGGCCGAGCAGGTGTCGATGCAGGTATTGCAGCGGGTCGATCTGTTTACCGACACCGGGCTCAAGACCCAGCTTGCCGGGCATCTGCAGCCGATCGTCGAGCGCGCCAGCGCCGAGCTGGTCAGGGCGATCACCGAGCACGTCGGCGGCGTATTGCGTACCTATGTGGCCGAAGCGATCGAGCGGGAGATTGCGCTGTGGCGACGCGACCACTGAAGCCGCGCCGCATCGAACGGCGCTTGCCCGGCTGACCGCGAGCCGTGCTAGACTGGAACTCATGAATTCGCCGCGCAGCCGATCCGCTTGTCACGGCAACACTGCCCACGTCGCAGGGTATGTCGGCTTTTACTATTTCGGGATCATTCCCCGGGGCCGCGCTCGCCGATAGTTCCAAGCAGCAAGTTTCAAGACAAATCGGGCGGCCCTAAAAGGCCGCCCGATTTTTTTTCAAGGAGCCAGCAATGATCATCGTCATGCAACCCGAAGCCGGCGACGCCGAAATCGCCGCGGTCGAAGCCAGGATCCGCGCCGCCGGACTCGACGTCCATGTCTCGCGCGGCACCGAGCGGACGCTGATCGGCGCGATCGGCGACGAGCGCAAGCTCGACCCCGAGATGTTCGACCCGCTGCCCGGCGTCGAGCGCTCGATGCACATCCTCAAGCCTTACAAGCTGGTGGCCAGGGAATGGCACAAGGCGAGCACGATCGTCGACGTCGCCGGCGTCAAGATCGGGGCGAACGCCGTGCAGGTCATCGCCGGCCCATGCTCGGTCGAGACGCAGCCGCAGATGGATGCCGCCGCCGACGGCGTCGCGGCGGCCGGCGCGCGCCTGATGCGCGGCGGCGCATTCAAGCCCCGCACCAGCCCTTATGCGTTCCAGGGCAAAGGCGTCGACGGGCTGGCGATGCTGCGCAAAGCCGCGGCGCGGCACGGCCTGCCGATCGTCACCGAATTGATGGACGTGCGGATGCTCGATGCTTTCCTCGAGCACAAGGTCGATGTCATCCAGATCGGCACGCGCAACATGCAGAACTTCGACCTGCTGAAGGAAGTCGGTCGGGTCGACGTGCCGGTGATATTGAAGCGCGGCATGAGCGCCACGATCAGCGAATGGCTGATGGCTGCCGAGTACATCGCCGCCGGGGGCAATCACCGCATCATGCTGTGCGAGCGCGGCATCCGCACGTTCGAGACTGCGTATCGCAACGTGCTCGACGTCACCGCGGTCGCGGTGCTCAAGCGCGAGACGCATCTTCCGGTCATCGTCGATCCGTCGCACGCCGGCGGCAAGGCCTGGATGGTGCCGGCGCTGTCGTGCGCCGCGGTCGCCGCTGGCGCCGACGCGCTGCTGATCGAAGTGCACCCGTGCCCGTCGGAAGCGTGGTGCGACGCTGACCAGGCGCTGACACCGGACGAGTTCGCCACGCTGATGGCCAAGCTCGACGCGCTGGCGCAGGCGCTGGGACGCCGCATCGATCGTCATGCGGCGAAAGAGGAGCCCGCGCTTCTCGCGCGCTGATCAGCGCGAAGGGGCATGCGCGCACAACGCCCGAAATCGTCTATAATGTCATGTTTTTGCGCGATATTCCGGCAACCGCGATGACCCTGGGCAAGAGCTTCGAACCACGCGCCATCGAGGCGAAGTGGTATCC
>DATNAR010000049.1:0-14905 GCA_035607385.1 Casimicrobiaceae bacterium
GGTGAATACACCTTTGAGGTCGGCGAACGACACCTGCTCGTCGATCCACAGGCCCTCGACCTGGTGAAACATCGGAGAATGCGTCGCATCGCTGTCGATGCGGTAGACGCGCCCCGGAGCGATGATCTTGATCGGGGGCCGGTGCGTTTCCATGTAACGCACCTGAATCGGCGAGGTGTGCGTGCGCAGCACCATTCCGCCGTCGACGTAGAACGTGTCGTGCATCGAGCGAGCCGGGTGATCCTCCGGCGTATTGAGCGCGGTGAAGTTGTGGAAATCGTCCTCGATCTCGGGCCCGTCGGCGACGGTGAAACCCAGTGAATGGAACAGCGTCTCGATGCGCTGCATCGTGCGCGTGATCGGATGCAGCGTTCCGGTCCCGATGCCGCGTCCCGGCAGCGAGACGTCGAGCACCTCGCCGGCCAGCTGCTGCGCAAGCCTCGTATCGGCGAGCTCCTCGCGGCGCCGCGCCAGCGCCTGTTCGAGCGTGGTCTTCGCGTCGTTGATCCGTGCGCCGGCGGCGGGACGATCGCCAGCGCTGAGTTTGCCCAGCGCCTTCAGCTGCTCGGTCAGGCGCCCGGACTTGCCGAGAAACCGGGCCTTGGCGTTCTCGAGCGCGGCCGCGTCGTGACAGGACGCGAACTCGGCTAGCGCAGCGGCAACGATGGTCTCGAGCGGGTCCATGGCACGGAAACAAAAAAAGGGAGGCGGTGGCGCCTCCCTCGTGGATTGCCGGTTCTCAGGCCAGAGAGGCTTTGGCCTGCTCCGCGATCTTGCTAAACGCCGTCTTGTCGTGCACGGCGAGATCCGCCAGCACCTTCCGGTCGATGTCGATCGATGCCTTTTTCAGACCGTTCATGAACACGCTGTAGCTCATCCCCAGCTCGCGGACCGCGGCATTGATCCGTGCGATCCACAACGCGCGGAATTCGCGCTTTTTCGCCCGGCGATCGCGATACTGATATTGCCCCGCCTTCATCACCGCTTCCTTCGCGATGCGATAGACGTTGCTGCGGCGGCCGCGATATCCCTTCGAAAGCGTCAGTACTTTCTTGTGCCGCGCCTTGGCGGTCACCCCACGTTTGACTCTGGGCATCGTGGGCTCCCGTTACGCGTACGGCAGCATGGCGCGCACCGAGTCCGCATTGGTGCTGTGGACCGAGGTCGAACCGCGGAGCTGCCGCTTGTTCTTGGTCGATTTCTTGGTGAGGATGTGGCGCTTGAACGCCTGCGAGCGCTTGATGCTGCCGCTTCCGCGCACGCGGAAACGCTTTTTCGCGCCGCTCTTGGTCTTCATCTTCGGCATGACTGTTCCTATTTGCTGCCCACGGCGGTGCTCTCCGGAGGAGAGGCTTTTTGGCTCGCGCCTTTACCGGCTTCGGGCTTGTTCGGGTGATGCTTGGTTACCGCAACTTTCTTCGGGGCCAGCAGCATCACCATTTGCCTGCCCTCGAGTCTGGGAAACTGCTCGACTACGCTGTGCGGCTCCAGATCGCCGCGAATCCGTTCCAGCAGGCGAATACCGAACTCCTGATGCGCCATTTCGCGCCCCCGGAACCGCAGGGTCACCTTGGCCTTGTCGCCTTCGCCCAGGAAGCGGATCAGATTCCTGAGCTTGATCTTGTAATCGCCTTCATCGGTACCAGGACGGAATTTCACTTCCTTGACCTGGATCTGCTTCAGCTTCAGCTTCGCTTCGTGCTGGCGCTTGGCCTCGCGATACTTGAACTTGCCGAAATCCATGATGCGGGCGACCGGCGGTTCGGCCAATGGCGCGATTTCCACCAGATCGAGCTCCGCAGCTTCCGCCCGCGCGATCGCATCCGCGATCGGAACGATACCGAGTTGTTCACCTTCTGCACCGACCAAGCGGACCTCCGGGCAATTGATTTCGCCGTTGACCCGCTGTGCTTTGTCCTGGGCTATGTGTTGCTCCTTAAAAAGAAAAAAATCGGCCGTCCCACCCGCGCGCTTGGCTAAAGTCCCGCTGCCTTTAGCAACGGGACGCCATCTCGGTTTCGAGACGGCGCATCAGGGACTCCAGAGGCATCGCCCCCAGGTCCTCGCCAGCGCGGGTTCGCACGGCCACCTGTTCAGTCTGCATTTCCTTGTCGCCCAGGATAATCTGGTACGGCAACTTTTGCAGGCTATGTTCGCGAATTTTATAGGTTATTTTCTCGTTACGCAAATCGGCCATCGCCCTGTAGCCGGCGGCCTTCAGGGCCGCGACGACCTTCGGGGCGTACGCCGCCTGGCGGTCGGTAATCGTCAGCACGACCAGCTGGACCGGCGCGAGCCACAAGGGCAGGGCGCCGCCATGGTGCTCGATCAGGATTCCGATGAACCGCTCCAGCGAGCCGACGATCGCCCGGTGCAGCATGACCGGTACTTTGCGGGTGTTGTCCTCCGCCACATACTCGGCGTCCAGCCGCGCCGGCATCGAAAAATCGACCTGCATCGTGCCGCATTGCCAGGAGCGGCCCAGCGAGTCCTTCAGATGGTATTCGACTTTCGGTCCGTAGAAGGCGCCTTCGCCGGGCAACTCGGTCCACTCGACCTCGCACGCGCCCAAGGCGCGCCGCAGGGCGTTCTCGGCGCGATCCCAGGTGTCGTCGGTCCCGAGTCGCTGGTCGGGCCGCAGCGCCAGCTTGATCGTCACCTGGTCGAACCCGAAATCCCGATACACAGTCAGCGCCTGCTGGTTGAAGGCGGTGACCTCGGGCTGGATCTGTTCTTCGCTGCAAAAGATGTGACCGTCGTCCTGGGTGAAGCCGCGCACCCGCATCAGGCCGTGCAACGCGCCCGACGGCTCGTTGCGGTGACACGAGCCGAATTCGCCATAGCGCAGCGGCAGGTCGCGGTAGCTGCGCATGCTCGAATTGAAGACCAGGATGTGGCCGGGACAGTTCATCGGCTTGATCGCGAAGTCGCGCTTCTCCGACTCCGTCGTGAACATGTGCTCCTTGTAGTTCTGCCAGTGCCCCGATTTCTCCCACAGCGATCGATCGAGAATCATCGGGCATTTGACTTCCTGGTAGCCGTTCTGCTGGTAGGCGCGGCGCATGTATTGCTCGACCTGCTGCCAGACGGTCCAGCCCTTCGGATGCCAGAAAACCATTCCGGGCGCCTCTTCGCGCAGGTGGAACAGGTCGAGTTGCCGCCCGAGCTTGCGGTGATCGCGCTTTTCCGCTTCCTCGATGCGGTGCAGGTAGGCATCGAGGTCCTCCTTTTTGGCCCACGCGGTGCCGTAGATCCGCTGCAGCATTTCATTCCTGGAGTCGCCGCGCCAGTACGCGCCGGCAAGCTTGGTCAGCTTGAACACCTTGAGCTTGCCGGTCGAAGGGACGTGCGGCCCCCGGCAAAGATCGGTGAACCGGCCTTCGCTGTAGAGCGAGATCGGTTCGTTCGCCGGAATCGAGCCGATGATCTCCGCTTTGTAATGCTCGCCAAGCGATTCGAAGTACTGCACCGCGTCGTCCCGCGGCATCATCTTGCGCACGACCGGCTCGTCCTTTTTCGCGAGCTCGGCCATCTTCTGCTCGATTGCGGCCAGGTCTTCGGGCGTGAACGGGCGCTTGTACGAGAAATCGTAGTAGAAGCCGTCTTCGATGACCGGCCCGATCGTCACCTGCGCGTCGGGAAACAGTTCCTTGACCGCATAGGCGAGCAGATGCGCGGTCGAATGGCGCAGGACCTCGAGTCCGTCCGGGTCCTTGTCGGTCACGATCGCAACCGCGGCGTCGCGGTCGATGCGGTGCGAGGTGTCGACCAGCTTGCCGTCGATCCGGCCGGCCAGCGCAGCTTTGGCAAGACCCGGACCGATCGACGCCGCCAGTTCGGCGACGGTCACCGGGGCGTCGAAATGCTTGATTGCGCCGTCTGGTAGTCGGATATCGGGCATGGCTTATTCCTCGATGCGAAAAAAAAGTGCGGACGAGCCGCACTTTCTGACGCTATACACGCGTGCGAACCCGCCGGCCGGTCAGTCGGTCTCCCTGCGCGTTCGCGGTGTCATAACCATGCCTTTCCCCGTTCGACCTCTAGCCAGCACTGTGCAGTGACTGGTAGGCGCGATTGGACTCGAACCAACGACCCCCACCATGTCAAGGTGGTGCTCTAACCAGCTGAGCTACGCGCCTGTCCTGCAAAGAAAAGAGTATAGCCGAGTCGGCTTGCTGCCGCCAAGCGCGCCTTCGGCTCTGATCGACTTTAGCGCAGCACGCGCAGCAGGCCGATCAGGACCGGCTGGTGCACGATGTATATGAGGAGGCTGTGTCGCCCCATCCATATCAGCCAATGCGGCGTTAGCCGGGACAGCGGCCGGAGCGGGCGGAATTGTTGCAACGACAGCCAGTGTCCGAGCGCAATGCCGAGCATGACGACGCCCAGCCACGGCAGCAGCGGCACATAGTCTTCCGTGGCCGGCTTGTGGGTCATCATACCCACCCATTGCAGCCAGGGCGTGTCGAACAGCGGCAGCGCGACGACGTTGCCGATGACAATGAAGGCCGCGCCCGCCGCCAATGCCGCGCGCGGGAAGCGCGTCAGCGGCCACGCCAGCACCGATGCCACCGCGATGCAGTGGAGAATGCCGAAGGTAATGAACGTTTGCGGGAAGGTCAGGTAACTGGCGACGCTGACCACGATCGCGCAGAACGCGATCAGCGCGATCCGTCGCCAGAAATGCCGCCGCGTGATACCGGCGCGGTGCGCGAGCAGCAGGCTCAATCCGACCAGCAGCATGAACGCGCTGACGATCAGACCGCGAAAGCCCAGCCAGAAGGGGTCGTGGTCGAAGTCGGCGCGTATGAAAGCGAACCAGTTGAGGTCGAACGAAAAGTGATAGACGATCATCAGGCACAGTGCTGCGCCCCGGAGGCCGTCGATCGCGGCGATGCGCAACGGTGCCGGCGCCCCGGCTCGCGCCTGCTCGGCGCGCTTCGCCGTCGATCGCGGCGCGGCATGCGTCGCGCGCTGCGGCCGCCGCCGGCTCATCGCAGGGCCAGCGGCCACACGACGCGGTAGCCACCGGCGCCGTCCGCTCTGCCGATGTTCGACAGGGCGGCGGCGATGGCTTCGTTGCGATCGGCGGGAAGCCCCGGGCGCGGCTTGATCCGCGCGTCGATTTGCGCCGTGCCGCGCGCCGAAAACAGCAGGCTGCCTGCGATGTCGACCTCGCCGCCGCTGTTCGAGAGCGTTGCCGGGATTTCGCTGCCGCTGCCTGCGGCCGCGACGCGTACGTCGCCCAGCGCGATGCGGGCGCCGGTCACCGGCCCGGCGAGCGCGGCGTCCGTCCAGAGCAGACTGGCGCGAGCCTCGAGCCGATCGCCGCGCCGCGCAAGATCCGCAGCGTCCAGCGTCAGCGTGCCGGCCGCATTGGCCAGCGCGTCCGGAATGCCGGCGGTGCGCAGGACCGAGGCGGCGGGCAAGGCGATCGCAAAGTCGTGCACGATGAAATTTTCTTGCTCGACTGCGAAGGTCGCGCGCCGATTCGCGTCTCCCGTAGTGAGCGACCCCGCGAGCCCGCCGCGCAACAACGGCATCGGTTCCAGGCGCCACGCGATCGGAACGCGCACATCATCCGGCAACAGCACGAGCTCGCCGGCGCCGCGCCACACGGTCCCGGTTGCCGCGGTGATCCGAACCCGGCCGTCGGTAAGGTCGGCGACGCGGCGATCGAGCAGACTCGCCGGCGCTTCGATGATCAGCGCCGCCGCCAGCAATATCGCGCCGGCGACGACGCCCAGCCAGGGACGCATCGCTAACGTCGCAACGTGAGCTCGGCGCGAACCATGCCGGGCTCGACGCGCGCGGCGGCGGTGAGATCGACCACGCGGAGCGCCGCATCGCGCTGCAACGATTCGAGCAGGCTTGTCAGGGCATTGAACGACACGCCGTCCAGGGTAACGCGCAAATCGTCACCCGTCCGATCGATCGCGCTGGCCTTGATACCGGACTGCGCGAGCGCCAGGTCGACCGCGGCGCGCACCTCGCGCACCGGCGCCGGCGTCCTGCGCTCGAGTCCTGCCAGGGCGTCCGCCTGGATACGTGCCTGCGCCAGCGCGGCGCGCTGCATGCCGAGCTCCCGCATCAGCCGCGCGATATCGCCCTCGATCGGCAGCCAGACCAGCAGCCAGACGAGGGCGGCTGCAAAGAGCGATGCTGCCGCGACGAGCACCGCGCGTTCGGCACGCGTGCGCGGGCGCCACCAATGCGTCAGCCGCTCGCGCCGATCCAGCTCGAGCGCGCTAGCCATCAGTCGAGACCCAGCCGCAGCCGCGTGCCGGTCGCCGTGGCCGCGGCGATCGCAGTGAGGCCGCGGGCTTGCAGCTCACGCTGGACGCCGGCGGTCAGGGCGGCGTCGGCTTTTTGCAGCTCGAGGACGACATGGCCGTCGGCGTAGCGCAGCGAGCGCACCGAACCCGCCGGCAACGTGGCCAGTGCCGGCGCGGCTCGCGCCAGCAAGGGCAAAAGATCGTCGCGCGCAGCCAGTCCCGCGCGATGGCGCAGCTCGGCCTCGCGTCGTCCGATGGCCTGCAGCGGCGGCATCATCGCCGCGGACTGCGGTGCCGCGCGTTGCGCCACCGCGAGCAGCTCGCGCTGGACGGCCCGGGTCTGCCATTGCAGCCATGTCCACTGCCCGAGCGTGGCGATCACATGGATGCCCAAGGCCAGTGCCGCGATCGCCAGCGCCGGACGAAACAGGCGGAGTGCGGTCGATCGCGGCGACGGTGCACCGGCATCGGCGCCCGTTGTCGCGAGGTTGACCGCGGCAGCGAATGCCGGTGGTGTCGCGTCGAACCACCGCCACGGCGCGCCCGCGCTGAACGCGACACCGGTCTCGGTCTTCGCCCGTGCGAGTCGCTCGGGACCGATGCCGTCGATGTCTACCCGGACGACGCGCGGCGCGTGCGGGCCTGCTGCCTTGATTGCCAGCGCGAGCTCCGCCGGAATGGCGCCGTCTCCCGCTGCGCCGACGCCGATCGACGCACCGCGATCGGTGACGACGAAACCATTATCGGCGGTCGACCGCGCGCACCAGCACCAGCCGGAGGCGGGCGGCCGCGCCAGATCGCTCTCGAGGACGATGCGGTCCCAGCGTAAGCCGATGCGCTGCGACCCTGCGTGGAAAGCGCGCATCCACGAGGCCGACACGATGGCGCCACGCACCGTGCCGTCGGCCGCTTGCGCGGCGAACGCTGCATGGCTTTCTTCCGGAGCGCCGGCGAGCTGATCTTCGAGCGCGTAGCCCGCAGCGGCGGCCACGCGCGGTGCCGGCAGTGGCGGCAAGGTCAACGTCACCAGCCTGCCGCACGTCGCGGCAATGACCGCCTCGCTGCTATCTCGCGCCGGCCAATCGGAAGGGCGGCCGCGGCCGGTACGAACCAGCCGCCCGCCGGTCGCGAACAGCGCCCAGTCCGCGGCGCGTTCGGCGGCAGGCGCGGCGTCGAGCAGCACGCGCAGCGTGGTCATCGGCGGGTCATCGTGCACATCCAAAGCCAGTGCGCGCCGATTGTACGCGACCCGTCGGCGGGGCCGCGATCGCCCGAGGTCATTCGACGACCTCCCACACGACCAGCGGCCAGGTGTTGGCCGCGGGCACGCGCTTGAGCAAGGCACGCGCGCGCGCCAAGGTGTCGCCCTGCCTTGCTTCGATCGATACTTCGAACCAATCGCTTCGGACATCGATCAGGGTTTCATCGACCACCAGGTTCGGTCGCGGCAGGCGGGCGCGGAAGTCGGCGATGTTGGCGAATGGCGTTTGCGCGCGTGACGCGACCAGCGCCGCGGCGCCTGCGGCATCGAGGCCGCCGACGACGGCGGTCAGGACTTCGGGCGGCGCGGTGTTGACGTTGACCGCGGCCGGCCCATCGAGCGCGCCGACGAGCGGCAGAAGGCGCGCCAGCGAGCCCGGATCTGCACCGCGAACCGCGAGCAATTCGCTCGCGCGTCGCACCGGAGCGTTGGCGGCGAGGCCGGGTCGCGGCTGGCTCAGATACCATGCATCCTCCGCGCCGCCAGGCTCGCTGACGCGGTCATCCGCATCGACCCAGTCGGCGATCGCGTTGAGCAGCGACGGCGGCAGCGCCAGCGTGGCGAACAGGCGTTGCAAGGCGCTGCGCGTCGGTGCGGGTGCGGCCGGGACACCGGCGATGTTGTTGACGTTGATCCGGCTTTGCGCGTCGACGATGTAACCGGCGATCGAGCCGTTCTCGATCGGCAGCGCCGGAAGTTTCAGCGCCCACGGCTGGCCGAGGTGCACGACGCCGCCGGTTGCGTTGTCATGGACGATCTGGCGCGCCCATTGCACGCCGGCCATCGCGAGCGCCTGTGCCTGCACCTGATCGCGCCGGTGCGCGTGCTCGTTGATCCAGAGCTGCTGCTGCCAAAGCAGTGTCGCCGCGATCGTCGCCGCCAACGCGGCAAGCAGCATCGCGATCACAACGGCGGCGCCGCGTGCGCCGCCCCGCGGCGGCGCGGTCGCGATCAGCGAAGTGCCAGCCATCGCTCGATCTCCTCGCCCGACGCCAGCGTCACTGCGACCCGGGTTGCCCGAGGCAGGTCCGCTTCGCCGGCAAGCGGCCAGCTGTCCACCCAGCGGCCGGTTGCGGTCAGGTACGACAACCGAAAGTGCGTAACGCCGGAGAGCAGGACGTAGGCGGTGGGCTCGCTGTCGCGCGGGCGATCGTATCCCGGCCAATACAGCACTTCGACGCTGCCGTTGCGCAATCGATAGCCGAGCCTTTGTCCGCCGCTCCCGGGATCGATCGCAAAGTCGGCGCCGGCGCGTGAAAACGCGAGCGCTCCGTTGCCTGCCGCATCGACGCCCGCCAGCCACGCCGGGTCGCGCGTCGCGCCGCTGCGCGCCATGCGCGGCACCGCCTCGCGCAGGTCGGCTTCGAGCCGCGCAAAAAAAAGATCGAGCGTGCGCCACCTCGCCGCCTCCAGCGACAGGCGCGACTCGCTGTCCGACAGCGCGGACAGCGCGCGATAGCCCATCAGCGCGAGCAGCGCGACGATCGCAATCGCGATCAGCACTTCCAGCAGCGTGAAGCCGGACCGCTTCGCACCCTGCGATGTGCCCATCACTGCCCCGCCTGGCCCAGATAGCCGACCAGCCGCGCCAGCGTGTAGTCGGGTCGGGCCGCATCGCCGACATCGATCTCGATCTTGCGAAAGGCCGGGTTCGGCGTTCCGCTGACGGTTTCGCGCCACACGAAGGCGGCGCCGGCCTGCGTCTCGGTGCCGCTGCGCTCGCCCGACGCGGGCGTCGGCGATTCAAGCTGTGCCGCGGCGAGGCGATTCTGCGCCACCCAGAGCGCCAGCGTGCGCGACTTCAGGGCCGTCGCGCTTTCGGCGCTCTGCGCGATGCTGCGAAACCCTGCCGCGAGCGCTACGGCAACAATCGCCAGCGCGACCAGCACCTCGACCAGCGTGAAGCCCGCGCGTGTTAGCGCGCGATCGGGCCGGTCAGGGCGACGCGGTTCAACGGATCGGCGGCGAGCTGGGTAAACCATTCGGGCGAGGTGATCTGGATGACATAGGGCTCGTTGCGACCGCTGGCGCGAAGCGGCAGGATCGCGTCGGCGGCGACCGGGAGTCCTGCGTATTCGCGCGTCGCGATCCCGAGCGGCGCGGGCAGGACACGCGGTTGGAGGACGTCGTCGGCCGACATCGGTTGCCATGTCGAGCTTCCCGCGGGCTGCCGCCAGAATCGATAGGTGTTGCCGCTGGCCGAAACGCCGACGGTTTCGTCCTTCCATTGCGCGAGCTGCGCCGCGTGCTCGAGAGCGGCGGCCAGGCGCTCGCTTTCGCGCTCGACGGTGCGCTTGGGATCGGCGTCGAAGCGCGCGAAGGCGAGCCCCGCGGCCAGCCCGACGACGATCAGCACGATAAGGATCTCCGCCAGCGTGAATCCCGCCGGGCGGCCGACGCCGCTTCGCGGCGCGCCTAGAGGTCCCACGAGCCGATGTCGGCGTCGAACCCCGTGCCCCCCGGCGCACCGTCTGCGCCGAAGCTGAACACGTCGTACTCCCCGCGCAACCCGGGATTGATGTACTGGTAGTTGTTGCCCCACGGGTCCTTCGGCAGCCGTTCGAGATAGCCGTTCGGCTTCCAGTTCGGCGGGACCGGCGGCTGCGCCGGCTTGGTCACGAGAGCGGACAAGCCCTGATCGCCGGTCGGATAGCGCCCGTTGTCCAGCCGGTACAGCTTGAGTGCCTGGCTGATCGCGGCGATATCGTTTTTCGCCGCGATCACTCTCGCTTCGTCGGGACGCTCGAGCACGCGCGGCACTACCAGCGCCGCGAGAATACCCAGGATGACGATGACCACCAGGACTTCGACCAGCGTAAAGCCGAGCAGCGATCGCATCGGCCGCGGCGCGTGCAACGGCAAGCTTGAGTGCATGCAGCCATTATAATCGCCCGGGTTCGCTTTCCAGGTCGGTGCCGATGCGCTTCGTCGTGGGGTTGCTGCTGCTCGCCGTGGTCGCCTGCGGCGCCGCCTACTGGTGGGCGACGACGCAGCCGCTGCACGTTCCTCCTGATGGTTATGCGCTGACAGTCCGGCCGGGCGCGACGCTGCGCTCGGTCGCGCGCGACCTGACGGCCGCGGACATATTGCCCGCCGACTGGACGCTGGTCGCACTGGCGCGCGTCAGCCGCGCCGACCGTGCGATCAAGGCCGGCAATTACGAGATCGGCCCGGGGACGACGCTGGCAGCCTTGATGGCGAAACTGACGCAGGGCGATGTCACGCAGTCGTCGTTCTCCATCGTCGAAGGCTGGACCGTGCGCGACTTGAAGGCGGCGCTCAAGAGCGACGGCAAGATCGTCAAGCATGCGATCGACCTCCCCGATGCGGAGCTGATGCGCAGCATCGGCGCTGCGGAAACTGCTCCCGAAGGTCTTTTTTTCCCGGATACCTACTATTTTGCCACCGGATCGACCGACACCGCACTGCTCAAGCGCGCTTATCACCTGATGCACGAGCGCCTGGACGCGGCGTGGGCTTCGCGCGCCAGCGGCTTGCCCTTGGCGAATCCCTACGAGGCGCTGACGCTCGCATCGATCGTCGAAAAGGAAACCGGCCGCGCCGCGGACCGGCCGCTGGTCGCGGCCGTATTCATCAATCGACTCAAGCTCGGCATGCGTCTGCAGACCGATCCCGCCGTGATCTACGGCATCGGCGAGCGTTTCGACGGCAACCTGAAGAAGAGCGATCTCGAAAACGACCACGCGTTCAACACCTACGTCCGCAGCGGTTTGCCGCCAACGCCGATCTCGTTGCCGAGTCAGGCATCGCTCGATGCGGTCTTGCATCCGGCGGCCGTGCCCTATTTGTACTTCGTTGCGCGCGGCGACGGCTCGAGCGAGTTCTCGACCAATATCGCCGATCACAATCGCGCCGTGGCAAAATATCAGCGCGGCGGGCGCTGACGCGCTGTTTTGACGTCGCCTCGCTCGTTTGTCGCGCCGACCCCCGCCTCCCATTGACGACTGATTCATCCCGCGGCCGCCTGATTACCGTCGAAGGTATCGACGGCGCCGGCAAGAGCACGCATCTGCCATGGCTCAAGCAGTCGCTCGAGGCTCGGGGCCGCCGCGTCTGGCTGACGCGCGAGCCGGGTGGCACACCGCTGGGCGAACGGCTGCGCGAGCTGCTGCTCCATCAGCCGATGGGCGAGTTGACCGAGACGATGCTGATGTTCGCCGCGCGCCGCGAGCATTGCGAGCGCGAGATCTGGCCGCGGCTCGACCAGGGAGTCTGGGTCGTCTGCGACCGTTTCATCGATGCCACCTACGCCTACCAGGGCGGCGGTCACGGCGTGGCTGCCGAACGCATCGCCACGCTGGAGCGACTGACGCTGGGCGACTTCCGCCCGGACTTGACGCTGCTGTTCGACGTGCCGGTCGAGGTCGGACGGGAGCGGCTCGCCGACGGCCGGCCGTTGGACAAATTCGAGCGGCAGCAGCCCGGGTTCTTCGAGCGCGTTCGCGCGACTTACCTGACCCGCGCCGCGGCCGAGCCGTCGCGCTTTCGCGTCATCGACAGCACGCGGCCGCAGGCGGATGTCCGTGCCGATCTGGCCGCATTGGTCGCCGTCCTGTGAGCGAATCGGCACCGCCACCATCGGTCGCGGCGCCAGCGCTGCTGCCATGGCATCGCGATCTTGCCACCGCGACACTGCGCCAGCGGTCGCAATGGCCGCAAGCCTTGCTGGTCGCCGGAAGGCGCGGATTGGGCAAGCGCGCCTTGGCCTTGCACTTTGCGCGCGCACTGCTGTGCGAAGCCCCCCGCGCCGACGGCGACGCGTGCGGTGTTTGTCCCAGCTGCGTCTACGCGGCTGCCGGCGCGCATCCGGATTTGCGGCTGATCGAGCCGCTGCTTACCGACGAGGAAGGGAACGTCACCGTCGTCGACACCATCACCGTCGATCGCATTCGCGAGCTCACCGCATTTACCCAATTGTCGACCCACCGGCATCGCGCCAAGGTCGCGGTGATCGCACCGGCTGAAGCGATGAATGCCGCCGCCGCCAACGCCTTGCTCAAGACGCTCGAGGAGCCTCCGGCGGATACTTATTTGATGCTGGTCAGCCATCAGAGCGCGCGCCTGCCGGCGACGATCGCCAGCCGCTGCCAGCGGCTGCCGGTACCGGAGCCGGACGTCGCAGCGGCGGTCGCGTGGCTGCAGGCGCAAGGCGTCGCCGATGCCGATCGGGTACTGGCACAGGCGGGCGGGGCGCCTCTGCTCGCGCTCGAGCTCGCCGATCCAATGCTGCAGCGGGAGTGCGCCAGTCTGCTGGCCGAGCTGGCGAGGCCGGAGCGCCTGTCGCCGGTCGCGATCGGCGCCCGCCTCGACGCGGCGGGAAAGGACGAACGCAAGCCGCTGCTCGCCGCGGCGGTGTATTGGCTGCTGACGTGGACGGCCGATCTTGCGTCGGTGCTCAGCGGCGGATCGCCGCGCTTCCACCCGCAGGCTCGCGACGCGCTGGCGGCGCTGGCGCCGCGTGTGGCGCGCGTTCCGCTGTTCCGCTATTATCAGTCGCTGTTGCAGCAACGAGCGTTGCTGGCGCATCCGTTGCAGCCGCGGCTGGTCGCGGAGGCGCTGCTGATCGAATATCGCGATCTGTTCGCGCGCAGCCGGTCCGGCTGAGGCGCAGCGACGGCTCAGCCAACATTCATCGCCGCGGCGCGGTCGCGGCGGATCAACGATCAAACTGAACTCGGAACCCATGGCGGCGGACCGCTCTCCCAACACGGCAACACGGGCAATGCTCAACCGGCCCGGCGTACTTTCGCTCAATATTCGCGAAAAGGCGGCGCTGTACGCAGCGTACATGCCCTTTCTCAAGGGTGGCGGCATATTCATTCCGACCAGCCGGGCCTACCAGCTCGGCGAGGAAGTCTTCATGCTGCTGTCGCTGATGGACGATCCGCAACGCATTGCGGTGCAGGGCCGGGTGGTGTGGATCACGCCCGAAGGCGTGCAGGGCAACCGGACGCAGGGGATCGGTGTCCAGTTCACTCCGGATGAGACCGGCGCGTCGGCGCGCGCGACGATCGAAAGGCTGCTAGGCGAGACGCTGGCCTCGAATCGCCCGACGCACACGATGTAGTCGTGTTCGTCGATTCGCACTGCCACATCAATTTTCCCGAGCTGGCGGCCGACCTGCCGGCGGTATTCGAAGCGATGGCCCGCAATCGCGTGACCCACGCGATGTGCATCGGCGTCAACCTGCCCGATCTTCCGCAAGTGCTCGCGCTGGCCGACCAGCATGCCAACGTGTATGCGAGCGTCGGCGTGCATCCCGACTACGAGGACACACCCGAGCCTTCGGTCGAGCAGCTGATCGAGCTCGCCGCGCGCCCGAAGGTGGCCGCGATCGGCGAGACCGGTCTCGACTATTACCGCGCCACCGGCGATCTCGAATGGCAGCGGCAGCGGTTTCGCACGCATATCCGCGCGGCGCGGTCGTGCGATAAGCCGCTCGTGGTCCACACACGGTCGGCCGCGGCGGACACGCTCGGCATCATGCGCGACGAGCGCGCCGGCGACGTCGGCGGTGTCATGCATTGCTTCACCGAGACCTGGGACGTCGCGCAGGGCGCGCTCGAACTGGGATTTCATATTTCGTTTTCCGGCATCGTCACCTTCAAGAACGCGGTTGCGCTCAAGGAGGTGGCGCGGCGCGTACCTCTGGACCGCATGCTGATCGAAACCGATTCGCCCTATCTGGCGCCGGTGCCGCACCGAGGCAAGCTGAACCAGCCCGCCTATGTGCGGTACGTCGCGGAGGAGATCGCGCGGCTGCGCGACGTGCCGGTCGAAGTGATCGCCGGCGCGACATCGGCCAATTTCTTCCGTCTGATCCGGGCTAGCACCGATGCCGCGTAGCGGCGGCATCGTCGCGCTGCGGATCCTGACGCTGCTCCTGCTGGGGTTCCTGGCAGCGCCGGCGGTGGCGCAGGCGCTCTACGAGCGCTTCATCCAGTCGGTCACGATTGACCGCTCCGGCGAGGTCGCGGCGATGCTCGCGCGCGGCGTCGATCCGAACACCGTCGATGCCGGTGGTAACCCGGTACTGCTGATCGCGGCCCGATCGGGCTTCGAGCCGACGCTCGATGCGCTGCTCGCCGCGGGCGCGAAGGTCAACATCAGAAATCCGTACGGGGACAGCGCGATCATGGTCGCCGCGATAGGCGGCCATCTGGCGATCGTGAAGAAGCTCCGCGCGCGCGGCGCCGAGATCAATCATCCCGGATGGACGCCGCTGATCTATGCGGCGACCGGCGGACACGCCGACGTCGCTCGTTATCTGATCGATGCCGGGGCCAACGTGAATGCCGCGTCGCCGAACGGGACGACGGCGCTGATGATGGCGGTGCGCGGCGGGCAT
>DATNAR010000103.1:0-4860 GCA_035607385.1 Casimicrobiaceae bacterium
TGCGGTCGGGTTCGCGGCGACGCTCCTCGCCGCAGTTTTGCCGGCGATGCGCGTTTCGCGCATGCCCGTCGTCGATGCATTGCGGGCAAACGTGTGACTAGCGAGGAAAAACGGCCTGGCCGGCTGCTTTCGCGGCCGGGATGAAAAAGGAAACGGCCCGCCGATGCGGGCCGTTCTTGTGCGAAGGAGGCCGGCTGGTACAGGTGTCCGGCGGACCCGGGCGCGGTCAGCCGAGGCTGCGCAATCGTTGCTCGATCCCCGCTTCTTCGTGCCGCGAGAAGGCGTAGGGGTATAGCGATCGCACCGTCGCGTAGAGCTGCGGGTGTCCGCCGTAATGCTGGATCTGCGATTCCGCGTGGGCGAGACACAGCCCCATCAGGACGGCGGGTGCCGCGACCCGGGCATTGAAGCGTTGCAGGCCGAGTTGCTGGAAGCCGAGCATGCGCCGGTAGAAGCTTACGTGGCGCGGATTGACCTCGATCAGCAGATCGGTGCAATAGTACATCCGCCTTGCATAGATGAACGCGAGGTGGAACAGCGCGGCCAGCAGCGGTCGCGACCGGACGTCGTTGTCGATCGCCAGCTTGGTGAATTCGCACAGCCGTTTGCCGTCGCGGCGCAGGGCGTTGGCTTCGTCCGGGTACAAGTCGTCGACGAACAAGCCCGCGCCCACGTCGAGCCCGACCGAGACGGTCCCTACGATGCCGTTATGGCCGTGCGCCGCGAGCGCGATACGGTTCGGATCGTTGCTTCGGGTCTCGCCGAGCTTGTAGTTGCGCCAGGCATAGCGGCGCTGGACGAGGCAATTGGCGGAGTTTCGTCTGTCGTCGGTGTCGGCCAGGCGCAGCTTGAACCGCTTGCCCGCCGCTTCCCGTTGCAGTTGCCGGGCGTCCGGATCTTCGACGCAGAGGTGGATCGGTACTGGAGTTTGTGCGATGGAAGCGATGGTGTCGCCGCCGAGTCCTTCTTCGACCAGTTGCTTTCTTGCCGGTAATACCAATGACCTCTCCTATCGCAGGCACCTCCCAGTACCTGCCATCGTGCGGCACTGAACCGAACCGGAGTTTAGAGCAATACCGCGCTGAGGGGAAGTGTCGTCGATGGACGACGACCAAAATTAGTGCCCGGACAGCAGCGCTTCGAGCCGATCCGCGCGCTTTACGCCTGCCGTTTTGGTGCCCAGGGCCGGACTCGAACCGGCACGACGCGTTTTAGGCATCGGCGGATTTTAAGTCCGCTGTGTCTACCAGTTTCACCACCCGGGCGCGCTCGTCCTGCCGTGGCAGGATTCATTGTACCGGCATCCGCGTCGACGCGGACACCGGCACGAGGGAGCTCGTCCGGGCGAGGCCCCCGAGCATCGCATTGGCGCCGATAGCAAGCGTGAACAGGACGATCAGCAGGGCGTACATACGCGGCATGTCGAAGGTCGCGTAGGCCTGGATGATGAGGTAGCCGATGCCGCGATTCGACAATTTCGTCTCCGCGAGCAGCGTTCCGATGATCGCCACCCCGAGGCCCAGCCGGACGCCGTTGACGATGGGCTCGCGCATCGCCGGCAGGTAGACTTTGCCGATCATCTGCCCGATCGAGGCCCGGAAGCTCTGCCCGACGCGGATCAGGGTCGGATCGATCTGCCGCATGCCGGCGGCGGCGCTGATCGCGATGGGGAAAAAGCACGACAGCACGCCCATCGCGATCTTGGATCCGGATCCGACACCGAACCACATGATCAGGACCGGGAAGAAGATGATCTTGGGCGTCGGTCCGAGGTAGTAGATCAGCGACTCGTACGCGCGCGACAGGAAGCGATTCGCGCCGAGCAGGATGCCCACGCCCACGCCGGCAAGCCCGCCGATCGCGAGCGCCGCCGCGATCTCGCCGACGGTGATCAGCAAATTGCGGTAAAAGCCTTCGTCGCCCAGCAGCCGCACCACCGCGCTTCCGATCACGCCCAAGGAGGGCACGACGTCGCGGAACAGGAGTCCCGATGCTGCGAGCATCTCCCAGGCCAGTGCGACCGTCGCGATGATCGCGATCCGCAGCAGCGCAACGGCTCGCCAGGACGACGTCCCGGAGCTGCGCCTCACTCGTTCGGCCGCAGCCAACGCTCCAGCCTTCCGGTGATGTCGAAGAACACGATGCTCGCGAGGATGACGAAGCAGATCGCACCGTAGGTTGCCGGCAGATCGTAGCGCTCGGCCAGCTCGTTGATCAGTTGGCCGAGGCCGCCGAAATTGATCAGGAACTCCACACCGACGATATTGATCATCGCGAAGATCAGGCCCAGCCGGAGACCGACGAAGATCGATGGCAAGGCCGCCGGCAGCAGGATCTTGCGGAACTCCTGCGCCGGCGTGAGCCGGAAGCTTCTACCGACGTCGATAAGCACCTGCCGCGTCCTCGTGAGGCCCTCCAGCGTCTTGAGTATCACCGGCGCGAGCCCGGCGGCGAAGCCGATCATGATGATTGTCGTCGCGCTGCGACCGAATATCACCAGGAACAGCGGATACATCAGGACGATAGGCGCCGCCGCGAGCGCGGCGACCCAGGTCTCGCACGCGGCGCGCAGCAGCCGGAAGCGGTAGAGCAGGGCACCGAGCGCTATCCCGGTCAGCGCGAGCAGCAGGCTCGCCCACAAGAGCTCCTCCATTGTCTGCGCGAAGCGGTGCAGCACGTTTTCCTCGGCGATGATGCGCGGCAACGCGCCGACGATCTGCGACGGCAGCGGCACGATGAAACGATTGATGATGCCGATCCGGATAAGAATTTCGATCAGCGCGATCACGCCGATCGCCGTCGCCAGGCCGACGGTCCGCGGACCGAGCCGCGCCGGCAGAGTGGCACGCCGGCTCGTTTGCCTCACTTCGCTCATTTTCCCCTGCCGCGCTGGAGCACGCGCGATTCATCCTCTTGGATGCCGCGGCTTGCCTCTTCGCGCAGATCCTGCCAGATTTCGGCGACATAGCGGCCGAAGGCCGCGCTGCTGACGACTTCGGAGTCGCGCGGACGCGGCAGTTCGATGGACACCACGCGCTTGAGACGCCCCGGCCGATAGGTCATGACCAGCACGCGGTCGGAAAGCTGTACGGCCTCGGTGAGGTTGTGCGTGATCAGCAACGTCGTCTGACGAAGCTGCTGCTGGATCTGCAGCACCTTGTCGCCGAGCAAGAGTCGCGTCTGCTCGTCCAGCGCGGCAAACGGCTCGTCCATGAGCAGGATGCGCGGTTCGGACGCCAGCGTCCGAGCGATCGCGACCCTTTGCCGCATTCCGCCGGACAACTCGGCCGGATAGCGATGCCCGAAGCCGTGCAAGCCGACCAGCGATACAAAGGATTCGGCCCGTTCGAGCCGCTCGCGTTTGGGGACGCCCGACAGCTCGAGCGGAAACGCCACATTGTCGACGACGGTGCGCCAGGGAAACGTCGACTCTTCCTGGAACACCATGCCGATCGCGGGGTGCGTGCCCGATATCGTCGCGCCGGCGACGGCGACGCGTCCTTCATAGTCGCCGATCAGGCCGCCGATGATGTTGAACAACGTCGACTTACCGCAACCCGACGGGCCGATGATGGAGACGAATTCGCCGGGGCCGACGTCGAACGACATGTCGTCGACCGCGGTGACCGGCCCCCCGGCGCTGGCGTAGCGCTTGCTGATATGCTCGACGTCGAGCGCCCGCGTACCCGATGCCGCGCCCATGGTCGTCAGGCCGGTCCCGCTCCTATTGCCGCGGCGGGATCTGGATCAGCTCGGCAAGCTGCTCCTTGGTCAGCGGTGCGGCCGTGAACTTGAGGACGACGGCGTCCTGCACGATCTGGTCCAGCCCGGTGATCTTGTCCGGATCGACGGCCGACTTGGGGAAGAAGCCGTCGCGGGTCCGCTTGGCGGTGGCGACCGAAATACCGACGAAGTCGGCGTAGGTCTTGAGCGCGGCGGGATCGTCCGAATACAGCCAATCGATCGTCTCGCGATAGGCTTTCATGAACCGCTCGACGACCGGTTTGCGCTGCTGCAGCGTCTGCACGTTCGTGATCAGCAGGCGAACGGTTTGCCCCTTGAAAATCGCCGCGTCGTTGCCGGTTGCGATGATGCGGATCTTGCCCTCGTCGAGCTGTTGCAGGCCGAACGGGGGTGCCGACCAGCCGACATCGATCTGATTCGACATGACCTGCGTGAGCGTCGGCGCCGGCCCGCCGGTCGCCGTCGGCCTCGCTTTCAGGTCGTACTGCTTCATAAAAGCAGTGACGATGCCGTGCGTCGACGAGCCATTGGTCGAGTAGGCAATCGTCTTGCCATCGGTGTCCTTGAGCGATTTGATCGGTGAACTGGAAGGCACATACCAGAACAGATCTGACGCGCCGGTCGTTTCGGCACCGATGACGCGCACCGGCGCGCCCTTGGAGAAAGCGGACAGCACGCCCATCACGCCCGGCGCGACGCCGATCTCGACGCTGCCTGAAATCACCGCCTGCTGCGTTTCGCCGGCGCCCTGCGTGTACAGGATCTCCAGGCTCAGCCCATGCTTCTTGAATATGCCGCCGCGCTGGCCGATCTCGGCGATCGTCGTGTCCCAGTTGCCGCGCTGGCCCGCCGCCACGCGCAGCGTCTCATCCGCATGCGCCATCGGCACGGTCAATGCCATCAGCAGCGCTGCGACTGCATTGCAAAACATTCGGTGCTTCATGCCGGTTTCCTCCTGATCACGTCCTGACGAGCGCGCGCTGGTTTTTGCGCGACGGCGCCCGAATTTAGCGTTCGCGACAGTGTCGCGTGCGGTTCGCCCCGCGTCAATCGCCCGGCGCGCAAGAGCGCGGCTTCGCTTGGCGCCTGGACGAGGCTACGCTGTATGCGGGGCTT
>DATNAR010000106.1:0-3775 GCA_035607385.1 Casimicrobiaceae bacterium
TCTGATCTGCGGCCGCCATCGGGTCGCGCTCGACCGGCCGCGCGTCATGGGCGTGCTCAACGTCACGCCCGACTCCTTTTTCGACGGCGGCCGCTACGCCGACCGCCAGCGCGCGCTGGACCACGCCCACCGGATGCTCGATGACGGCGCGGCGATCATCGACATCGGCGGCGAATCGACGCGTCCGGGTGCTAAGCCGACCGCGGAGGCCGAAGAGCTCGATCGCGTGCTGCCACTGTTCGAGGCCTTGCGCGCCGATTGCGACGCGCGCGGCGTGCCGCTGTCGGTCGATACGCGCAAGCCCGCGGTGATGCGTGCGGCGATCGCCGCCGGCGCGTCGATGGTCAACGACATCGGTGCGCTGCGCGCCGACGGTGCGCTGGACGCCGTCGCGAAAAGCGGTGTCGCCGTCTGCCTGATGCACATGCAGGGCGAGCCGCTGACGATGCAGAAGAACGCGGCATATGAGGACGACGTCGTCGCCGTCGTGGCCGCGTTTCTCTCCGAGCGCGCGCAGGCTTGTGAGCAGGCGGGCATCGCGCGCGGCCGCATCGCCATCGATCCTGGCTTCGGTTTCGGCAAGACGCTGGCCCACAATCTGGAGCTGTTGCGGCGCCTGCCCGAGATCGTCGCGCTCGGCTACCCGGTCGTCGCGGGGCTGTCGCGCAAGTCGACGATAGGCACGCTGACCGGACGCCCGGTCGAGGAGCGGGGCGCGGGCAGCCTGGCGGCGGCGCTCGCGGCGGTCGCCCGAGGCGCGTCGCTGGTGCGCGTGCACGACGTGCGCGAAACGGTCGACGCGCTCAACGTCTGGCAGGCGATGGAGACCGGCCAGCATCCCGGCAGCGCAGGCGGGCGCGCCTGAGTTCATAATTCGCGCACTGGAAACGCGATGAGCCTTCGACCATGACCAAGAACTATTTCGGCACCGACGGCGTCCGCGGCCGGGTCGGCGATTCGCCGATCACGCCGGAGCTCGTGCTGCGGCTCGGTTACGCGGCGGGCCGCGTGTTCGCGGCCGAATCGGCGGCGCGCCCCGGCACGACGCCGGCGGTGCTGATCGGCAAGGACACGCGCATCTCCGGCTACCTGCTCGAGGCGGCGCTCGAGGCGGGACTGTCGGCCGCCGGCGTCGACGTCTATCTGTCGGGACCGCTGCCCACGCCCGCCGTCGCCTATCTGACGCGCGCGCTGCGCCTGTCGGCCGGCATCGTCATCAGCGCGTCGCACAATCCGTTCGAGGATAACGGCATCAAGTTCTTCTCCGCCGGCGGCACCAAGCTGCCCGACGCGGTCGAGCACGCGATCGAGCAGGGCATCGACGGCCCGATTACCTGCGTCGAATCGGCCAAGCTCGGCAAGGCGCGGCGCTTGAGCGACGCACCCGGACGCTACATCGAATTCTGCAAGGGCACGTTCCCGAACGATCTCGACCTCAAGGGCTTGAAGATCGTCGTCGACTGCGCGCACGGCGCGGGCTACCACGTCGCGCCGCCGGTTTTCCACGAGCTCGGCGCCGAGGTCGTCGCGGTGGGCAACGAGCCGGACGGCATCAACATCAACGCGGGCGTCGGTGCGACGCATCCGAAGCACCTGCAGGCAAAGGTGCTCGAGCACGGGGCCGATCTGGGCGTGGCGCTCGACGGCGACGGCGATCGCCTGATGATGGTCGACGCCGAAGGGCGCATCTACGACGGTGACCAATTGCTTTACGTGATCGCGCTCGACTACTGGCGGCGCGGTGCCACCGCCGGCGGCGTCGTCGGCACGCTGATGAGCAACCTCGGCTTCGAGCAGGCGCTCGACCGCCGCGGCATTCCGCTGCAGCGCAGCGCCGTCGGCGACCGCTACGTGCTGGAAATGATGCAGGACAAGGGTTGGCTGCTCGGCGGCGAGAACTCCGGACACATCATCTGCCTCGACAAGCACACGACCGGCGACGCGATCGTCGCGGCGCTGGCGGTGATCCGCGCGCTGCGCGAGCAGCAGACCACACTTGCCGCCGCGACTGCCGACGCGCCGCTGTTTCCGCAGCGGCTGATCAACGTGCCGATCCGCCGCGGCTTCGACTGGCGCGGCAGCGAGCCGATCCGGCGCGCCGAGCGCGAAGCGATGGCGAGCCTCGACGGGTCGGGTCGCGTGCTGCTGCGGCCTTCGGGCACCGAGCCGGTGCTGCGCGTGATGGTCGAGGCGCGCGAAGCCGCCGCCGCCGACCGCTGCGCTCGCGGCATCGCCGACGCGGTCGCAAGCGCGGTGGCGTCGGGCTAGTTCGAGGGACGGCCCGACCCGGGCCCGGTTCGTCCGCCGGCGGAGATCGCACATCGCCGACGCTGCTAAGCTCAGCACATCTCTCGCTAAGACGCCGTTCACGCGCCGGTATAATCGACCGATGGTTGCGCTCGTCAGTCCTGCGCCGCAAGCCGCGTCCGACGACATCTACGCGGCGCGCCTAGCGCAAGCGGCAACCGCCTACAGCGCGGCCGAGCGCGCGGCGATCGAAGCGACGTTCGAGCTTGCGCGGAAACGCTACGGCGATGCGCTCACGTCCGAAGGCGAGCGCTGGCTCGCGCGCGCCACCGGCACGGCGGCGATCGTCGCGGAGCTCAAGCTCGATGCCGAATCGGTGCGCGCGGCTTTGCTGATCGGGATTCCGGACAGCGCCGGCTTCGACGAGCAGGCGTTCGCCGCGGAGGTCGGCGACGAAGTCGCGCAGCTCGTCATCGGTGTCGCGCGCATGGGCGCGATCCGGGCCGCGCCTGCAGGCGAGGGCGGCGCGCGCAAGGAAGCGCGCGGCGATCAGGCCGAAAATCTGCGCAAGATGCTGCTGGCGATGGTCGGGGACATCCGCGTCGTGCTGGTGAAGCTCGCCGAGCGCACGCAGGCGATGCGCTATTGGGTCTCCGCGCCGCTCGACCCTTCCGACCCGCGCGTTCCGGCGGGGGCGCGCGAGTCGCATCGCAGCGCGCAGGCGCGCGAAACCCAGGACTTGTTCGCGCCGCTGGCCAACCGGCTCGGCGTCTGGCAGTTGAAGTGGGAGCTCGAGGATCTGGCGCTGCGCGCGCTCGAGCCCGACGCCTACCGGCGGATCGTCGCCGCGCTCGACGAGCGCCGCATCGATCGCCAGCGCTACATCGACCAGGCGGTGGCGGAAATCAGGCGCGAGCTCGCCGTCGCCGGCGTCAAGGCCGAGGTCACCGGCCGCCCCAAGCACATCACCAGCATCTGGAACAAGATGCGCCGCAAGCGCGTCGGCATCGACGCGCTGTACGACATCCGCGCGGTGCGCGTGCTGGTCGACGACGTCAAGGACTGCTACACGGCGCTCGGCGTCGTGCACAACCTGTGGACACCGCTGCCGCAGGAATTCGACGACTACATCGCCAAGCCGAAAGCCAACCGTTACCGCTCGCTGCACACTGCCGTCATCGGCCCCGACGGCAAGCCGCTGGAAGTGCAGATCCGCACGCACGACATGCACCGGCATTCGGAATACGGCGTCGCCTCGCACTGGCGCTACAAGGAAGGCGGCGGCGCGCAGCGCGATCCCGGCTACGACGAGAAGATCGCGTGGCTGCGCCAGGTGCTCGACTGGAAGGACGCGGTCGCCGATGCCGGCGAATGGCTGCAGCAGTTCAAATCGACGCTGTTCACCGACACGATCTACGTGCTGACGCCGCAGGGCAAGGTGGTCGACCTGCCGCGCGGCGCGACGCCGGTCGATTTCGCCTATGCGGTGCACACCAGCCTCGGCCACCGCTGCCGCGGCGCGCGGGTC
>DATNAR010000124.1:0-10362 GCA_035607385.1 Casimicrobiaceae bacterium
CCACGGGATCGCGCGACGGTAGACCTCGGTGTGCAGCAGATTGGCCAGGTGCCAGACCTTGAGGTGGGTCGCCAGCAGCGCCGGCTCGAGGTGGATGCGAAGCCCGCGCTGCCGCAGGCGCAACCCGAGCTCGATGTCCTCGATCGACGAATGCGGATACCTGGCGGCGTCGAATCCGCCGGCGTCTGCGAAAGCCTTGCTCGCTATCGCCCCGCACCCGGCCCAGAATGTGTCGATGTCGCCTCCGGCGCGGACATGGTGGTAGCGGTGGACGAGATTCTTGTACTGCGAGAAGAAATTGGGCGCTGGAGGGGCATCGTCATAGGTCCCGAAGACCGCGGCCGCGCCGGTCCGCCGCAGCGCCTCGACCAGCACGCGTGCGCCGTCGGCGTGAACGACAACGTCGGCATCGACAAACCACAGGACGTCGCCGGCCGCAGCGGCGGCGCCGACATTGCGCGCGCCACCGGGTCCCAAGCGGCCGCCGGATTCGAGCACGGTGACGGCTGCGGCTGCGGCGATCGCCGCGCTGGCATCGGTCGAGCCGTCGTCGACGACGATGATTTGAGCGATCTCGCCCCTGCGCCGCATCGCGAGCAGAGGCTCGAGGCTCTGCCGCAGCGTGGTGCCTCCGTTGTAGACGGGCATGACGACGGTGACGGCGAGCGCCGCCGGGCTCGTGCTTTCGGTCGCTGCGTTCAGTGCCTTTCCCCCGTCCGGCGCCTCGACCGGCTGTGCGATATCGCGCCGGCGGCTTGCTTTCGCCGCGCGAGCACTATACTTGGTCGCGCTGACCCGCGGGGCCTGCATCGCGGCGAATCTCGCGCGTTCGACCATGCGCAGTCTAGTCGCCATGGCCCGCGCGATCAATCGATCGATCGAGCCTGACGCAGGCGCGACGATGAAGGACAACGACATCCGGTCCGGCGATGCCGCATCACGGCGCTGGGATAGCGCGCTCGAGCCGCTGCTCGGCGGGCCTGCCGGGGCGCTATGGCGCCTGCACAGCGATGCGATCAATACCGCGTTGTTCGCGCGCTGGCTGCCGTCGGAACCCTGCGCCAACCTGCTCAAGACGGATCTGTTCGACGAGGCGATGGGAGTCGGCTTGTACCCGCTGTTGTCGGCGCATGCCCGGCGTGTGGCGGCAATCGATGTCGCGGCCACGGTGCTCACCGCGGCAAGGGTGCGCTACCCGGCGCTGCTGGCGGCGGCGGCCGACGTGCGGCGCTTGCCGTTCGCCAGCGACAGCTTCGATGTCGTCGTGTCGAATTCCACACTCGATCACTTCGACACCCGGGACGAAATACGGTCATCGCTGCGCGGTTTTCATCGCATACTGCGGCCGGGTGGGCGCCTGTTACTCACGATGGACAATCTCGCCAATCCTGCGGTCGCGCTGCGCAATGCCCTGCCTTATCGCCTGCTGCACCGGTTGAAGCTCGTCGCCTACCCGGTCGGCGCGACCGCCGGCCCCGGACGCCTGCGCCGCATGCTCGAGGATGCCGGGTTCGACGTGCTGCAGACGGTCGCGATGCTGCATTGTCCGCGCGCGCTTGCGGTCGCGCTCGCGCGGCGCTGCGAGCGCCGCGAAACGCCGGCGGCAAAGGCTCGGTTTTTGCGCAGCGCAGCTCGATGGGAGCGACTGGCGCGCTGGCCGACGCGGTATCTGACCGGCTATTTCGTCGGCATCGACGCGCGCAAGCCATGACGTCGAACGAACAGGACCGGCCTCGTCCGCTCGCAAGCGAGACCGTCGGTGCGCTGGCGCGCTCGGCGTATCCGACCGGCAACGTCGTTCGTCGTGCGCTGCTGACCTTGCGTGACGAAGGGCTGAGAAGCTTCGGGTTCAAGCTGCTTGGCCTTTTAGGCTATCGCCGCCTGCTGCTGCTGGAGCGCGCGCTGGATCAGCCGATCGCCGACGCCACGCCGGGCTTGCCGGTCGCTGTCGCGATGCTCGCGCACGACGAGGTCGACGACTATCTGGTCTTTCGCCCCGGCAGCACCCGCCGTGAAATCGCCAGCCGCCTGCGCTCGGGCGATATGTGCTTTGTCGCCCGGCACCAAGGCCGCATCGTCGCCGCCGCGTGGGTCGCGGTGCAGCCGGTCTGGGTGCCGTTCCTCGGATGCCGGATCGATGTGGCGCCGGATGAAGCCCACATCTACGACAAGTTCACGCTGCCGGCCTATCGCGGTCACGGCATCGCCAACGCGGTGCGCACGCATCATTTGAGGCATCTGCAGCGCGCCGGGCTGCGGCGCGCGACCGGCGCCGTACTGCCGGAGAACGCGTCGTCACTGCGGGACGACGGCAAGGGCGGCTTTCGCGCTTACGGGATAATCGGGCGAATCAGGCTCGGTCCCTGGCAGCGCGTGTTTATCATGCCACCGCCGCGCGGGCGGCGCTGACGGCCGCGGCCCGAGGCACACGATGTGCGGCATTTGCGGCATCGCCTGGTCGGACGCGAAGCGGCCGGCGAGCATGGCAACGCTCAAGCGCATGTCCGACTCGCTGCGGCATCGCGGTCCGGACAGCGAAGGGTTTCTGGCCGGCCCGGGCATAGGGCTGGGCTTTCGCCGCCTGAGCATCGTCGACCTGAAAACGGGCGACCAACCGATCTCGAACGAGGACGGCTCGGTCACCGTCATCTGTAACGGCGAGATCTACAATCATGTCGAGCTTCGACAACGGCTGGTCGCGGCGGGGCACCGCTTTGCGACCGCATCGGACGTCGAGGTGATCGTGCATCTGTACGAGGACCACGGCCCCGATTTCGTTTCGCATCTGCGCGGCATGTTCGGTCTGGCGCTGTGGGACGCGCGCCGGCAGCGGCTGATACTCGCGCGCGACCGGCTGGGCATCAAGCCCCTGCACTACGCGATCACCGCCGACGGCCTCTTTTTCGGTTCGGAGCAGAAAGCGATCCTCGCGTCCGGCGCCGTCGAACCGAATCCCGATCTCCAGGCGCTGGGCCAGCTGCTGTCGTACGGCCGCATCATCGCGCCCCGCACGATCGTCACCGGAATCCGCCGCCTGCCGGCCGGACACACGCTGACCTGGAGCGAGGGACGCGTCGACATCCGCCAGTACTGGGAGGTGATGTTTCCCGCGCGCGACGGTTACGACCGGCGCGTGACCGCGCAGGACTGGGCCGATGGGCTGCGCGACAAGCTGATCGAAAGCGTCGGCTTGCATCTGCGCAGCGACGTGCCGCTGGGCGCGTGGCTCAGCGCCGGCATCGATTCGAGCGCCGTCACGGCGCTGATGGCGCGCCTGGTGGCGCCGCCGGTGCAAACCTTCACCTTGCGCTTCGAGGATCCGGCATTCGACGAATTGCGCGATCAGAAAGGACTCGACGACTATCCGGAATACGGCCTTGCCGGGCACCGGATCGTCTGCCGCCACGCGGACATGCAGCGGCTGCCCAAAGCGATCTGGCACGCCGAGGATACGCTGCTGGGCGGCGTCGAGATCGGGCGGCTGATGGTTGCGCAAGCGACGGCAGCGCACGTCAAGGTCGTGCTGACCGGCGAGGGCTCGGACGAGATTCTCGGCGGGTATCCTTGGTATCCGACGATGCGCCTGCTCGATCCGGCATTCCTGCTGCCGCAGCCGGTGCGCCGCATGATCGCCGGCATTCCCCTGATCGACCGACGATGGCCGGGCGCGGCAGCGACGATCGCGGGTCCGCGCGAAATGAACTTCGAGCGCTTTTCGCGCAGCATCACGCACTTGCGCGGGCGCTCCGATGGCAGCGAAGTCCTGGCGCCGGACATCGTCACCGAGCTCGCGCGGCGAGGCGATGGTACGGCGGATGCGGCACCGCCGCCGGCAGGCTTCGAGACCTGGCATCCGTTCGCGCGCATGCAGTACTTCGACCTGAAGCACCGGATGGGCGATGGCGTCGTGCTCGGCCTCGATCGCGCGTCGATGGCGTATTCGGTCGAGGCCCGCGTGCCTTTCCTCGATCACGAGCTGGTCGAATACTGCGCGCGAATTCCGCCACGGGTGAAAATGAAGTGGCTGCGCGAAAAGCATGTTCTGCGGCGCGCGATGGCAAGCGTGCTGCCGCCCGACATCGTCCATCGCAAAAAACGCGGGCTCCAGGTGCCGATGGACACATGGATGCGCGCCCCGCTGCCCGAGTTCGCCGCAGAGCGCATGTCGCCGTCGGCTTTGCGCCAAAGCGGCTATTTCGAGCCCGACAAGGTGCAAGCGCTGCTGCGCCGGCATCGCGCCGGCGGCGAGAACCTCGGCCAGATCCTGTCGGTCGTGCTTTGCGTGCAGATCTGGCACGACCTCTTCCGCCACAGCGCGTCGGGGCGGCAGGTGCCGCCATGAGATTTCGCATCCGCGATCTGCCAGCCATGCTGTGCACGCCGGTGGGCCGAATGCATGTTCGGCACGGCATCGCCTACCGCAGCTGGCCTCTGATGTCGCCGCTGGCGCGCTTGTACCGGCGCACGCTGGCGCGTCACACGCGAGTCATCGCGGTCACAGGCTCGTTCGGCAAGTCGACCACCACGCGCGCGATCGCCGCAGCGCTGGATCTTCCCGAGCACGGCTCGATGCTGTCCAATTCATGGTTCTGGGTCGCGCTTGCGCTGTTGCGCATCCGGCCGGGACAGCGTCACGCCGTGATCGAAGTCGGGATTTCGCAGCCCGGGCAGATGAAAGGGTACGCGCGCACCGTCGGTCCGGATGTCGCGGTGATCACCGCGATCGGCAGCGAGCACCATCGCAGCCTCGGCACGCTCGAGGTGACGCGCGCCGAAAAGTCCTGGATGCTGCAGGTGCTCCCGGCGTCCGGCGCCGCGGTGCTGAACGGCGACGACCCCAACGTGATGTGGATGAAGCAGAAAACGCGCGCGCGCGTCGTCACGTTCGGCTTCGGCGCGCAATGCGACGTCCGGGCCGGCGACGTCCGGCTCGACTGGCCGCGCGGATCCCGCTTCCGGCTGACGGCGTTCGGCCAGGAGCGCGACGTCGCGGTGCGCTTGCTGGGCCGCCATATGGTCTATCCGATCCTCGCCGCGATCGCGGTTTCGCATCTCGAGGGCTATGCGCTGGATCCCACGCTGGCGCGCCTGCGCGAGCTTGCGCCGACGCCCGGCCGCATGGATCCGGTGCTGCTTCGCAACGGCGTGACCATCCTCCGCGACGATTTCAAATCGACGCTGGAAACGGTGCACAGCGCGCTCGACGTTCTGGCCCAGGTTCCGGCGTCGCGCCGTGTCGTGCTGCTCGGGTCGGTGTCCGAGCCGCCCGGCGCCCAGCGGCCGATGTATCAGGCGCTGGGCGAGCGCATCGCGGCCATTGCCTCGCATCTGGTCGTCTTTCATCACGACTTCGAGCCGGTGTGGTCGGGGGCACGACGCGCGGGCATGTCCAAGGCGTCGGTGACCGTCGCCGAACGAACGGTGCACGATGCCGCGCAGGCACTGAGCCAGCTGTTGCTTCCGGGCGATGTGCTGTTGATCAAGGGTCGCGGCCCGGAAAAACTCGATCGGGTCAGATTGATCCTCGAAGGGCGGCAGGTCGGCTGCGACATCCGCTATTGCAGCCTCCGAACGCTCGAATGCGAGCAATGCCCAATGCTCGAACGCGGCTGGGGAGGACATCGCGTGATCATGTAGGGCGGGGCCACACGCGCCGGAAAGCGCGTACGCAATCTGCCGATCACGCTCGACCGATGGCTCGCTTAGCAGCGCACGAACCTTTCCGCCGCGGAACCTTCATTCCAGCGGCTTGAGATCGCCGAGCAAGGTCGGCAGCAGTTCCGACACCGTCGGGTGGATGTGCATCGCGTGCTGCAGCACCGTATACGGCGCGCCGGCCGCCATCAGGTCGAGAATGCAGTGGATCGCCTCGTCGCCTTCGATGCCCAGCACCGCCGCGCCAAGGATTTTTTTCGTCTCCGCATCGACCAGCGCCTGCATGAAGCCCTGGGTCTCGCTGCGTTCGCGAGCGCGACCGACCCTCGACATCATCCGTGTTGCCTTCAGCGCCCGCCGTCCGGTGGCGCGCAGCTCGCGCTCGGTCATGCCGACGCGCCCCAGCGGCGGGTCGATGAACAGCGCGTAAGCCGGAATGCGATCGCTGACCCGGCGCCGCTCGCCGTCGAGCAGGTTGGCGGCGACGATCTCGTAGTCGTTGTACGAGGTGTGAGTGAACGCCCCGCGCCCGTTGACGTCGCCGATCGCCCAGATGCCCGGAACGCTGGTTTGCAATCCTTCGTCGACCTCGATATAGCCGCGCGCATCGGTCCGCACGCCGGCCAGGTCGAGGCCCAGGTCGTCGGTGTTCGGCACGCGGCCGATCGCGAGCAACAGGTGCGAGCCGTCGACTGAGCGCGGCTCTTCGCGGCAGCTTATCCGCACCGATACGCCGTTGCCGCGAGGTGCGGCACCGAGGCAGGTCGCGTTCAGGCGGAATTTGACGCCTTCCCCTTCCAGGATCGCCTGAATGGCGGCGGAAACGTCCTCGTCTTCGCGCCCGATCAGCCGCGGGCCCATCTCGATGACCGTCACGGCGCTGCCGTAGCGGCGGTACATCTGCGCGAATTCGAGTCCGATATAGCTGCCGCCGACGATCACGAGGTGCTCGGGCAGAGAGTCGACGTCCATCATGCTGCTGTTGGTCAAGTAAGGTACGCCGGCGAGCCCCTCGATGCCGCGCACGGCGGCGCGGCCGCCGACGTTGATGAAGATCTTCGGCGCTTCGAGCAGGCGGTCGCCGACCCGCACGCTGCGCGGGCCTTCGAAGCGCGCGTGGCCCTCGATCAGCGTGACGTTCGGCGCTTCGCGGATCCATTTGGCGACGTTGGCGTTCGATTGCGCGACGATCGCATCCTTGCGCGCCTTGATCCGCGCCATGTCGACCCGAACCGCTCCGTCGAGCACGACACCAAACTCGGCGGCGCGCCGCGCGACATGGGCGGCGCGGGCACTCGCGATCAGCGTCTTGGTCGGGATGCAGCCGACGTTGACGCAGGTGCCGCCGATCAGCTTGCGCTCGACGATCGCGGTCTTGTGACCGGCATTCCCCAGACGGACGGCCAAAGGCGGACCGGCCTGCCCGGTGCCGATGACGATCGCATCGTACGATTGTGCCATCGCTGTCTCCTGGTCAGCTGTCGTCACCGCGCCGGCTTCTAGAAGCGGTACCCGGCGCCGAGAACCAGCACATCGGAATCATGCGATCGCTCGGCAAAGATGCGATGCCAGGTCCATCGTATCGCCCACTGCGGAACCGGCGCATAGGCGAAAGTAAGAGAGAGGATCCCGGCAAGACGCTCGCGCGAAGCCTCGACCAATTGAGGATTCCTCCGGATGTCGGCGACCAGATAGGGGCCGATTCCGATAGCGGCCGTGACGCGCCGGTCGAGGAACTCGTGACCCGCCCAGAATTCGGCCGTTACGCCGCTGCGCCTTTGCGTTCGCGCGTCGCCTTCGTTAAGCAGGCCAACGCTCCACGCCCAGTACGGGCCGAGCCGTCGCCGGTACTCGAGCTGCGCAGCGAACGAATCCTCCGAGGCAAGCGTGTTGACTATTGTTCTGCCGAGCAGCAGATCGACCTCGCTGTCGGATCCCGACCGGATCGCCGGCGAATCCGAAGGCGTCGCAGCGCCCTCGAGACGATAGGTGACGCCCAACAGCACCGCGTTGGAATCGGCACTGTGTCTGGTCTGGACGTGATTGAAGCGCAGTTGCAAAGACCACGGTCCGTCCACGCGCCAGCTTGCCGCGGTGCTGGCAATGACGCCGATCCCGTGGTCGTCGTGCGAGCCATCGCCGGTCGTCGTTGGAACGGTGTCGAAGTACGCGTACGGGCCCACCCCGGCCGCCAGCGTCAGCCGCTGGTCGAACGAGGTCGTGCGCCACCAGATCTGGGCGAGCGGGCCATCGCGGTGATGACCGGGGGCGTGCCCTTCGTTGAGCCATCCTGCGCTGAATGCCGCATAGTCGCCAAGGGTGCGCAGATAGTCCATCTGCCAGGTGAACGTGTCGCCGCCCTGCTGGCTCTTGAGCAGTCCGCCCAGACCCGTAATCTCCTGGGCCTGGGCCAGAGCGGCCGCGCAGCAGAAGAGCAGGGCGGGGACGCTTTTGCGCAACATCGACGACTCTCCTTCGCACGCATCGCTCTCGACCTGCCCATTCTAGCTTCGCGAGCGCAAGCGAGTCCCGCTGTCCCGGCCTTGTCGCAGGCCGTCAGGCGGCCCGGGCGATGCGTCGGGACAGCAGGCGATCGACCGAAAGCGCGCCGGGGCCATGGACGAACAACACCAGCAGCATCAATCCCCACAGGATGTGATCCTTGACGGCGATGTCGGGCAGATCGGCGTAGGACACGACGGCGACGATGTTGAAAACGAACAGCAGGCCGGCGGCAAAGCGCGTGCCCAATCCGAGCGCAAGCAGGACGGGCAGCGACAGCTCGGTCGCGGTGCCCAGCACCGCCGCTACCTGCGGCGACAGCGCGGGGACGTGGTACTCGTTCTCGAACAAGGCCAGCGTCACGCTCCAGTCGCGGATCTTGGTGAGCCCCGACAGAAGGAACACGCGCGCGACATAAAGGCGCAAGCCGAGTGCGAGCAGCGGCTGCAGGCGGTCGACCAGCCGTGCGCATCCGCAATACAGCGCCGCCAACCGGCGGAAAAGCGTCGGCGACATGGGCCCGCTCATCGCGGCCTTTGGCCGATCGATGATTCCGGTGCGACGAAGCCGGCCAGCACATGGTTGCCGACGTACGTCCGCAGCGCGGCCGCCAGGTCGAACGACGGTTCGGCGGCGGTGGCGACGCGCGCGGCACTGGCGAGAGGCTCGCCGCTGGCCAAGCCGCGGAGCAGGGCGGCGGCGCCGGGCTCGAGCCGCTCGATATCGACGCCGCGCCCGCCACGCGCGACCAGCAACGAGTCGCTGCCCTCGTCCAGATCGACGCCGGCCGAACCTTCGAAGGCCGGCTGATTGACCTGCCAGATGCGCAGGATCGGATAAGCCGATTCGACGAGCCGCGCCGAAGGATGCAACACAAATCGCAACGCGGCATGCGCATCCTCGGGCAGCGCCGCCAGCGCGACCAGATCGAATGGCGGCGCGTCGGCTGCGATGGCCGCCTGATCGATCGCCCATTCGAGCCGCGCGACGTCAGGCAGGTATCCGAGGCCTCGCGCGGGCGCGTAATCGGCGAGGAAGCGCGGCAGCTCGCCGCAGTAGCGATTGACGTCGCCGCGGGTCGACGGATGCGCTCGCACACAGGCGTCGACCGCGGCGTTGAAAAACGCCGCTCCGACCAGCCGCCTGACGACCGGAAACGTGGCCGCCAGAGCCTTGCGGTAATTGCCGAACACGTTGTTGCGGTAGATGTCCACGCGCGCCGCGGGGTTGATCGTTCCGGCGACGATGGAGAGCGCAGCGAGCGCGGTGGCGTCGCCGGACAGCGTCGCGGCAGCCATGCTGCGCTGAATCTCAAGCAGCGACGGCATCGCGATATTCGTCCAGGATCGCCTCGGCTTGCGCTGCTTCGTCGAGCAGCACGTCGAGGGCCGGAAGGTCGGTGTCCCATTCGAGCAGCGTCGGCTTCGGCCCGTAACGCTCGATCGCAGCGCGGTACAGCGTCCAGACCGGCGGCGCGACGCGCGACCCGTGGGTGTCGACGAGGCACGGCCCGCTGGCGTCGTGGCCGGCAAGGTGGATCTCGGCGACGCTTTCGCCCGGGATCGCCGCGAGATATTCCTGCGGGTCGAAACCGTGATTGACCGCATTGACGTATACGTTGTTGACGTCGAGCAGCAGCTTGCAGCCGGTCCGCTTCGCGACGGCGGCGACGAAGTCCCATTCGGCGATCGTGTCTGCGGCGAAGCGCAGATACGAACAGACGTTCTCGACCAGCAGCGGACGGCCCAACGCCGATTGCACGGCATCGACACGATCGCACATCAGCGCGAGTGCCTCGTCGGTCAGCGGCAGCGGAAGCAGATCGTTCAGATGGCGGCCGTCGACATGGGACCAGCACAGGTGCTCGGAGACAGCCGCCGGCTCGATCCGGGCGGCCAGCTGCTTCAGGCGCGCGAGGTGCTCGATGTCCAGCGGATCGGCCGACCCCAGCGAAAGGCCGACGCCGTGCAACGACAGCGGATACTCGGCGCGGATCGCCTCGAGTGCCGCCAGCGCTGGGCCGCCGTCGACAAAATAGTTTTCGCTATGCACTTCGAGCCAGCCGACTGGCGGCCGCGACGCGCGGACCTCCGCGACGTGCGGCGCGCGCAAGCCGATGCCGGAGACGGCGGGAAGTGCGCGCACGGACAAGCCGGACATGAGATCAGATTGCGCCGCCGCCACTGTCGGATCGCCCGGCGGGTG
>DATNAR010000155.1:0-12736 GCA_035607385.1 Casimicrobiaceae bacterium
TGGGCCTTTACCCACGACGGGCGTCCGCTGCCCGACACCATTCCGGACCTGGCCGCGGCGCTGGCGCAGAATCCGCAGTTGAAGGTGCTGTCGGTCAACGGCTACCACGATCTGGTGACGCCGTTTTTCCAGACGGAACGCGATCTGGCCCGGCTCGGATCCCTAGCAAACGTGCAACTGCGCTTCTACCTCGGTGGACACATGACGTACCTCGACGACGGATCGCGCGCGCTGGCCAAAGCCGATCTGGCGCAGTTCTACCACGGTGCGACAGCCGCACCATGAGACCTGATGGCTGCTGACGCCGTTTCGATCAGCGACGGCGCTTCCGCGCGCCGGTGCTCACGCCGCGGGCTTGCGCTGGCCGGGGCCGTGCTGGCCGTGGTCGTGTTAGGCGCTGCCGCGCCGGCCCCCGCCGCGACCCCTCGGTCCCCGCGCGCGACCATCGAGACGACGATACGCGATCCCTGGGTGCCGCCGGAGCTGCGCACGCCGCCGCGCAGCCCGGCGCCGCAGGGCGCCGCCCTGCGCGCCCAGGTCGAGCGCAAACTGAAGGCGGGATTCGACCGGGCCGATGTGGACCGCAGCGGAACGGTAACGCGCGATCAGGCACGCGCCGCCGGACTCGGCTACCTCGTCAAGCACTTCGACGACATCGATCGGCAGCGCGCCGGCGCCGTCAGCTTCGATGATGTCAAGCGCTTCCTGCGCGGCCGCGGCGCGCAACTCGACTAGGCCGACCCGCTCCCTTCCGTGGCCGGCGCGCCGTCACTGCCGCGCGCGCAGCCTTTGCGCGGCGAGCGCGTATCCGCCGGCGGCGCCGTCGATGAAATGGACGTGATTGCTCTCGGTGATCGACGGGACGATGCAGGTCATGAGCGCGGCGGGCTGGCGATGCAGACCGAAGCGCACGATGTTGTCGCGCTGCGCGCGCTCGAGGCGCCGCTCGATCCGGTCGGCGACCGCCGGCGAGCAGTCCAGCGTCATGCGCAGATTGTCGTCGTATTTGCGGAAGTCCGAATTTTCGACGACTTCGCGCCGGTAGACCGCGGGGTCGAATTCGCCGACCCGCATGCCGGTTCGCATGACCGTGTACGACAGCAGCGTCCTGAACAGCACGCGCAGACGCCACAGCACGAGACTCTCGCCGCGCCGGCGCGATATGCGCGTCTCGAGCTCGGCGCCCGGCGGCGGCCAGCTGACGTCGGGCGCCTTGTCGGGCACGGGGCGCCCGACCTCGGCGCTGCCCTCGAGGTCGGCCAGCAGCGCTTCGATGACCGAGCGGAACGCAGGATCGCCGTGGGTCACGGGCGCGACCAGAAGCGAAACGATCAGGCCGTGCGTTGCGGGAATATCGTTCCACCGGCACGACAGGCCGGTGAGATCGGGGCGCTCTCCGGGCTCGGCTGCTTGCAGCGTGAAGCGGCCGGCCTTCATCGCGCGCTCGGCCCAGGCGAGTCCGCCGCCGGAGAACATCGCATACGAAACGTGCTTCGACGGCCCGAAGCGCGCGACACTCGCCGTCAAGCCCTGCTCGCTGATCGCCGCGACTGGCACCAGCGCCGTACGCAGCGCGAGATCCAGCTCGTCGCGTGCCCACGCCGCCGTCGCCGCCAGCACCGCCGCAGCGGTCGATCGGTCGCATGCCGGCACCGCGAAGCTCGCGCCGTCGCCGCCGAAAACGTAGGGGAACTTGCGGCCGCTTAGTGCGTTGCCGAGCCCCGAAATCACCGAGGCGCCGGCCGTATTGACCGATTTGTAGCGGCCCGCGGCGATCGCCTTGGTCGAATCGACGACGTCGGTGAGCCCGATCAGCCAGTCATCCGGAAGCGGCCGATACCGCGCCGGATCCATGACGTTGGCGAATCCTTCGAAAACCGGCAGTCGATCGTAGAAGTCGGCGTTGTCCGGCATGGCCTGATGCAATCGCGAGACAAGCTCGGAGATGCATCATAACCGGGCGTGGTCGCCGCGTGAGGCGGACGCGGGCCGCCTATCGTCGCGCGGGGCTTTCCCGCGCGCGGGGCGCGAGCTACAGCTGGTGCTCGACGTCGCGCTGGAGTTCGCCACGCTTACGCTGCGTCGCGCGGTCCGCGCGTGCGCCGCCGCGTTCGTCCAAGCTCCACGGTCCGGCGCCGGCCACGGCGAAATAGAGAAAGACGAAGCTATAGATCGCGGCGAGCTCGCCGCCGTTCACGATCGGCAACAGACCCCGAGGCTGGTGCGCCATGAAGTAGGCAACAGCCATTTCCCCCGAGAGGATGAATGCGACCGGACGCGTGAACAGTCCGATCAACAGCAGGAATCCGCCGATGAGCTCGAGCACGCCCGCGATGCCGACGAGGGACAAGAGCTGCACATGGTCGAATTGGGGCACATGCGGCACATGCAGCAGCTTGGCGGACCCGTGCAGCAGAAAAAGCCCGCCGACCACGATGCGCAGGATGCCGTGCAGCCGCGGTGTCCAGATCGATAGGAAGTCCTTGTCCTGATTCATGTTTGCTGTGCTCCTGAGGCGATATTTGCGGCCGGAATTTCGGTATTGAGGGGTTCGACAGCGGAAGCGGCGGCGGGTTGCGCCGGAAGCAACCCGGGGCGCGGCCCTGCATCCTGCCGATCGCCCGCCACGCTGCTCGGTCCGTCGGACGACGGCCGACGGGCCGCCGCCGGTCGGATGGCGGTCAGCCGCTGTTGCGCAAGCCCGCGGCCAGTCCGTTGATCGTCAGGTGGATGCCGCGCTTGGTGCGGGTGTCGTTCTGCCCGGCGCGATAGCGGCGCAGCAGCTCGACCTGGACGTGATTGAGCGGATCGAGGTAGGGGAACCGATTGCGGATGCTGCGTGCGAGCGTCGGATTGTCGTCGAGCAGTCCGGTCTGGCCGGTGATCTGCAGCAGCCAGTGCACGGTTGTCCGGTGCTCGGCCGCGAGCTTCGGGTAGATCGCTTCGCGCACGGCCGCATCCGTGACCAGGTCGGCATAGCGCGAGGCGATGGCAAGGTCGGTCTTGGCCAGCACCATGCTCATGTTGGACAGCATGCTGCGGAAAAACGGCCAGCGCCGATGCATGTCGCGCAACGTCGCGATGCGCTCGTCGCGCGCCTCGGGCTCTGCGGCGAGCCAGGCTTCGACTGCCGTGCCGAAACCGTACCAGCCGGGCAAGGTCAACCGGCATTGGCTCCAGCTGAACACCCACGGAATCGCGCGCAGGTCTTCGATGCGTTGCGAGGGCCGGCGCGATGCGGGCCGGCTGCCGAGGTTGAGCTCGGCAATTTCCGCTATCGGCGTCGAGGCGCGGAAATACGTCAGGAACTCCGGCGTTTCGTAGACCAGCGTGCGGTAGGCCTGGTAGGCGAATCCGGACAGCGCGTGCATCGCGTCGTGAAAACGCGGCTCGTGGTCGGCGTCGTCGTGATCGCGCACCAGCGTCGCCTCGAGCGTCGCGGCAACGAGCGTTTCGAGGTTGCGCCGTCCAAGCTCGGGATCCGAATACTTGCTGGCGATGATTTCGCCCTGCTCGGTGACACGGATCGCGCCGTTCACGCTGCCGTAGGGCTGCGCCAGTATCGCCTCGTAGCTCGGTCCTCCGCCGCGGCCGACCGTCCCGCCTCGCCCGTGGAACAGGCGGAGCTTGACGTCGAAGCTGCGAAACGTATCGACCAGCTTTAGCTCGGCTTGATACAGCGCCCAGTTCGCCGTCACGAAGCCGCCGTCCTTGTTGCTGTCCGAATAGCCGAGCATCACTTCCTGCCAGCCGCCGCGGCTGGCGAGCCAGCGCTGGTACGAAGGCAGGCGAAACGCCGAAGCCATCACGTCGCCGCACCGCTCGAGATCGGCGATCGTTTCGAACAGCGGAACAATGTTGACCGCAAGCCGGTTCGGCGTCAGCAGGCCGACTTCCTTCAGCAGCACCGCGACTTCCAGCAGATCGGACAGCGACTGGCATTTGGAGATCACGTAATTGGGCAGCGCCGCCGCGCCGAAGCGCTGATGGATATCGGCCGCGGCATGGAGAACCGCGATCTCGCTCTGCAGCGTCGGCGAGCGCGCTACGTGCGGCGTGTCGAGCAGGCGCGGGTTGGAAAGCTCGGCGATCAGCAGGCGCACCCGCTGCGCTTCGTCCAGCGCGGCGTAATCGGAATGGACGCCGGCGCGCGCCAGGAGCTCGCCGACGACCTCGGCGTGCACGTCGGAATTCTGCCGCAGGTCGAGCGCCGCCAGATGGAAGCCGAATACGCCGACGGCACGGCGAAGGAGGCGCAGTCGGCCGGCCGCCAGCTGCTCGGCGCCGTGCGTGGCCAGCGACTCGGCGATCACGTCGAGGTCGGCGAGCAATTCCGCCGGCGCCCGGTACGGCGGCAGCACGGCATGAGGTGCGCGCGGCGGCGTGCAGTCGGTAAGCTCCTCCGCGGTCGCGGCGAGCCTCGCATAGATCCCCGTCAGCGCCTGCCGGTAGGGCTCGTCGCCGCGATGCGGATTCGAATCCTGCGCCGCGGCGGCCAGCGCGAGCAGACGCTCGGTCGGCGCAACCAGGCGATTCGACAGCGACAGCTCGGCGCCGAGCTGGTGTATCTCGGACAGATGATGGAGCAGGACGAGCGAAGCCTGCACCCGGCTCGCGTATTTCAGCGTCTCCGCGACGACGAACGGATTGCCGTCGCGATCGCCGCCGATCCACGAGCCCATCCGCAACAGCGGCGGCGCCGCGAGCGGCGTACCGTACTCGCGCGCAAAGCGGTCCTCGAGCGCCGTATACAGCCGCGGAATCTCGTCGAGAAACGTGTAACGGTAATAGGCGAGCCCGTTCTCGATCTCATCGCTGACCTGCAGCGTGCTCAGGCGGACCATCGCGGTCTGCCACAGCGACAGCACCTGGCGATAGAGGCCGGTCCGCATCGCCTCGTCCTCTTCGGGCGTCAGCGCGCTGCGGTCGCGCCATTGCAGCAGCCGGGCGATTTCGCGCTCGGCATCGAGAATGCTCTTGCGCTGGACTTCGGTCGGGTGCGCAGTGAGCACCGGACTCACCAGCGCCTCGGCGAGGACCGCGCGCAGTGCGGATTCGGCGATGCCGGCGGCGCGCAGCCGGTCCAGCGCATGCGCGACGCTGCCGGCCTGCGGCGGCGAGCCGGCGATCGCGTGCGCGCGCCGGCGCCGGTTCTGGTGGACGTCTTCGGCGATGTTGGCCAGATGCGAGAAATAGCTGAACGCGCGGACGACGTCGAGCGTTTGCGCGATCGGCAGCGCGTTGAGCAAGCGCGCGAGCTCGTCCTTGATCGACGGTGCGTCGTCGGCCGAGGCGCGGCGCAGACCGATCGCGGTTTGCCGGATCGCTTCGATGCGCGCATAGCCGCTCTCCCCGGTCTGGGCGCGCAGCACGTCGCCAAGCAGGCGTCCGAGCAGACGCGTGTCTTCCTTGAGCGGCAAGTCCTTGTCGACGGCCGTGTCCATTCGCAGCAAGCCTGGGGATCGAAGCCCGATTGTATAAGTTTCCAACGGCGTCCCAATCGATTATTCTGGCTGCATCGAATCCCGGCATCGGCGACGCAACCCATGAGCAGTCCGCAATCCGCAGCGCCGGTGCACGCGCTGGAAGAACATCGCGCCGCGCTCGCCGGACGCACGCTGGCCGAGCTGTTCGCCGCCGACGCCGACCGGTTTTCCCGGTTGTCATTGTCGTGGGACCAGTGGCTCGCCGACTGGTCGAAGCAGCGCGTCACGCCGCAGGCGATGGACGCGCTCGTCGCGTTCGCGCACGAGCGCAACCTGCCGGCGTGGATCTCGGCGCTGTTCAGCGGCGAAAAAATCAACCTGTCCGAAGGCCGCCCGGTGCTGCATACGGCGCTGCGTCAGCAGGACGACACCCCGCTCGTGATCGACGGCAGCGACGTGATCGCGCAGGTTCGCGCCGCGCAGGCGCGGGTGCGCACACTGGCAGCGCAGGTTCGCGGCGGCTTGCGCCTCGGCGCCAGCGGCAGGCCGCTGCGCCATGTCGTGGCACTGGGCATCGGCGGCTCCGATCTCGGGCCCAAGCTCGTCTGCGATGCACTGGCCCCGCCGCGCGGCAGTCGCGGCGACGGCGCCGACGTCGCCTTCGTCTCCAACGTCGATCCCGAGCATCTGACGCGCGCGCTGGCCGGGGCCGATCCGGCGACGACCTTGTTCATCGTGACCTCGAAGACGTTCACGACCGGTGAAACGCTGGCCAATGCGCATGCCGCGCGCGCGTGGCTGGCGCAGGCGCTGGGCGCAGGCGGTGCGCTCAACGCCCACTTCGTCGCGATCACCGGCAACGACGAGGCGGCGCGCGCGTTCGGCGTCGCCGGCGCCGACATCCTGCCGATCTGGGACTGGGTCGGCGGCCGCTATTCGCTCTGGTCGCCGGTCGGACTGCCGATCGCGATTCGCTGCGGCTGGGACAGCTTTGCGGAGCTCCTCGCCGGCGCCGCCAGCATCGATCATCATTTTCGCGACACGCCGCTCGAACGCAACCTGCCGGTGCTGCTGGCACTGGTCGACTTCTGGAATGCGCGGATGCTGGGTTTTCCGCAACGCATCGTCGCGCCGTACGCCGAGGCGCTGAAGCTCTTGCCTAGCTACCTGCAGCAGCTGACGCTGGAAAGCAACGGCAAATCGGTGCTGCGCGACGGTTCGCCGGTCGACGGTCCGACGGCGCCGGCGCTCTGGGGCGGTCCGGGGACCGACGGTCAGCACGCCTACTTCCAGTGGCTGCACCAGGGGACGTCGGCGGCTTCCGTCGAGTTCATCGTGCCGGTGCGCGCCGCGCATCCGCTTGGCGAGCAGCAGGCGCTGCTGGTCGCGAATGCGCTGGCGCAGGCGCAGGCGCTGATGCGCGGCAAATCGCTCGACGAGGCGCGCGCGGAAGTCGCGCGCGCGACGAAGGGGGCGGCGGCAACCGCGGCCGAAGCGCTGGCCGCCAGTCGCGTCTGTCCCGGCAATCGTCCGTCGACGACGCTGCTGCTGCCCGAGCTCAATGCGCGGCGGCTCGGTCAGCTGATCGCGCTATTCGAACACCGCACCTTTGTCGAAGGCGTGCTGCTCGGCATCAATTCGTTCGATCAATGGGGCGTCGAGCTGGGTAAGGCCCTCGCGGCTCCGCTGTTCAGCGCGCTCAAGAGCGGCGCCGAGCCGAGCAGCGCCGATGCTTCGACGCTCGGTTTGGCCGCGCACGTCAATGCGCTGAATCGCCCGCGTTAGGATCCCGCAGCCGGTCTAGGGTCGGGCGGCGTCGTATCGCGTGGTGTGGTATCGCGTGGTGTGGTGTCGGCCGGCGGCGTATCGGCCGGCGTCGCATTGGCAGGCGTCGCATTGGCCGGCGTCGCATTGGCCGGATCAGTCGGACTGGCGGCGGGACGATCCGGCTGGGCGGACGCCGCAGCGCCGCGCGCCGTGACCAGCGCCTGCGCAAGCTGCCACACCGCCGTCGCATAAAGCCGGCTGCGGTTGTACCGCGTCAACACGTACCAGTTGCCGAATACCAGCCAATAAGTGGGTCCCTCTGCTTCCTCGAGCATCAGCAGGCCGACGGGGTCGGCGCCGGGAGCGGCGGGCAAGATGTCGGCGCCGACGCCATCGCGTGCCCAGGCGTCGAGCGGACGCCGCTCGCTGACGCCGCCATCGAGCTTGGCGAGCACGAGCTCGCTCGCCGCCGGATCGATGCGCGCGGGGGCGAGGACGGGAGCGCCCGGCTGCCAGTCGTGCCGCGCCAGATAATTGCCGACGCTGCCGATCGCGTCGGCCGGTTCGCCCGTCAGATCGATCCGGCCATCGTCGTCGTAGTCGACGGCGTAGGCCCGGATGCTGCCGGGCATGAATTGCGGCAGGCCCGATGCCCCGGCGTACGAGCCTCTCGGAACCAGCGGTGAAACCTTCTGGTCTCGCGCGAGCAGAAGAAACTGCTTGAGCTCGTTCCTGAAGAAATCGCTGCGGCGCGGATAGTCGAAGGCGAGCGTCGTCAGCGCATCGAACACGCGGTAACCGCCGGTGTTGCGGCCATAGAACGTTTCGACGCCGATGATGGCGACGATCACTTCGGCCGGGACGCCAAATTCGCTTTGCGCGCGTGCGAGGGTCGCCGCATTGGCCCGCCAGAACTCGAGGCCACCCTCGATACGCTCGCGGCTCAGGAATTGCGGCGCATACTCGTACCATTTCGGCGGCGAGAGCACCGGCCGCGACATGGCCGCGACGATCCGCGGCTGATAGCGCGCGTGCGCGAACAGGTGGGCGAGGCTGCGGCGAGCGAAGCCGTGCTCGGCCGCGAGCTCGGCGATGAACGCCCGCGTTTCCGGGCGTTGATCGTAGCGTAGCGGCGCGATCGCTTCGGCCGCCGCGGCGACTGGCACCGCGCCGGCGAGCACCGCCAGGGCGAGCAGCGAGCAGCGCAGAGCGCGACCCGCCGTTGCTACCGGACTCGCGACGGCCCGCTGCGCGCGCGGCATGCGCGCGCTGGTACCGGCTCGCTCGGGCAACAAGTTCATGCGCGGCGAATGTTATCATCCGCGCGCCGTCGGCTTCGCACTCTCGTCTGGCGTTTTGAACAGGCTTCCCGCCGATGCTCTATCCGCTGCTTCGACCGCTGCTGTTCACGCTCGACCCCGAGACCGCGCACGACGTCGCTTTCGCGGCGCTCGATGCCGCCGTGGCGAGCGGGGCCGCGCAGCTGACGGCGCCGCGCGTCGCCGCGTCGCCGGTCGTGGCGATGGGGCTCGAATTTCCCAACCGCGTCGGACTTGCCGCGGGGCTGGACAAGAACGCCGCGCACATCGACGGTCTGGCGACACTCGGATTCGGCTTCATCGAATGCGGCACCGTGACGCCGCGCCCGCAGCCGGGCAACCCGAAGCCGCGCCTGTTCCGGCTCCCCGAGGCGCAGGCCCTGATCAACCGGATGGGCTTCAACAACGACGGCGTCGAGCGTTTTCTGGCCAACGTCGCCCGCTCGCGGTTCGCCGCCAAACGCCGCGGCATCCTGGGCTTGAACATCGGCCGCAATTTCGACACACCCAACGACCGCGCCGTCGACGACTATCTGGCGTGTCTTTCCGCCGTCTACCGCGACGCGAGCTACGTGACGGTCAACATTTCCTCGCCGAACACCTCCGGGCTGCGCGAGCTCCAGGATGCTGCGGCGCTGAAGCCGCTGCTCGCGGCGCTGAAGGCCGAGCAGGCGAAGCTCTCGCAGCTACACGGCAAGTACACGCCGCTGGTGATCAAGATCGCACCGGATCTGTCGCAACCCGATATCGGGCGCCTGGCGAGGACGCTGGTCGAACAGCGCGTCGACGGGGTCATCGCGACCAACACGACCACCGACCGCGGCGCGGTAGCGACCTTGCCGCACGGCGCCGAGGCCGGCGGGCTCTCCGGCGCACCGCTGCGCGACAAAGCGACCGACGCGGTCCGCGCACTGGCGCAAGCGATCGACGGCGCGATGCCGATCATCGGTGCCGGCGGCATCCTCTCGGGCGAGGACGCGCGGGAAAAAATCGCGGCGGGTGCGACGCTGGTGCAGATTTACACCGGGTTGATCTACCGCGGACCCCGGCTCGTCGTCGAAATCGCCGAGGCGCTGGCGCGGCGCTAGCGCAGGCAGATGAGGCCGAGCGGACGTTACGGCGGCGTTATGCGGGTTGCGCGGCGACCGTGCCGTCGTCGGCGAACTTTTCTTCCAGCGTCGCCATCATGCTGTTGAACGCGCGGTCGACCAGCGGCTCGGCTTCGACCAGCCGGGCGCGATCGTTGCGAAAGCGCTCGGCCAATTCGTCGGCGGACAGCGAGACGGCTTTCTGTCCCTGGCGATTGGTGAAGAGATAAGTACCGCGCAATGGACTGACCCACGCCAGCTTGGCGAAGGCGAGCTGCCCGTCTTCGCCTTCGAACTCGACCCACATCCCGCGGTCGAGCGTCGCGGCGATTTCGGCAAAGCGATCCTGCGGCGCTTCGGGCGCGGGCTCGGGCGGCGGTGGGGCGGGTGCCGGCGCCATCGCCTCGGCCAGCTTGCGCGCCTTCGCCGCCGTTTCAACGTCGCCTTTGGCGGTGGCCTCTTCGGCCGCGGCCGCCGCGGCTTCGGCGACTGCCGTCGTCGGCATCGGCGCCGCGGCGAGGCTAGGCTTGACCGCGGCAGCGTGCGCTTCGACCAGATTGGTCATGAACTGCTCGCGTCCGCCCGGCTCCCAAGGGATGTTCACCAGGCCGCCCTGCAGGCGCTTCAACAGATTCCGCAGCATCGCGACCAGCCGCTTGCGCTCTTCGGTCTCGCGCTTGGGCTGCACGCTCCAGATCAGGTCGTCCAGCGTCGCCAGCGCCGACGTCCAGCCTTCGCTGGTCTCGCCGTCGCGCAAGTAGCGCTGCGTCAGCGTCTCCATCCACTGCTCGCGCAGGAAGGTCGCCAGGAACGTCGGCGTCGGATGTTGTCTCAGGCGCAGCTCGACTTCGGCGTGCGCGACCGACTGCGCGATTTCCAGGCGATCGCGCTGATCGATCTCCTCGGCGGTCGACTGGATCTGTGCCTCGGCCGACTTGTCTTCCTCTTCGAGGAACTTCTCGAGGTCGGCGCGCAGCTCGTCGAACAATCCGATGTCCTCGGAAAATTCCTCGAGGACGCGGTGAACGATCGACTCGATCTTGCGATACAGCGGGTCTTCGTGCCCCATCGTCGGCGACCACCCGATGCCGGCGTGGGCGAGTGCGTTGACCAGCAGGCGCGACGGGTGCGACTTCTTGGAGAAAAACGCGCCGTCGAGCATGGCCGCGCGAAGCACCGGCATCTGCAGGCGCCCGATCAGGGCCTTGATGCTGTCGGGCAGATCCTTGGTCTCGAAGATGAAGTCGAACAGCATCGCGACCAGCTCGATCGTCATCGCCTCGAGCTGATTCGCCTTCGAGCCGAGCGGCGACTCCTGCAGGTCGCGCAGCACGTTGTGCATGTCCTGTTGCAGCCCCGCGAGCTGGAACGAGACGCCGCCGTAGTTCATGCTGCTTTCGCCGTGCTGCAGGCGCGACAATGCGTCGCCCAGCTCGGGGGTCGCGAGGATGCGCGGTCCGCCGAACGGGCCGGCGGCCGGCTGCGCCTGCTGGGCGGCGCCGCTGCTGGCCATCATCCCGAGCGCGCTGACCAGTGCCTGCATCGTGAGCGCCTGGCCGGGCTCATGCGCCGTTGGCAGCGGTCCGGCGTCGGGCACCTGGATTCCGCCCGGCGGCAGTCCGGCCGGCATCGGCGCGGCGGCAGCCTGCTGGCCGAGCCGGGAGCTGACCAGGCGCTGCAGCATCGCCATCAGATCGACCTCGCCGCTGCCCTGCGGCGGAGTCGATCCGTCGGCCCTGTCGTCGGCGCCGCGTCCGCCTTGACCGCCGGCACCGCGCTGCACCGCGTGGGGCTTCATCTGCGGCACGACGTTCATGCCCTCCAGATGGCGGTTCACGTCCGCATAGATCGCGGCGATGTCGCCGAACGACGTCTGGTTGAGCTCCTTGAGGATCGCGAGCTTGATGCGGCGATCGCCCTTGATGCCGTGCAGCGCCTCGGTAAAGGCCGCGACGATCGTCGTCGGCGCCAGTGGATTGGCGGCGGTTTCCAGGTTCGGCTCACCCATCAGGAAACCGACGCCGCGGTTCAGCTCGCGCAACTCCTCATGGCAGGTGTTCTCGACCACGCGCACGATATTGCCCGACAACACCGATTCGTCCATCGCCTCGGTGTCGACCAGCGTCAGTTTCCGCGCGTCGACCGCCGAGAAATCCGCCTTGACGATGCCTTTGCCGTTGATGCGCTCGTCGACCAGGTGGCGCAGATGGCGCTCGAAGTCGGCCATCAGGTTCGAACGCTCACGGGTAAGCGCTTCGCGCGCATCGAGAAAAACCGACTGATCCTCGCGCACGTCCGAGCGCTCGGCGCGCGCCATCAGGAGGTCGCCGACGCGGTCGAGCATCGACGTGAACGACAGCAGCAGACGATGGATCGCGAGATCCCGGCAATCGCCGAGTATCCTGGCCATGTCCCTGGGCACCGGCCGCCGGATCGTCCGGTCGCCGGAGGTCGTCGTCGCACTCACGCGTTCGGTCCTCGTTGGCCGTGCGGGCGTCGCCTGGCGCTTAGGCCGCGAGCCGGCGCTGATCGCGCCCGTCCCGCACCCGCCCAGCTTGAGCCCGCAATAACGGCAAGTTACTGTAACACGCGACGTTTAGGGCCGCCAATGCAAAAAAACGCCATCTATCAACGAATAAGCTCCGCCCAGGCTTTTTCCAGACGTTTGTATGACACCGGGAAAGGCGTGCGAAGCTCCTGGGCAAAGAGCGAAACTTTCAATTCCTCCACCAGCCAGCGGAACGCTTCGAGCGCCGGTTCGACCCGCTGTGCGGTCCGATTGGCCTCGGCTCGCGCCCGGTAGCGGTCCCAGAGCGCGGCGACCGTTTGCGCGTGTTTTGCGTCCCGGGCCGGGTCGGCCGCGGCTTTGACGAGTCTCCTGTCCAGAGCCTGCAAATAGCGCGGCAAGTGGGTGAGCTGGGTCCACGGCGTGGCCGAAAAAAATCCGGGATAGACCAGCGCGGCGCGTTGCGCCCGCACGTCGGCGCCCAGGCGTGCCTGCGCCGGTGACAGCGACGCCAAACGCTGCGACAGCATGTGGTAATCGGCGGCGATCGCGGCCAGCATCCGGAACGCGCCTTCGACGACCGCGGGCAGCCGCGTGCGTGCGCGCTTGACCTGGTCGGCGAACGCCCGC
>DATNAR010000180.1:0-3017 GCA_035607385.1 Casimicrobiaceae bacterium
TCTATGCCGGGTATTTTCCCGAGGGCCGCCGGCCGGCGCGCACCTGTATCGGCGTCAGCGGACTCGCCCGCGGCGCCCGCATCGAAATCGACATGATCGCGCGCCGCAGCGGCTGATTCGATGCGGGCTGCGATCGACGCCGCAGCTGCCGTCAGCCTCCGGCCTGTCGGCGCTCTCGGGCGCGGCGGGAGATCACCGGGGCGAACTTGCCGCCGACCGTGCGATCGATCGATTCGACGAATTGGACGTCGATGCGCGCGCGGCCAAGCACCGTTGCCAGCTTGTCGACGACGCGCTGCCGCGTCGCCTCACGATCGCAGGCCGGCGAAGCCAGCAGCGACACGCGGAAGTCGTCGTCGGTCAACTGCTCGACCTGGTATTCCCAGACCAACCGCTCTTGGTTGAACGCGCTGCGGATCGCCTGAGGGTGCACGATCCGGCCCGATGCGAATTCGAGCAGGTCGTCGGTCCGCCCCTCGGGGTAGGAGAGCAAAGGCAGCGACCGGCCGCATTCGCAGCGATCGGGCAGCAGCGTGACGATATCGCCGAGCCGGTAGTTGAGCAGCACCATGCCGCGGTTGACGAGGTTGGAAACGATGACTTCGCCGCTCTGGCCCTGCGGCAGATCGCGGCCCGCGCCGTCGACGACCCGAAGCGGATAGAGGTCGACATTCAAGTGCAGTCCGCAATGCCGCTCGCATTCGAAGCCGATCTTGAAAGCCTCGACTGACTGGTAGGTGGTAAAGACCGGGATTCCGAATCGCTGCTCGATCATCGTGCGCACCGGCGGCGAAAGACTGTCCGACGTATAGCTGACGATGGCCGGACGATGCATCGACGCGCCGGTGCGCTCCAGATGCCCGAACAGGATCGCCAGATGCGAGCCGTAGCTGTGCACGACGTGCGGCTTGAATGCATTGATATGTTGCACCGTGGTCTGCGGCGGGTCGAGCAGCGACGCATACTCTCGCTCGATACCCAAACCGCGCGGATAAAGCCCGCGCTCGCGGCAGTACTGCTGGACCTTCAAGGTCGTGCTGTGCGGCGGCGCTACCGTCAGCTCGCGGTATCCGGTCGCACGACCGATGATCGCGGTCCATATGCTGCGCTCGCGCTCGCCGTGTGCGGCGTTTTCGAAGACGCCGCGCGGGTCGTGCAGAACCAGGCGGGGTGCCCCGCAGCTTCCGCCGCTGGTGATGTGCAGCAGGTCGGCGCGGGGCACCGCCTCCGAGCAGAAATATTCGGGATCGCGCTGAATCGCTTCGCGCTCGAGCACCGGCAGCCGCGCGAGGTCGCGGGCGTCGCGAAAGTCGGCCGGATCGAGGCCGAGCCGGCGGAACGTCTCGCGATAATACGGAACGGTCCGGCAGGCATACGCGGCCATGCGCCGCACCCGTTCGGCCTGTCTGCGCTGCACGGCCGCCAGCGGCAGGAACGGAAAGGCCGATTGTCCGCGCAGGTGCCAGGCGAAATGGGTTGCCCAGCGCAGCCGGCTCAGCACGACGCCGGCGTCCGGCAGTCAAGCCGATGCCGGTTGACGCTCCTCGTGGTATTCGTCGTCCACATTGATGTCCCAGATATTCTGCTTGTCGGTGCGCCCGGAGGCAATGTTGTCGATTGCCGCCTTCGCCGTGAGCATCGAATGATCCTGGTTGTTGTAGCGATGCATGCCGTTGCGGCCGACCAGGAAAAGGTTCTCGATTGCGTCGACATGCGCCCGGATCACGCCGAACTCCGCATACGCGCCGAAATACGCAGGGTACGCCCGGGGCACGCGCACGACGACAGCCTTGACCACGTCGTTGCCGTCGATCAGGTCGATCTGCCGCAGCTCGCGGATGGCGAGCGCCTGGAGATCCGCATCCGACATCGACCAAAGCTCGTCGTCCCGGTTGCAGAAGTATTCGACACCCAGTGCGATCAGCGCCGGATCGGCAACCATCGCGGGACTCCAGTTGTTGAAAATCTGCAGCCGGCCGGCCCGGACGTCGGGCTCCTGGATGTAGATCCAGTTGTCGGGCGGAAAAGCGGCGTCGCCGCCGGTCGCCGCCCAACTGCGGCTTTTCATGCGCGTCATGAGCAGACCCACGGTGACGAAATCGCGATAGGGCAGCTCGCTCGCGACGCGGCGCACCTCGGCCGGCGGCGGCGGATCGAGGCTCGCGACCAGATCCTGGACCGCCATGCTCGAAATCACGAAGTCCGCAGGAAGAGCGTGCAGCATCCCCGTCGCGACGTCCCGCACGTCGACCGAAGCGACACGATTGCCGGCGAGGCGGATCCGCTCGATGCGTTGCGACAGACGTATCTCGCCGCCACCCGCCCGCACCTGGCGGGCGACTTCCTCCCATAGCTGGCCGGGCCCGAGCTTCGGGTAGAGGAAGTGCTCGACCAGGCTGGTGCGCGTGCGGCGCGACGGCAGACCCGCACGCGGCGACAGGCGCGACAGCGCGTGCCGGGCGGCAGCAACCAGAGACAGGCCTTTGATGCGTTGCGCTCCCCATTCGGCGCTGATCCGGGCGCAGGGGACCCCCCAGACCTTTTCGGTGTACGACTGAAAGAACGTCCGATACAGCTCGACGCCGAAGCGGTTGACCAGGAAATCCTCGAGGTTGCGCTCCGGGCGGCGCGGAAACACAGTGGCCCAGACGTAACTTGCGGCGGCCCTGGCGAAGCGCCACGGACCGAGGTTGGCGATCGTGCGGAGGTTGAGCTTGACCGGATAATCGAAGAATTTGCGGCGGAAATAAATTCGTGACAGGCGATGACGCACCAGCATCACCAGATCGCCGCGCGGCTCCGTGGAGGCGGCGCCGCCGCCCGGCACCGTGCGGCGGCGGTTGCGGTAGCCGACGCTGATCGGCTCGCCGGCCGGGCGCGAGGCGCGATCCAATGGCAGGATCTCCTGCCACCAGTTCATCACCCAGTCGGACTTGGAAAAAAAACGATGGCCGCCCAGGTCGATCCGATAGCCGCCGCAGTCGATCGTGCGCGAGATGCCGCCGACAGCGTCTTCG
>DATNAR010000216.1:0-2027 GCA_035607385.1 Casimicrobiaceae bacterium
CGCGGTACCGACCCGGTGATGGCGACGGTGATGATGACGGGTTCGGTCATGGCATCGAATCCTTCTGGCTCGTCGTCAGGATGGCACCGCGAGCGCCATCGCGCAACTCACCGCCCCGGTCACGACAAGCGTTGCTCCCCATAGGGTCTCGAGATTGAGCCAGGCGCGCGTCAGAAAGCGCAATCCGAGATAGCGGTAGACGACCCACGCTACGCCCAGGCCGGCTGCGATCATCGCGAGCGTATGGACGACCGATACCGCAATCGCCATGGTGAACCCCGAGCGCATCAGCGCCATCGATGCCGCGTGGCCGGACGCCGCAGGCGGGGAGGCCAAGACCCCGGCCGGCGTGCAAAGGCTCAACGCGACGGGCACGAGCATCAGTCCGGCGCCATGCGCGGTCGCCATCAGGAACGACCACCACGTAAGCTGCGTCGGCCGCACGCGTGCGAGAAAGCGCGGGTGTCGGCGATCGATCAGCCGGTATGCGCCGAACAGCAGCACCAGCGCGCCCGCGCCGAGGCGGATCGCGCGGCTCCATTCCACGTACCACGCCAGCAGCGCGAACGGCACCAGCACGATCGCCATCGCGAAGAAGTGTCCTGCGCCAAGCGGCCATGCGGTCGCGAAGACCGCGGCATCACGCTTTGCCGTCAGTCCGTTCGCGACCGCCAGCGGCCAGCCCATCGCCGGGTTCAGCCCGTGATAGACGCCGAAGGCGATGACCATGATCCACAGGCTCGTGTGAGCGCCACCCGTCACGTGACGCGACCGCCGAACGCATCGGCTCTGCTCAAGCGGATGTATAGCAGAACGAATCGGTCGAGCAATCACCGCCTTCGAGACGGACCTGATGGGCGCCGTAGTCCGGACCGAAATCGACGTAGAACTTTGGATCGAGGGTCAGGCCGCCGCTCGCGCCGACGTGGCACATCACCTGCGCGCCAGGCACGCCGTCGGGATAGAACTGCGCGTCCCAGGTGCTGTAGAGCGAATTGGTGAAGTACACGCGCTTGCCGTCGCGGCTGATCTCGGTCATCTGCGGCCCGCCGCCGAAGCGGCGTCCGCTGGGATGCGCGCCGCGCTGCGCAATGCCGCCGATCCGCACGCTGCCGGCAACACGGGGTTTCATCGGATCGGAAACGTCGTATTGCTTGAGCTCGCCCGTGCCCCAGCAGGCAACATAGAGAAAGCGGTCATCGAGCGAGAGATCGATGTCGCTGATCAGCGGCGGCACGGCGCCGAAGCCCTTCAGCAGTGGCGGCAGCAGATCGGCATCGGCCGGCTCTGCCGCAATCGTCGCCGTCTTCCTGATGGCGAACTTGCCGCCGGGCTCCCGGTACCACGTCCAGATCGAGCCTTCGAGGTTGCTCGTGTCCACGACCACACCGAGGAAGCCGTATTCGCGTGCCGGATCGTGCGCCGGCCGCAATTCGAGCGCCATCTGATGATTGGCGCCGAGGTCGAGCGTCTGCACATGCTTGCGTGCGCGAAGATCCCAGAAATGGATCGCATGGCCGTACCGGTTCGCGAGCAGGTCCTCGGCGACGATGCCGTTCTCGAACTGCGGCGGCAATCCCCATTCGCTCGACACCATGTAGTCGCGCGGCAGGTTCCACCAGAAGTCATAGTGCAGCTTCTGCGGCCCGCGCTCGATCTCCCACTTGCCGAGGATATCGAAGCTCTCGCAATCCAGGATGAACACGCCCGGCACGCCGTCGGTGCCATCGGCACCGGCCCCACCCAGCGTGCTGATGTAGATGCCCTCCGGGCCGCAGTGCACGGTGTGGGGACGCGAGTAACCCGTCTTGCGCAGCACCTCTTCGGGCTCGATGATTCGGGCGATGCTCGGCCGACGCGGGTCGGGCTGCGTGTCGACCACGTAGAGGCGCGACGAGCGGATGCCCGGGATAATGAGATAACGCCGCCTCAGAAAGGCGTGCCCGGACAGCGGCGAGAGTGCCGACGAGCAGGCGTTCCAGCCGAAGTGGTGAAACTCGTCGCCGCGCACCGGCATGTCGAGCCGG
>DATNAR010000260.1:0-12462 GCA_035607385.1 Casimicrobiaceae bacterium
CGGCGGATGCGGGCGCCGGCGCGGCGCGGCGGCCGGAGGAATGCGGTCCGCGGTCCTCCTGGCCCGTCCGCCGGGCTGTTTGGTCGGATCGTCGCATGGCGGCGCCAAGGGCGCGAAAGAGGGGTTTGCTATCATAACCGATCAGGGACCGCGTTCCGCCTCGAGTCCGTCGATGACCAGCTCCGTGAGCACGTCCGAGAATCGTTTCGCGCTCGCCGCCGGCACACTCGCCGACGTCGCCGCACAAGTGCTGGACGCTGCACGTGCCGGCGGCGCCACCGCGGCCGAGGTCGAGGTCTCGCAGGCCTTCGGCCAGAGCGTTACCGTGCGCAAGGGGGATGTCGAAACCATCGCCTACAACCGCGACAAGGGCATCGGCGTCACCGTCTATGTCGGCTTGCGCCGCGGCCACGCCAGCACTGCCGATTTCGCGCCCGCCGCGATACGCGACGCCGTCGCCAAGGCGTTGACGATCGCCCGCTACACCGCAGACGACAGCTGTGCCGGGCTGGCGGATCCGGCATTGCTCGCGCGTGACTGGGCCGATCCGGATCTGAGCCACCCATGGCCGTTGACCGTCGAGCAGGCGATCGAGCTCGGGCGCGAGTGCGAGGCCGCCGCGCTCGGCGTCGACGCGCGCATCAACAATTCCGAAGGCGCGTCGGTGTCGCTGCACGAGGCGGAATTCGTCTATGCGAACAGCAACGGATTTTCCGGCGGGTATGCGAGCTCGCGTCACGGCATCTACTGTGCGGTGATCGGCGAGGAGGATGGCGCGATGCAGCGCGACGACTGGTATACATCGGCGCGCTCCCCGGCCGACCTGATGCCGGCGCGCGAAGTCGGCAGGAAGGCGGGCCTGCGCACGCTGCGCCGCCTCGGCGCGCGCAAGCTCGCCACCACCGAGTGTCCGGTCGTCTATGAAGCTCCGATCGCGACCGGCCTCATCGGCCACTTTGTCAATGCGGTCAGCGGCGGCAGCCTGTATCGCAAGTCCTCGTTCCTTCTCGACAGTGCGGGCTCCCAGGTGTTCGCCCCGCACGTGTCGATCCGCGAAGAGCCGCACCTGCCGCGCGGACAGGCCTCGACGCCGTTCGACGACGAAGGTGTCGCCACTCGCCCGCGCGACGTCGTCGCCGACGGCGTCGTGCAGGGATATTTTCTCGGCAGTTATTCGGCGCGCAAGCTGGGCCTGCAATCGACGGCCAACGCGGGCGGCAATCACAACCTGATCGTCAGCCACGGCGACGACGACTTGCCGGCGCTGCTCAAGCGCATGGATCGCGGCCTGCTCGTCACCGAGCTGCTGGGGCAGGGCGTCAATCCGGTCACCGGCGATTACTCGCGCGGCGCAGCCGGTTACTGGGTCGAAGGCGGCGAGATCGCGTATCCGGTCGAGGAAATCACCATCGCCGGTAACTTGAGCCGCATGTACCGCGACATCACGGCGATCGGCAAGGACGTCGATCGCCGCGGTTCGCGGCACTGCGGATCGATCATGATCGGCGCAATGGCCGTGGCGGGCAATTAGTGGCCCGTCCCGTAAATTCGCGCGACAGTTCGCGGCGAAATCCGCTCCTTTGTCTTCGGAACTTACGGGACAGGACACTAGTGGCCGGCGCTATCCAGCGGAACGACGATGTACGGCATGCGCAGCCGCGCAGCCGCCGGACGGCGGCCTAGTCCGGTGGGAGTCCGGTTGGCCAAGCGCAGCGTTGGCGAGCGGATCGCGATCTGGAGAAGGTCGCTGTCGGATCCATTGCGCAATCCCGCCGCTGCCGCGCGCTGGATCGCCACCTTGCCCGGCACCGATCCGCTGCAGCTGCAGCACGAGGCGCTCGACATCGTCACCTCGTTTCCCGGCGGCCGGCGCGCGATCGGCCCGGCGCAGGCCGAGGCGCTGCTGTCGATCGATGCACGGTTCGAGCCGGTCATCGGCGATCTGACCAAGCAGTACACGGCCAACTATCAGCGCTCGAGCAGTGTCGAAACCCGGCTCTGGCATGCCGTATTCGACCTGGTCAAGGCGTTCATCGCGGCGTACGAAGCGGCCGTCAAGAGCGGCTACGGCGGGCGCGAAGACAAGCAGTGGAAGGCCGTCATGCCCCGGGTCCTGTTGCGGCTTGCGCACTACAAGGGGCTCGACGGCAAGTTCCGCCTGTTTCGCTACGGACACTGGATACCCGCGCAATGGCGGGAGATCCACGAGCTCTACGAATTTGCCCGCACCCGCGGCTGGCACCGCGAGGCCGGCGCCGCCGGATTCCGTCATCCGGGCAAAACGCAGGAGCAGGAATACGTCGCGACGCTGCTGTTGATGCGCCTCGACAGCGGCAGCTTTACGCCCGACCAGGTCGAGTGGGTGGCGCGCGCCCTCGAAGACTGGGTCGACGCGGTGACCCTGGTTCCACAGCACGGCACCCATGCCAATTTTCTGGTCGATCTGTCCGGCACGCACGGCCTGCGCCGCGGCGACCGGCCGCGCGCCGGAGGGCGCGTGCTCTATCTGGATGCCTCGCCGGTGTACGCCAAGATCGTCGAGCGCATGCGCGTCCTGCCGGACCGCGACGACGACAAGCCGCTCGACGGCGATCTGCCGCCGCGCGAGCAGAAGCTGCTGCTGATGCGGCTGGCCGCGCTCTATGGCCCCGATGCGCTGGCCTACGCGCCGCGTGCGCCGCGGCAGCGCACCGAGCACGACGTCCGCGTCGTCGTCGGGCTGCAGGCGCTTACGCGCGCGGTCGCGGAAGTCGAGCATCTGTCGCCGCAAGCCAAGTCGGTCGGCGCGATGATGAGCTACGACGAGATCACGCAGATGGTCAACCCCAGCGCCAACCCCGACTCGGTAGCGCGACGCGTGCGCGGGTCGCAATGGCGGCTGGTCGACCACAGCGAAAGCGGCTGCCGGCTGGTCGCGCCGGCCAAGGACGTTCCGTCCAAGCTGGGCGAGATCATCGCCTTTCAGGCGCCCGAAGGGTGGAGTCTCGCGGTCGTTCGCCGGATGCAGCGCGAGCAGGTCGACGAAGTGATCTGCGGCGTCGAGATCATCGCGCGACGCATCATCCGGGTGCTGCTGCGCACCTGGGTCGCGCCGCTCGACGCCGAGCACGCCGCGATCGACCGGCCCTTTTTCGGCGTGTACATTCCCGCACACGCGGCCAACCGCGAGGCGACGCAGCGCAGCCTGATCGGTCCCGACGACCGCCTGATGTCCGGAAGCATGGTCGAGCTCGACACCGGGAATGCCCGCTATCTTGTGCGCTTCAACCAGACGATCGAACGCCAGGCCGGCTGGTCGTGGGGGCTTTTCAGCGCGGTGCGGAAGCTGTCCGGATGACGGGCCGAAATCGGTTAGAATCGTCGGCGGAGCAACGAACTCCGTCGAGGCGCCGACGACGAAGTCATGCGTCCTCGCGGATCACCAGCGCGCAATATCCGGCGTCGCGCCACCGGCAGTTCCAAGGCGCGCCAATGTCGAATTTCTCGTGGAGGGGCACATGGAACGTCGTTCATTTCTGAAAAAAGCCGGGGTCGGTCTCGCCGCCGGCGCCGTCGCCGCGCCGGTCATCGGCCAGGGCACGCAGCCCGAAGTCAAATGGCGGATGGCGTCGAGCTTCCCGAAGTCGCTCGATACGATTTTCGGCGGCGCCGATGTCATTGCCAAGCGTTGCGCCGCGGCGACCAACGGCAAGTTCCAGATCCAGACCTTTGCGGGCGGCGAGATCGTTCCCGCCTTTGGTGTTGTCGACGCCGTGCAGAACGGAACAGTCGAATGCTGCCACACCGCGCCGTACTACTTCTTTGGCAAGGATCCGACATTCGCGTTTGCCTGCGCGATCCCGTTCGGCATGAACGTTCGGCAGCAGAACGCATGGATGTATCACGGCGGCGGCTTGGCGCTGATGCGGGAGTTCTTCAAGGACTACAACATGATCAGCTTCCCGGCCGGAAACACCGGCGCGCAGATGGGAGGCTGGTTCCGCAAGGAGATCAAGACCGTTGACGACCTCAAAGGGTTGAAGATGCGCATCGGCGGCACCGGCGGACTGCCGTTGACCAAGCTCGGCGTGGTACCGCAGCAGATTCCCGGCGGCGACATCTACCCGGCGCTCGAGAAGGGCACGATAGACGCCGCGGAATGGGTCGGTCCTTACGACGACGAAAAGCTCGGTTTCTACAAGGTCGCCAAGAATTACTACTATCCCGGGTGGTGGGAAGGCGGTCCGGAGATCGACGCCTTCGTCAACATCAAGGCCTGGGAGGCGCTGCCGAAGGACTACCAGGCGGTATTCGAAGCGGCCTGTTACGAAGCCAATATCGACATGGCGGCCAAGTACGACGCGCTGAATCCGGCGGCGTTGAAGCGGCTGATCGGCAATGGCGTCAAGCTGCAGCCGTTCTCGAACGACATCATGGCCGCATGCTACAAGGCGACCACCGAGACGTACGACGAGATCGCCACCAAGAACGCTAAATTCAAGAAAGTGTACGAGCCTTGGAAGGTGTTCCGCGCCGAGCAGGTGTCGTGGTTCGCGGTGGCCGAAAACCGTTTCGACAATTTCATGATTGCCGCGGAGCGCCTGTCGCGCAAGAAGTAGCGCGCGCCGGCGGCGGATAGCAAAACGCCCGGGAGCGATCCCGGGCGTTTTTTTGGCTGGCGCGGCGACGACGCTGCGCGATTACTTCTTCTCGCCCGGCGGCTTGGCTCCGCCCAGCGCCTTTTCCAGCGCCTTGGTCGCGTCGTCCTGCTCGGCGTTCGGAGTTTCTGCCGGAGGCTGACCGGCGGGGGCGGCTTGGTCTTTTGCGTCGGGCGTCGTCGCGCCGCCGCCCAGCTCCTTCTCGAGCGCTTTGGTGGCCTCGTCCTGCTCGGCGTTGGTGCTGGAGTCGCTCGGCCCGGCGCCGCGCGCAGGTTGGTCTTCCGGCACCACGATCTGGATCTTGTTGATGTCGAAAGTCCTTTCCTTGGCCTTGTACACCATCACCATCTGTGGAAAGGCGATGACGAGGCCGATCATTACGATCTGGATCAGCACGAACGGCACCGCGCCCCAGTAGATCTGCCCGGTTGTCACACGCTTGGTCAGTCGGCCGGTGACCCTGTCGAGAAAGTCCTTGGCCGGCGCGACGCTGCGCAGATAGAACAGCGCAAAGCCGAACGGCGGGTGCATGAACGAGGTCTGCATGTTGACGCCGAGCAGCACGCCGAACCAGATCAAGTCGATGCCGAGCTTGTCGGCGACCGGGCCGACCAGTGGAATGACGATGAACGAAAGCTCGAAGAAGTCGAGAAAGAACGCCAGGAAGAAGATCAGGACATTGACGACGATCAGGAATCCCAGCTGGCCGCCCGGCAGGTGCAACAGCAGCTGCTCGACCCAGACGTGGCCGTTGACGCCATAGAAGGTCAAGCTGAAAACGCGCGCGCCGACGAGGATGAACACGACGAACGTCGAAAGCTTGGCCGTCGTGTCCATCGCCTGGCGAAGGAGTTTCCAGCTCAATCGCCTGCGCACCAGCGCCATGATCAGCGCCCCGCTCGCGCCCATCGCGCCGCCCTCGGTCGGCGTGGCGACGCCGAGGAAAATCGTGCCGAGGACGAGAAAGATCAGCGCCAGCGGAGGTATCAGTACGAACACGACGCGCTCGGCCAGCCGCGACAGCAGCCCGAGCTTGAATACACGGTTCAGCACCGCGGCGAAAAACGCGACACCGGTCCCGACGCTGGTCGCGATGACCAGCATTTCGTCGGTTGGGTCGTCCGGACCGTATTTCCAGTGCGCGAAAGCGATCGCCGACGCAGCGGCGATGATCGTCAGCACCAGCAGCGAGCGCGTGCCCCCGGCGCCGCTGGGCTCGCGCAAGGTGCGCGCTTCCAGCGGCAAGGCCGGCGCCCACTGCGGCTTCACCGCACAGACGCCGAGCGAGTAGACCGCATACAGGCATGCGAGGCTGATGCCCGGAATGAACGCGCCGGCATACATGTCGCCGACCGACTTGCCGAGCTGGTCGGCCATGATGATCAGCACCAGCGACGGCGGGATGATCTGCGCCAGCGTACCGGACGCGGCGATGACGCCGGTGGCAAAGCGGCGGTCGTAGCCATAGCGAAGCATGATAGGCAGCGAAATCAGGCCCATCGAAATGACCGACGCGGCGACAACGCCGGTCGTCGCCGCGAGCAGCGCGCCGACGAAGATGACCGCATAGGCGAGTCCCCCGCGCACCGGCCCGAACACCTGGCCGATGGTGTCGAGCAGATCCTCGGCCATGCCGCTGCGTTCCAGGATCAGGCCCATGAAGGTGAAAAACGGCACGGCGAGCAGCGTGTCGTTCGACATCACCCCCCAGACGCGCTCGGGCAGCGCCTGGACCAGCGACGGCGTCAGGAGACCCAGGTGAATCCCGAGCAGCGCGTAGCCGATACCGACGGCCGCGAGCGAGAACGCGACCGGATAGCCGAGCAGCAACACCACGATCAGCGACACGAACATCAGCGGCGCGATGTTGGCGATCAGGAAGGCGCTCATCGCTCGGCCTCACCGACCGCCTGGCGCAGGCCGAACGACTTGCCGTCGGCCTTCTGTCGAACCGCCCGCGAACGCCCCTGCGGGCTGCCTTCGGCTCGCGCGCTCATCGGTTCCTCCCGTCGGGCTGGGCCGCCTGGGCAGCGATTTCCGCCGCCAACGACTCCTCACCGCGCGCCCGCAGGATGTCCTCGGCCAGCTGTTCCTCCGCCGTTTTCACCACGTGTTTTTCACCCGGATCGGGGATCAGTCCCATCAGGAATGCAATGCGCTTGATCAGCTCCGAGATGCCCTGAACCGCAAGCAGTAAAAAGCCGATCGGGACCAGCAGGCGAGCCGGCCAGATGATCAGGCCGCCCGCATTGGTCGAGACCTCGCCGCGCACGTAGGCGTCGACGAAAACCGGCCAGCCGAGCCACCCGATCAGGATGGCCATCGGCAGCAGAAAAAACACGGTCCCGAAAATGTCTATCCACGCCCGTCCGCGCGGCGAGAGTCTTGCGGAAATGACGTCGATACGAACGTGCTCGTTGCGCAGCAGCGTATAGCCGGCGGCGAGGAGAAACACCGCCGAGAACAGGTACCACTGCGCTTCGAGAAAGCTGTTCGAGCTGTAGTTGAACGCCTTGCGGACCACGGCGTTGGCCGCGCTGATCACCACCGTGACCAGGATCAGCCAGTACAGCGCGTGGCCGATCCGCTCGGTAATCCGGTCGATCAGCCGCGACAGCGAAAGGAGGAGTGACAAGGCGACCCCCAAAGGCGTTGGCGTATTGGGCCGAAGACGATCGGCAGCCGATCGTCGGCACAGCGACCACGCCGTGGCCTGGCGGCGCGCGTTGAAGATTAACCCGCGGTCGCGACCGTGGCAATCGCTTTGCCGCACTGCGGCGAAGCATGGGTCGCGGTGGTAAAATGCGCGCTTTCGCCGACTGCAAACGCCCGATGCCGCACCGCGCCCAGACTCTCAGCCAGGCCGACCCCGAACTGTGGAAGGCCATCAGCGGCGAAAACGCGCGCCAGGAGACGCATATCGAGCTGATCGCGTCCGAAAACTACGCCAGCATGGCGGTGATGGCGGCGCAGGGGTCGCAGCTGACCAACAAGTACGCCGAAGGCTATCCGGGCAAACGCTACTACGGCGGCTGCGAGTTCGTCGACATCGCCGAAAGACTGGCGATAGAGCGGGTAAAAAAACTGTTCGGCGCCGAGTATGCCAACGTGCAACCGCATTCGGGCGCGCAGGCGAACCAGGCGGTCTTTTTCGCGGTGCTGCAGCCGGGTGACACGGTGCTGGGCATGAGCCTGCCGCACGGCGGGCATTTGACCCACGGCTCGCCGGTCAACATGTCGGGCAAGTGGTTCAACATCGTGGCCTACGGGCTCGATCCGGTCACCGAGCTGATCGACTACGCGGCCGCCGAGCGGCTCGCCCGGCAACACAAACCGAAGCTGATCATCGCCGGCGCCTCCGCTTACTCGCGCGTGATCGACTGGAAGCGTTTCCGCGCGATCGCGGACTCGGTCGGCGCGTACCTGATGGTCGACATGGCGCACTATGCGGGGCTCATTGCCGCCGGCGTCTATCCGAACCCGGTCGGGATCGCGCATTTCGTCACCAGCACGACGCACAAGACGCTGCGCGGGCCGCGCGGCGGATTCGTGCTGGCCGGCGCCGAGCACGAGAAGCTGATCAACTCCGCGGTGTTTCCCGGGCTGCAAGGCGGCCCGCTGATGCACGTCATCGCCGCCAAGGCGGTCGCATTCAAGGAGGCGCTGACGCACGAGTTCAGGATCTACCAGGAACGCGTCGTCGAAAATGCCCGTGTGCTGGCGACCGTGCTGCAGGAGAGGGGATTGCGCATCGTCTCCGGCGGTACCGATTCGCACCTGTTCCTGGTCGACCTGCGGGCGAAGAAGATCACCGGCAAGGACGCCGAAGCCGCCCTGTCGGCCGCGCACATCACCGTCAACAAGAACGCGATTCCCAACGATCCCGAAAAGCCGTTCGTCACCAGCGGCGTGCGCATCGGCAGTCCCGCGATCACCACCCGGGGCTTCACCGAGATCGAATGCGAGCAGCTCGCGCACCTGATCGCCGACGTGCTCGATGCGCCGACCGACAGGAAGACCCGCGATCGCGTCGTCGCGACGCTCGCCGTCCTGACGGCGAAGTTTCCCGTCTACCGGCCGGCATGAAGTGCCCTTTCTGCGGCAGCGAAGACACGCAGGTGGTCGACTCGCGCGTTTCCGAGGCCGGCGATTCCATCCGCCGGCGCCGCCGCTGTCCGGCCTGCCAGAAGCGCTTTACCACCTACGAGACGGCCGAGCTGCGCCTGCCGCAGATCGTCAAGCAGAATGGCACGCGTTCCGATTTCGACGTCCACCGCATCCGCAGCGGCTTCCAGCGCGCGCTGCACAAGCGTCCGGTCCCGACCGAATACGTCGACCAGGCGGTCGAGCGGATCGTCCAGCAGGTGCTGGCGCTCGGCGAGCGCGAGATCCCGTCGCGACAGGTCGGCGAGATGGTGATGCAGGAACTCTACAAGCTCGACAAGGTCGGCTACATCCGCTTCGCCTCGGTATACCGCAGCTTCCAGGACGTCGCCGATTTTCGCGACGCGTTGCAGGAAGTCGAGCCGGCGCCGACGCGGCGCAAGCCGCGCTGAGCACGCCGCCGCGCCGGCGGCGAATCGCGCGGATTCCGACCCAGGGATGAGCCCTTTCGACGACGACGATCGCGCGTTCATGACGCGTGCGCTGGAGCTCGCCGAGCTCGGGCTGTACACGACGACGCCCAACCCGCGCGTCGGTTGCGTGCTCGTCCGCGATGGCCGCATCATCGGCGAAGGCTGGCACCAGCGGGCCGGCGGCCCGCATGCCGAAGTCCATGCGCTGGCCGATGCCGTCGCGCGCGGCGCCGATGCGCGCGGCGCGACCGTCTACGTCACGCTGGAACCGTGCAACCACCACGGCAGGACGCCGCCGTGTACCGACGCCTTGCTCGCGGCCGGCGTGCGACGGGTGGTCGCCGCGATGGCCGACCCGCATCCGCTGGCAGCGCACGGCGCCGAGCGCCTTCGCGCAGCGGGGATCGAGGTCGACGTCGGGCTGTTCGAGGACGATGCGCGCGAGCTCAATGTCGGCTGGCTGATGAACGTCGAGCACGGGCGGCCGTGGGTCCGGGTCAAGATCGCCGCCAGCCTCGACGGCCGCACCGCGCTGCAAAACGGCGAGAGCCGATGGATCACCGGCGAGCAAGCACGCGCCGACGGGCATCGCTGGCGGGCGCGCGCCTGCGCGATCCTGACCGGCATCGGCACCGTCCAGCACGACGATCCGCAGCTGACGGTGCGCGGGGTCGACACGCCGCGGCAGCCGTTGAAAGTCATCGTCGACCGCCATGGCGAGCTTCCGGCCAACGCGCGCGTGCTGGCCGATGGCGAGGTCCTGGTGGTCACCGCATCGACGCCGAGGACCGTCTGGCCGCCGACGGTCCGGACGATGCAGTTGCCCGATCGCGACGGCCGCATCGACCTGGCGGCGATGATGGCGGCGCTTGCGGGCGAAGGCATCAACGAGGTCCACGTCGAAGCCGGCGCCCGCCTGAACGGCGCGCTGCTGGCGGCCGGGTTGGTCGATGAGCTGCTGGTCTACCTGGCGCCATGCCTGCTGGGCGACGGCGCGCGCGGCATGTTCGTTCTGCCGGCGCCGCTCGAGCGTCTGGCCGATCGCACACCCTTGCGTATCGCCGGCGTCGATGCTGTCGGCGCCGACTGGCGCATCCTCGCCAGGATCGAACGCTGATGTTCACCGGCATCGTCCAGGCCGTCGGCCGCATCACCGCAACCCAAGCAGCCGCGGACGGCCTCAAGCTGACGCTCGATGCCTCGGCGCTCGATAGGTCGGACGTGGCCGTCGGCGACAGCCTGGCCGTCAGTGGCTGCTGCCTGACGATCGTCGCGATCGACCAGGCGGCGCTGGCTTTCGACGTCTCGGCCGAGACGCTGCGCTGCACGGCGCGTCTCGATCGGCCGGGCCCGGTCAATCTGGAAAAGGCGCTGCGACTCTCCGACCGGCTCGGCGGTCACCTCGTGGCCGGCCACGTCGACGGCGTGGGGGTCGTGACGCGCTTCGAGCGCGCCGCGAAGGATGGCGAAAACGTCGAGCTCGAGATCGAAGCGCCGGCGGATCTCGCGCGCTTTATCGCGAGCAAGGGCTCGATCGCCGTCGACGGCGTCAGCCTGACGGTCAACGCGGTCGCCGGCCGGAGCTTTTCAGTCAATCTGATCCCGCATACACTGGCCGTGACGACGCTGGGAGCCCTCGCCTCCGGCGCGCGGGTCAATCTGGAAGTCGACATGGTCGCGCGCTACGTCGCGCGGCTGCAGGACGTCGGATGACGCGAGCTGTCATCCGGCGAGAGGCCGGGACGAATCAACCCGTCATCCCGGCGAAGGCCGGGACGAATCAAAGCGTCATCCCGGCGAAGGCCGGGATCCAAGTAATTCGTTCTCGCGACGATCGCAACTTAGGCCCCGGCCTCCGCCGGGGCGACGCCTGCGCCGGGGCGACGCCTCGGCTGGGGCGACGCCTTCGCCGGGGGTGACGGCAGTACGAGGAGAGATTCATGGACTTGACGACACTCGAGCGCCTGCCGCTGTGGATCGGCGGCCGGGCGGTGGCTGCACACACGACGCGCTACGCCGAGGTTACCAACCCGGCGACCGGCGAGGTATTGCGGCACGTCCCCTTGAGCGACGCCGCCGACGTCGACGCCGCGGCGGCCGCCGCGAGCGCGGCCTTGCCCGCCTGGCGCGCCGCACCCGCATTGCGCCGTGCGCGCATCCTGATGCGTTTTCGCGAGCTCATGGAAGCGCACAAGACCGATCTCGCGCGGCTGGTCTCGCAGGAGCACGGCAAGACGGTCAGCGACGCCGAAGGATCGATCACCCGCGGCATCGAGGTCGTCGAATTCGCCGCCGGGATTCCGCATCTGCTCAAAGGCGATTTCAGCGACAACGTCGGCACCGGCGTCGACAGCTTTTCGCTGCGCCAGCCGGTCGGCGTCTGCGCCGGCATCACGCCGTTCAACTTTCCGGCGATGGTGCCCATGTGGATGTTTCCGGTCGCGCTCGCCTGCGGCAACGCGTTCATCCTGAAGCCGTCCGAGCGCGATCCGACGATGAGCCTGCGCATGGCCGAGCTCCTGGCCGAGGCGGGTCTCCCCGACGGGGTGTTCAACGTCGTGCACGGCGACAAAGAAGCGGTCGATGCGATCCTGGCGCATCCTTCGATCAAGGCAGTATCGTTCGTCGGCTCGACGCCGATTGCGCGCTACATCTACGAGACCGGATCGCGCAACGGCAAGCGCGTGCAGGCGCTCGGCGGCGCCAAGAATCATGCGGTCGTGATGCCCGACGCCGATCTCGCTTTCGCCACCGAGGCGCTGATCGGCGCCGCCTACGGTTCGGCCGGCGAGCGCTGCATGGCGGTTTCGGTGGTGGTCGCGGTCGGCGACGCCGGCGATGCGCTGCGCGACAAGCTGGCCGAACGCGCGCGCCGCATTGCCGTCGGACCGGGCGACCGGCACGAATCCGAGATGGGGCCGGTCATCACCTGCGCGGCGCGCGATCGCATCGTCGGCCTGATCGACCGCGGCGTCGACGAGGGCGCGGACCTGGTCGTCGACGGGCGGGGCCTTCGCATCCCGGGCCACGAGGACGGGTTCTTCGTCGGTCCGACGCTGTTCGACCAGGTCACGCGAGAGATGGCGATCTATCGCGAGGAAATTTTCGGACCGGTGCTGGCGATCGTCCGGACCGAGTCGCTCGACGCCGCGATCGAGTTGATCAATGCCAATCCGTATGCCAACGGCGCGGCGCTGTTCACGCGCTCGGGCTTCGCGGCACGAAAGTTTCAGCAGAACGTCGAGGTC
>DATNAR010000264.1:0-3749 GCA_035607385.1 Casimicrobiaceae bacterium
TTTGGCGCCCGCAATTACGACCCGCTGCCCGTGGTCGTGTCGCACGGCGAGGGCGCGTGGCTGTGGGACATCCACGGCCGGCGCTTCCTCGACATGATGAGCGCGTATTCGGCCGTCAGTCACGGCCATGCCCATCCGCGCATCGTGACGGCACTGGTCGCGCAGGCGCAGCAGCTGGCCGTGACATCGCGCGCCTTCCACAACGACAAGCTGCCGCTTTTTCTGAAGCGGCTGACCGAAGTGACCGGTCTTGCGCGCGCCCTGCCGGCCAACGGCGGCGCCGAAGCGGTCGAGACCGCGCTGAAGGCGGTGCGCAAATGGGGCTACAAGGTCAAGCGCATTCCCGACGGACAAGCCGAGGTCATCGTGTGCGCCGGCAACTTTCACGGCCGCTCGATCACGATCGTCGGATTCTCGTCGGAAGCGCAATACCGCGATGGCTTCGGGCCGTTCGCGCCCGGATTCAAGGCGATCCCGTTCGGCGATCCGGCCGCCCTCGAAGCGGCGATCACGCCGCACACGGCGGCCTTTCTGGTCGAGCCGGTGCAGGGCGAAGCGGGGATGATCGTGCCGCCGCCAGGTTATCTGGCGGAGTGCGCCCGCATCTGCCGCAAGCATCGCGTGTTGATGATCTGCGATGAAATCCAGACCGGCATGGGACGCACCGGCAGGTTCCTCGCCTGCGAGCACGACGGCGTCGTGCCCGACGGCGTGATCCTGGGCAAGGCGCTGGGCGGCGGCGTGCTGCCGGTGTCGGCGTTTGTCGCCACCGAGGACGTGATGCAGGTGTTCTCGCCGGGCGACCACGGCAGCACCTTCGGCGGCAATCCGCTCGCGGCCGCCGTCGGACTCGAGGCGATCGCCGTGCTGTTCGACGACAAGCTGATCGAGCGCTCGGCCGAGCTCGGCGCGTATCTGCTCGCGCAGCTCAAGACGGTGCGCAGCTCGTTGATCCGCGATGTGCGCGGCAAAGGGCTGTTCATCGGTCTCGAGGTCGACGCTCGCCGCACCGACGCGCGTGCGGTCGTCGATCGCCTGCTCGCACGCGGCGTCATCTCGAAGGACACGCACGGCACCGTCGTTCGCTTCGCGCCGCCGCTGGTGATCGACCGCGCGCAGATCGACTGGGCCGTCGGCGAAGTGCGCGCGGTGTTCGCCGAGCTCGACAAGGGATTGCGCAGGGCGGCCTGACGCGCGTTGGCGGGCCGGGACGCGGCGCTATACTAGGCCGTGCCCAAGCCCACGCTCGCCGACAAGCTGGTCGTCGCGATTTCGTCGCGGGCGCTGTTCGATCTGACCGAGAGCCATCGCGTCTACACCGAGGCCGGCGTCGACGCGTATCACCGCTATCAGATCGAGCACGAGGAGCAGATGCTCGCGCCCGGGCCGGCCTTCGTGCTGGTCAACAAGCTGTTGCGCCTGAATCGCGCCGACAAGCAATACGTCGAGGTCATCCTGCTGTCGCGCAACAGCGCCGACACCGGATTGCGCGTGTTCAACGCGATCAAGCACTACGGTCTCGACATCACGCGCGCGGCGTTTACGAAGGGAGAGCCGACGTCGCGCTACGTGCCGGCGTTCGGCGCCCACCTGTTCCTCTCCGCCGACACCGAGGACGTCAAGCGCGTGCTCAACGACGGTTACGCCGCAGCGACGATCGTCCCATCGACGGTCGGCAAGAACGAGTCCGACGAGCTCAGGATCGCGTTCGACGGCGACGCGGTGCTCTTTTCCGACGAGGCCGAGCGCGTCTACCAGGAAAGCGGCCTGGCGGCGTTCTCGAAGAGCGAGACCGACGCCGCGCTGCGGCCCTTGTCCGGCGGCCCTTTCAAGGAATTTCTCGCCGGCCTGCACCGGATCCAGAGCGATTTTTCCGACGACGCCAGTCCGATCCGAACCGCTCTCGTCACCGCGCGCAGCGCCCCGGCGCACGAGCGCGTGATCCGGACGCTGCGGGCGTGGAATATCCGCATCGACGAGGCATTGTTCCTCGGGGGGCTCGACAAGGGCGAGTTCCTGCGCGCGTTCGGCGCCGACATCTTCTTCGACGACCAGCGCACGCATGTCGAGTCCGCGGCCAAGCACGTCGCGACCGGACACGTGCCGCACGGCATCGCCAACGAGTAGCGGCGCGAGCAGCGAGAGGGGCCCCCGCGAGCTCGCGAGCGGGGCCGAGCGACCGCGAGTCGCCGCGGCGGCCGACGACTCGGTCGGCGTTCTTGGTGACTTTAGAGGAGGCCGCGGCGCTGCGGAACTGACGCTAGTCGACGATCCGCCCGTAGAACGGATACTGCGGATCGTTGTAGCCGGGAGTCGACGGATGCCCGGGCGTGACCAGCGAATCGATCAGCGCCTCGTCGTCGGCATCGAGCGTCTTGCCGGCCGCGGTCAGGTAGTCGTCCCATTGCTCGATCGTGCGCGGCCCGCAGACGACCGAGTTGACGATCCGGTTGGACAGCACCCAGGCGAGCGCGAACTGCGTCGCCGTCAGCCCCTTGGTCGTCGCGTGCGCCTTGATCGTCTGCGCCATCGCGATCGATTCGTCGCGGAATTCGGTCTCCATCATCCGCCGGTCCTTGCGGGCGACGCGCGAATCGGGCGGCGGCGCCGCGCCCGGCGCGTATTTTCCGGTGAGCACGCCGCGCGCCAACGGGCTGTAGGGAACGACGCCGATGCCGTAGTAGTCGCAGGCCGGCAGGATCTCGACCTCGGGCATCCGGTTCATCGCGTTGTAATAAGGCTGGCAGACGACCGGCGGCGGCACGCCGAGATCGGCGCACATCGCCACGACTTCGGCGATGCGCCAGCCGCGATAATTGGACACGCCGAAATAGCGGATCTTGCCGGACCGGATCAGATCGCCAATCGCCGCTATCGTCTCGTCCAGCGGCGTGTCGGTATCGTCCTTGTGCAGATAATAGATGTCGATGTAGTCGGTCGAGAGGCGCTTCAGGCTGTCTTCGCAGGCTTGCATGATCCAGCGCCGGGAAAGCCCGCCGTCGTGCGGCGCCTGGGTCATCACGTTGCCGACCTTGGTGGCAAGGATCCAGCGCCGCCGGTTGGCGGCGAGCGCGGGACCGACGATCGTTTCGGACGCGCCCTTGGCATACACGTCGGCGGTGTCGATGAAGTTGACCCCGGCGTCGAACGCCGATCCGATGATGCGCTGCGCGCCGGAGGCGTCGGTGCGGTCGCCGAACATCATCGTGCCGAGGCACAGCACCGATACTTCGAGACCGCTGTCGCCGAGACGGCGGAATTCCATGGTCGACTCCGGAATGGGAATACCCGGTGCCATCGTGCAGCAAAGCTCCCGCTCCTGCAACCAAAGCCGGCATCACGGTATAATTCGCGCCTCCCTCCGCAGCAACTTCGCTTCCCATGCATGTTTTTTTCGAGGACGACGGCGCGTTCAAGGCCGGCACGATCCTCGCCGACAACGATACGTCGCTGCAGGTCGAGACGGCATCGGGCAAGCGGGTGAAGATCAAGGCGGCGAACGTGCTGCTGCGATTCGCCGATCCTGCCCCGGTGACCCTGCTGGCCGAGGCGCAGGCGCTGGCCGCCGACATCGATCCCGCGTTCCTGTGGGAAGCCAGCGGCGGCGGCGAGTTCGCGTTCGTCGATCTGGCTGCCGAATATTTCGGGCGCGTGCCGCGGGCGGGCGAAGCCGTGTCGCTCGCCTACTGCCTGCATGCCTCGCCGATGTATTTCTACAAGAAGGGCAAGGGGCGATACAAGGCGGCGCC
>DATNAR010000265.1:0-4423 GCA_035607385.1 Casimicrobiaceae bacterium
AAGCCCGACTGATTATTTCTTTCCAGCCCTGACTTGTCTCCCGACCGGCTTCAATCAGTTCCGCTCCTCATGCGCAGGCGCGTAGTGTGCGCGAGCACAAAGGAACGGCGATCACACCCAGCGAGATACGAGTCGGAAATCCTTGATATCCAACATTGAGAGGCGCCCGGCGGCGCCATAGCCAGCCGCGGCCTCCTGCAGTGATGGGGCGTAGCCAAGTGGTAAGGCAGCGGATTTTGATTCCGCCATTCCCAGGTTCGAATCCTGGCGCCCCAGCCAGCCGCGTCGTCATGCAGCCGGTCAGTTTGAGGGGCGGCGAGAAAAATTTTTCGCGATGATGGCCAGCAGCAGCAGCAGAAACCCCAGCAGCCGAAACAGGTAGATCCAGCTCTCGTTTTCATGCTGAATTTGCAGCGGCAGAAACGCCGCCTGGTTGATCGCGAACAGCACGAAGGCCAGGCTGAAGATCGCGAACAGCGCGTCGCGGGTGCGCCGCCAGAAACGGAAAAAGAACAGCGCGGCCACCAGAAACCCCGCCGCCGCCATTCCCGACAGAAAATCGTACATTTCAGTCGAGCTCCCAAATGAATCCATAGAGCAGGGTGGCGACCGCGATCAGGTTCAGCGCCAGCCGCTCCACGCGCAGATCAAGGGCCGGCAAAAACACAAGATCGGCGACGACCAGAAAGTTGTTGAGCGCCAGCAGCACGAAACAGACGGCGGTCCACAGCAGCAGCGCCGTGCGCGTGCGCAAGTAGCTGCGCACCAGCAGCCAGGCGCAGCACGTGCTGGTCACAAAGCAGAGCAGGTAAACCGCGGTCGCCATGGTCTAGTCTTTCTTGATCCTGAAGGCGTCGGACAGGATTTGCAGCTTTCGCGTCGGCGCGTTGGCGATGGCGGAAATCAGCGCCACCGGCTTTGCGCGATACAGGCGTTCGAGCTCGCACACCAATTCGTTTTGTTCCGGCGACGACGGCCGATAATAATAGGCGCCCTCGTCCTCGGCGATCAGGCCGCCGCTTTGCAGCTGGAACAACGCTTCGGCGATGGCCGATTGGCTGCCGCGCAGCTGCTTGATGAGTTCCTCGCCGGTCCACGAACGCGCGGGCGGGCCCTTCAAGACCAGCAGCAACTCGAGCGCCCAGATTGAAGCAATCGAGGAACCGGCGAAATTAAAAACGACATCTTCCGGGATCATGGATGCAGGCCATGCCGGGCAGGAGGACGGGCTTAAATCCCGGTCGCTGCGCCGATTTGTTCGGTTGGTATGGCCGCCCCATAGGTTTTTGGAATGTCCGTCTCAAGCAGTCTGCCCAGCAAGGCTTCGAGCATTTCGCGCGCGATCGGCTTTTGCATCACCGCCACATGGGCGAAGCGCTTGTCGATGTTCTCCGGACCGTAGCCGGTCACGAATGCGAAAGGCTTGCCGCGCTGTTCCAGCACAGCGGCGATCGGAAAGACCATTTCGCCGCGCAGATTGAGGTCGAGAATGGCGCAGTCGAACTGCTGCGTATCGACGCCGCCGTGCGCTTCCTCGACCGAGCAGAACGGGCCGACGACGAAGAAGCCCATGTCGAGCAGCATGTCGCGCATCATCATGCCGACCAAAGCTTCATCCTCGACCAGCATGACCCGCTTGCGGCTGCCGTTGGACAACTGGACGAGATTGGACATCTTCTCGGCCGTTGCCTCGGCCGCCCCGTTGCCGGCGGCCTTCGACGGCAGCGACAGGGTGCAGTGCAGGCCTTCCGGCCGCCAATCCAACAGAACGTCGCCGCCCATCTGATGTTTAATGCTGGCGTTGATGATGCGCGTTCCGAATCCCTGCTCCGAGGGGGCGCGTACCGGCGGCCCGCCCGATTCACGCCAGCTCAAGCTGGTGACGCCTCTGTCCAGCCGCCAACGCACCTCGAGTTTGCCGTCGGTTGCCGACAACGCGCCGTATTTGACCGAGTTGGTGGCGAGTTCATGCAGGGCCAGCGCCAGCGTCTGCGCTTTGTCCGGCTCCAGGAAAACGGAAGGACCGGCCAGCACGATGCGTGCTCCGTCGGCGCCGCGATAGGGCGCCAGCTCCTCATCGACCAATTTGGCGATGTCGGCGCCTTCCCAGCGCGACTGCGACAACAATGTGTGCGCGTGCGACAGCGCGCGGATGCGGCCTTCCACGGCGGCGACGTAATTCGGCGCCGAGCCCGCCTTCGTCAGACGCACGATCGCTTGCACGACGGCCAGTGCGTTGCGGGCGCGGTGATCGACCTCGCGCGCCAGCAGCATCTGGCGTTCTTCCGCCTTCTTGCGCTCGGTAATGTCGATGCTGACGCCGCTGACGCGGGTGACATGGCCGGCGCTGTTGCGCGTCATGGCGCCGGCGCAAATGCAGGTGCGCACCTCGCCGGTCGGCCGCAGAATTCGAGCCTCGATCTGAAAGGTCGGACTCGCGCCGATCTCGTGCATCATTCCCTTGATGCGCTCGAGATCTTCGGGATGAATAAATCGACGAATTTCCTCGAAAGTCGGATGGAAACCGTCGTCCTGGCCAAAAATTCCGTATTGGCCCTCGTCCCATAGGCATTCGCCGGTCACGACGTCCCAATCCCATGCACCCATCTGCCCCGCGGCAAGCGCAAGACTGCGACGCTGCTCGCTTTCCAAGAGGCGGTTGTTCGAAGCCGCAAGCTCTGCCGTGCGATCTGCAACACGCTGTTCCAGCTCCTCGTTGAGCTGCTCGAGCTGGCGCGTCTTGCGGTAAAGGTCGGCAAATACGCGGACCTTGGCCCGCAGCACCTCCGGAATGACCGGGACCGGAACGTAATCAACCGCCCCCATGTCATAACCACGCACACGAGCGGAGTCGTCCAGCAACACCGCTGAAATGAAAATGATGGCAATCCTTTCAAAGCGCGGATGCTCGCGGATCATCGCCGCCAGTTCGAAACCGTCGAACTCCGGCATATAGACGTCGATCAAGACCACCGCGAATTCGTGCTTGAGCAAAAGCTCCAGCGCTTCCTGCGCGGACGCCGCCTTGTACAAAGTCGCGTCGAGGTCGCGCAGGATGACCTCGTAGCTCAACAGCTTCGCCGGCTGATCGTCGACCAGCAGCAGATTGACTTTGGTGTCGTTGGCCACGGTCATGTTCAGCGGTGCAGCCACATGCGCAACGACGACAGCAACTGCTCGGTGTTGACCGGCTTCGCCAGATAATCGGAGGCTCCCGCGTCGAGACATTTCTCGCGGTCGCCCTTCATCGCTTTGGCGGTCAGCGCGATGATCGGCAGCCGCCGGAACGTCGGATTGTTGCGGATCTGCTCCATGGTCTGATAGCCGTCCATCTTCGGCATCATGATATCCATCAAGACGATGGCGATGTCGGCGTTGGACTCGATCAGATCGATGGCCTCCTGGCCGGTCGTCGCGGTGAGCACGCGCATGCCGCGCCGCTCAAGCACGCTGCTGAGCGCGAAAATATTGCGGGCGTCGTCGTCGACCAGCAGCACGGTGCGGCCGACCAGGTCCTCGTCCGAGCCGGTCAAGCGCTCCAGCATGCGCTGCTTTTCGGCCGGCAGCTCGGTTACCACCCGGTGCAGGAACAGCGCGGTTTCGTCGAGCAGGCGCTCGGGCGACTCGACGCCTTTGACCACGATGCTGCGGGCCATGGTATGCAGCTGGGCGTCCTCCTCGGCGCTCAGCTCGCGGCCGGTGAAGACCACCACCGGGACCTCGGACAGCGACGCGTCGGCGCGCAGCTCTTCCAGCACTTCGAAGCCCGTCATGTCGGGCAGCCGCAGGTCGAGCACCACGCAATCGGCGGCCTGCCGGCGCAGCGATGCGAGCGCTTCGTGGCCGGTACCGGCCGTTTCGATCTCGACATCGTCGTGGCCGAGCAGTTCTTTGATGCTCATCTGCTCCGCGGGGTTGTCTTCCACCACCAGCAGGCGCCGGCGCCGCGGCGCGGCATATGCCTTGATCCGGCTCAGCGCGGCGTCGACGCCTTCCGGCGTGGTCGGCTTGGTGACGAAGGAAAATGCGCCGCGCGCCAGGCCGTGATGCTTGTCTTCGTCGAGGGTGATGATCTGAACGGGGATGTGCCGGGTCAGCGGGTTCTGCTTGAGCTGGCTCAGCACGCTCCAACCCAGCATGTCGGGCAGGAACACGTCGAGCGAAACCGCGCTGGGCTGGTATTGCTTGGCGAGCTCGAGCGCGTCGGCGCCGCGCATGGCGACCAGCACCTTGAAGCCCTTGTCGCGGGCGAGGTCGACCAGCACGCGGCAGTAGTGCGGATCGTCCTCGACGATAAGAAGGATGGAATCGCCCGGTTCGATTTCATGCCGGTCGTCCGCGATCTGTTCGACCACGCGCTCCGGCGGCTGCGCGGACGAACCCGCGGCCGCACCGGTCGTCGCCGCGGCGCTCCGCAGCGCGG
>DATNAR010000304.1:0-2922 GCA_035607385.1 Casimicrobiaceae bacterium
TGACCCGGCTCGGGCCTGCCGATGTCGAGCAGCCCGAAATAGGCGGTCAGGCCGCCGATGCCAAGCGCACCCAGATGGACGGGGGCGGGCGCGAGGCTCGTGTCCACAAGGGTCACGCCGCGTCCGTCCGACAGCGCGTAGCTCTGAACCCCGAAGACGCCGTATACCTCGTCGCCCACCGCAAAGTCCACGTGACGCGACTCGACGACGCGCGCGATGCCGGCGGCCCGCATCACCTCGCCGATCTGCACGGGCGGCACGTACGAGCGGCCGGCGTTCATCCAGGTGCGCATCGCCGGATCGATGGATAGGTACTGCACCCGCACGAGGAATTCACCGTCGGCCGGACTCGACACCGGTTCCTCGGTGAACGCCCAGTCGGCCCTCTTGGGTAGGCCGACCGGCCGCGCGGCCAGACGACACTGGGCGTTCACAATCGTCACAGTGCACTCTCCTGCTCGGGTGGTTGTTGTGACAGAGCATCTTTCGCAAACGTCGGATCAACACTCATTTCGGGCGCTCGCAATCGCGGCGAGGGCCGCTCGTCCGCCGGGGTCCTCGGCCGTGGCGGGCACGATCGCCACAGTGTCAGCGCCGGCGCGGTGGTAGGCCTGCAGCCGCGCCGCGATGCCCTCCGGCGAACCCAAGGCGCACACCTGGTCGAGTAGCTCGACGGGGACGGCCGTCGCTAGTTCGGCGCGGCGCGCACCCGCGCGAGCGCGTTGGACGAGGCCGAGAAAGCCGAGCTCGCTGAACATTTCGCCGTATCCAGGAGGGGCCAGGTAGACGGCCAGCTGGGCGGCCAGTTGGCGAAGGGCCGTTTCGCCGGGGTTGACGGCGACCGGAACCCAGACCGTCAGCCGCGGCGGAATACGGCTGGCCGCGGCGGCCGCACCGTCGATGATCGCCCGCACGTTGGCAACCCTGGCTGGCGGAACGAGATTGAGCACGACCTCATCAGCGTGCTGCGCCGCCACTCGCGTCATCGCGGGCCCGAACGCGCCAACCGCGATTCTGCTGTCCGGCATCGGCTTTCGCAGGCGGAAGCCACGGCTGCGAACGTGCCGCCCCGTGTAGGCGACTCGCGTCCCCGCCAGAATCGACCTCAGACACTCAATCGTCTCGGTCATGCGGGAGGCGTGCTGCGCCCACTCGCGGTCGTGCCAGCCGGCCACGATCGCCGGACTCGACGCGCCCAGCGCGATGTCGACCTCGCTACCGGTCAGCGAGGCGACCGAGGAAGCGCCCAACGCCAGCGCTACCGGACTGCGAACGGCGAGGGCCAGCGGTCCCAACTTCAGGCGCATGCCGGGTGCGTGGTGCCCGACAGCCGTGGCCAACGCGAAGGCGTCGTAGGTGGCCATTTCACCAATCCACAGCGTGTCGAAATGGGCTTCACGCGCCGCTTGCGCGACGTCGAGCGCCTCCTCGTCGGGCCGGTTCAGCCAGAACGGCAGGGCGACTTCGATACGTCCGGTCACAGCATCGAGACGTCGGCCGGCTGCTCCAGCAGGATGCGTCCAGGCAGCTCGCGCGACGCCTCGTTGACCTGGAAATGAGCGGTGGCGGTGTACGCATCTCGGAATCGCCGCTGCAGTGGGGAGCTGTCGTATATAGCGCTGCCACCGGCAAGGTCGTACATGTCGCGTACCACGTCGGCGGAAGTCCGCACCGCGTGAGTTGCCGCCAGACGCAGTCGGTTTCGCGCCTCGATCGATACGCCGTCGCCGTCCTGACTCGCCTGCCACGCAGTCTCGATCGCCTGGTAGTACAGCGCTCGCGCTGCGCTCAGCGCCGACTCCGCGGTCGCCACGGCCGCTTGTGTGGCGGGGCGCTCGGCCAGCGTGCGGGTCGACCCGAGCCCTTTCTTGGCGCAAGCCAGCTCGATGAGGTCATCGATTGCGGCGCGCGCATTGCCCAGAGCTGCCGCGCCGATCGACAACGCGAAGAAGCCGAAGACGGGGAAGCGATACAGCGGCCGATCCACGATCGGGCCGTCAAACAGCGAGAAAACGCGGTCGGTCGGCACGAAGACCTCACTGGCCAACGTGTCGTGACTGCTGGTGCCGCGCAGGCCCAGCGTGTGCCACGTGTCGAGAACCTGGAGGTCTTCTTTGCGCAGCGCGACCACCGACGGCACGCGCTGATCGTCGACCAGGCAACCGGCGAACATCATGTCCGCGTGCGTGATTCCGCTGCAGAACGGCCAGCGACCCGACAGCACGATGCCGCCGTCCACTGTCCGGCCTTTGCCGCGGGGAGCCCATACGCCGGCGGCGACGCCGCGCCCGTCGCCGAAGAGTGCATCGCGGCTCGAAGCCGGCAAGTAGGCGACCAGCAGGCTGCTGGTGATCGCGATCGAAACACACCAGCCCGCTGAGGCGTTGCCGACCGCCACTGCTTCTGCGCATCGCAGGGCGACTGCCGGCGGCAACTCCAGCCCGCGGACTTCCGCCGGCGCGCCAGCCCGCAGCAGCCCGGCATCTCGGAGGAGCGCCACCAACTCGTCGGGTAGCCGACGGTCGTTGTCGATCTCGCTGGACATCTCCCGCGCCGCCGCAGCGATCTGCCGTGCGACCGTTTCGGTCTCGTTCGCACTTCTCGGCGGTGCTGTCGTCAGGTCGGGCTGGTTCATGGCGATCTCACCATTCGTGGGAGGCGGGCAAGTGGTTCAGTTACGTTACCACTGTCAGTTCAATAACTGAACCGGTATGGTTGTTGAACCATGGTTGCGTCCTCTGATCTGTCCCACCGCTTCGAAGCCGAGTCCGTCGGCCGGACCCTCGAATTGGTCGGCGAGCGCTGGACGCTGCTCATCCTGCGCGAAGCGTTCTTCGGCGTGCGCCGATTCGGTCAGCTCGCGCGCAACCTGAACATCCCGCGGCCCACGCTCTCGTCTCGGCTGCGGATGCTCGTCGACGC
>DATNAR010000308.1:0-4310 GCA_035607385.1 Casimicrobiaceae bacterium
GAAACGGGCGAAGTCCGCCGCCTTCTTCAGCGGCCGGTCGAGTCCGGGCGACGACACCTCGAGCCGGTCGTAGTCGATCTGCTCGGCGGCCAAAAGATGGGTCAAATGCGTGCTCACCTGCGCGCAATCCTCGACGTCGACACCGCCGGGCTTGTCGATGAATACGCGAACGAGGCCGCTGCGGGCCGAATGGTCCCAGTCGACCAGCTCGTAGCCCAGCGGGGGCAATGTGCGTTCAAGAACGTCCGACAGCTTCAGCAATGGCGCCGCCATGAAACCGAAAAAGTAAAAAAAAAATGGGCTGTCGAGCCCATTTCTTATCGTTTACATCCGAGTCGGATTATAGCAAAAATTCCGGCCGACTTGAAGGGGGCGCCAACCCCGGACGCCGCGCCCCGGGCCCCGCGCGGAGCCGGGGCCTCGGCGCCTCATCCCGCCTGCGTTGACCATCGGCTAAACTGCCAGGGCAATGACCCTTTTCAGGAGGTGACATGGCGCCGCCGCTGCCCATCGCAAAACACGGCAAACGTGAGCTTTGCCTCCTGCCTGCGCTCGCCAACCGGCACGGCCTGATCACGGGGGCGACCGGAACCGGCAAGACGGTGAGTCTTCAGGTGCTCGCCGAGCGATTTTCCGCCCTTGGCGTGCCGGTTTTCATGGCCGACGTCAAGGGAGACCTCGCCGGGATGAGCCAGCCGGGGGCAGGCTCGCCCAAGTTCGACCAGCGGCTGAAGCTCGTCGGCGTTCCCGCGCCGGCATATACCGGGTTTCCGACCGTGTTCTGGGACGTATTCGGCGAATACGGACATCCGGTGCGAGCGACGGTCTCGGACCTGGGGCCGCTGCTTTTTGCCCGCATCCTGAACCTCAATGAAACCCAGGAAGGCGTGCTCGCCCTGGCGTTCAAGATCGCCGACGACAACGGCCTGCTATTGCTCGATCTAAAGGACCTGCGCGCCCTGCTCGAGTACGTCGGCAACAACGCGCGCGATTTTCAGACCCAGTACGGCAATATTTCCGCCGCCAGCGTCGGCGCGATCCAGCGGGGAATACTGGCGCTGCAGCAGCAAGGCGCCGACAAGTTCATCGGCGAGCCGATGCTCAACATCGACGATCTGCTGCAGACCGACGCCAGCGGCAAGGGCATCGTCAACATCCTGACGGCGGACAAGCTGCTCAGCGCTCCCGCGCTGTATTCGACTCTGTTGCTCTGGCTGCTGGCCGAGTTCTACGAGCGACTGCCCGAAGTGGGCGATCGCGACAAGCCGAAGCTCGTATTTTTTTTCGACGAGGCGCACCTGCTTTTCACCGATGCCCCGAAGCCTCTGCTCGACAGGATCGAGCAGGTCGTGCGCCTGATTCGCTCCAAGGGAGTCGGCGTGTATTTTGTGACGCAGAACCCGCTCGACGTTCCGGACAAAGTGCTGGGCCAGCTCGGCAACCGGATTCAGCACGCGCTGCGCGCGTTCACGCCCCGCGACCAGAAGGCGGTCGCCGCCGCCGCCACGACGATGCGCGCCAATCCGGCGCTTGACGTCGAAAAAGTCATCACCGAGCTTGGCGTCGGCGAAGCCCTGGTTTCGTTTCTCGACGAAAAAGGGCAGCCGAACGTTGTCGAACGCGCTTATATCCTGCCGCCGGCGAGTCGCATCGGACCGATCAGCCTCGACGAGCGTAAAGCGGTCATTGCCGGATCCGCCCTCGCCGGGGTTTACGAAAAAACCGTCGATCGTGAATCCGCGTACGAAAAGCTTCGCAGCAGGATCGCGGACTCGACGCCGACGATCAGCGCCCCGTCCGGCGGCGGAATCATGGGTACGATCAAGGATTCGGTGGGTGGACTGATGAGCGGAACGGGGCGGAAGGACAGCCTGATCGAGGCGATGGCAAAAAGCGCTGCCCGAACGGTCGGTTCGACGATCGGCCGGTCGATCGTGCGCGGCGTTCTCGGATCGCTGCTCGGGGGTCGCCGCTAGACGAGCGCGGCGCGCAGGAGATGACAAAACCGACAAGCCATCTGCTCGCGGCGGTCGTCTGGTTGGCGGCCTGCAGCGGCCCGGCGCCGGAGCGTCAGCCGCTACCGATCACGCCGCCGGGCGAGGCCGCGGGGGCCGCGGTCGTGCGGCGTCCGCTGCCGGACACGACGCCTACACCCGCGCCGCCGGTAGCGGCATCTCCCGTCAATCCCCCCGCCGCGCCGACTCTGGCCATCGCGGCGCCTCCGGGCGCGCTTTATGTGTGTGTCAGCGGCATCGGCGCGCAACTTCGGCAGACATCGATCGAGTTCGCACCGGGCGTCGGCGAGCTTTGCCGCAAGCATCCGGAAATGGGTCCGTGCCAGTACGAGCGCGATGCCTGCCGCCGCAGTGGCGGACGCGTTTTCGCGGCCGATGGCAGCGAAATCACGCGCAGCACCGAGGACGAGTACGACAAGCGCGTGATGCGCATCCGCCTGCGCTCCAATTAGCCTTCTTACGTACAGGCGCCCGCGGACGGAATCGACGGCGCCGCTGGGCTGTTTGCTGCGCTATGCTATCGTCATAGGCTGGATCCTGGTCCGCGGCAGCTTCGCTGCGGGCCGGGTCTTGCCGGGCGAAAGGGACACGCTGCGTGGGAAGGCGGGTTAGTCGATCGCGAGGGACGATGCTGCTCGCCGCAGCGGCACTGTTGCTCGGCGGGCGCGGCGTGTCGGCTTACGACTGGCTGCAGTTCGGCGGCGATCCCCAGCACAGCGGCCTGAACACCGCCGAAACGATCCTCACCCCCGCCAACGTCGGCACGCTTGCCGTCAAGTACCAGGTCCCCTTGGCCGGCCTCGTCGACGGCGCGCCGGTCTTCCTCGAAAACGTGTCGACGCCGGGTGGCGTCAAGAACCTCTTGTTCGTCACCACCCGCGACGGTCAGATCATCGCGCTGGACGCGCAGAACGGCGCTGTCCTGTGGAGTCACCAATACGGCCCGGGAACCTGCACGATCAACAACGGCGGCGGCAGCGCCTGCTATACGACGTCCTCGCCTGCCATCGATCCCAACCGTCTCTATGTCTACTCTTATGGATTGGACGGCTACGTCCACAAGTATCAGGTCGGCGATGGCGTCGAGATACTGACCGGAGGCTGGCCGCAGCTCACCACGCTCAAGGGTTACGACGAAAAAGGCTCATCGGCGCTGTCGATTGCCACCGCGTCCGGTGTCAAGTACCTGTATGTCGCGCACGCCGGCTATCCCGGGGACAACGGCGATTATCAGGGCCACGTCACCGCGATCAATCTCGCGACCGGCGCGCAGAGAGTGTTCAACACCGCATGCAGCGACAAGGCGCGACACCTCGATCACTTCGTCGCGCCGGAAACGGCGACGACCTGCGCCACGCGGCAGAACGCGATCTGGGCGCGGCCCGGTGTCTTCTACGATGCCGGCACCAATCGCATTTTCATGGCGACCGGCAATGCCTTCACGGCGGGCGTCGGCCGCTTCGACGGGGTTCATAACTGGAGCGAGTCGGTACTGGCGCTTCAGCCGGACGGGGCAGGTGGAACGGGAAGCAGTGCCGGCAAGCCGCTCGACAGCTACACGCCACCGAACTGGTCATCGCTCGACGACGGCGATACCGACATCGGCAGCACCGGGCCGACGATTCTTCCTGCGCCGGCGAATTCGAACGTGCAGCATCTGGCCGTGCAGAGCGGCAAGGACGGCATGCTGCGCCTGCTGAATCTTGCCGACCTGAGTGGCGCGGGGGGGCCGGGGCATACCGGCGGTTCCATCGGCGCACCGGTTTCCGTGCTTCAGGGTGGCGGCGTTTTCAGTCAGCCCGCGGTGTGGATCAATCCGGCCGACAACAGCACCTGGTTTTTCGTCGTCAACGGCCGCGGCACCTCGGCCGTACGAGTCAGCGTGGACGGCAGCGGGAATCCGTCGCTGGTGACGCAATGGCCGTCGATCGACATGGCCACTTCGGTGCCGGGCGGCACCTCGCCCATCGTCGCCAACAATATGCTGTTCTACCTGAGCGCAGGCGGCGTGCGCGTCGTCGATCCTGCCTCGGGCAGCATCCTGCTAACCGCATTGGGGACGGGCGGATCGCACTGGCAGAGTCTCATCGTCGCCAACGGCGTCGTCTACGTCACCGACCAGGCCAGTAAGCTCACCGCTTTTTCGCTGAGCTCGGCGCAATCGCCGACGACGACGGGGCTGGGCAGCTCGGCCAATCCGGCCAATGCCGGAACGAGCGTGGTGTTGACGGCGACGGTGAGCGGCGTGGCGCCGACCGGCACCGTCAATTTCAGCGAAGGCGGCAGTGCGCTGGC
>DATNAR010000267.1:0-2872 GCA_035607385.1 Casimicrobiaceae bacterium
GGCCCTCCCTGCGAGCCGCGCGGTGCGGCCGGGCATCGGCGTCGGCGGCGAGCATCGGCGTATCGACCATATCGCCGTCAGTCGCATTGAGCCGATGTGCCTGGTCCGCCGCAGAGCGAGCTGCCATGATCATTCTCCCATTGTCGATGCATGCCCGGTGCCGCATCGGCCGCGCCAAGTGTTGGTCCGCGCCCCGCGGGAGAAGTTCGCCGCCGCGCAGCCTGTCGTGCCTGCCCGACAACTTGCGCGATCGGTCGCTATTTCACCGGCGCCAGCTTTTGTGAAAACACCACTCCCGCGAGAAGCACCAGCCCGATCGCATCGCTGATGTAGCCCGGCTTGATCAGCAGCAAGGCGGCCGCGACCAGAACCACGCGCTCCCACCAGCGCGCTTCGCGCAACAGATAGCCCTGCAGGCCGGCGGCGAGGCACATGACGCCGACGACTGCGGAGGCTGACGACGTCAGGCTTTCGAACCAGTCGCCGATCAGCATCAGCGACGGCTCGAAGACGAACATGAAGGGCACGATGTACGTTGCCGCCGCGATGCGCACCGCCTGCCAGCCGGTGGCCCACAGGTCGCTCTTCGCCAGTCCGGCCGCTGCGAACACGGCCAGCGCGACCGGAGGCGTGATCGCCGAGAGAATCGCGAAATAGAAGGCGAACATATGTGCCGCCGGCGGGATCGCCCCGAGCTTGATGATCGCCGGCACCAGCAGCGACACCATGACGATGTACGAGGGTGTCGTCGGCATGCCCATGCCGAGAACGATGCCGGCGACTGCCGTCAGCACCAGTGCGGCGACGAGCGAGCTCTGCGCGAGCACGATCACGAACTGGGTGAATGTGATGCCAAGGCCGGTGATGGTCACGCAGCCGATGACGATGCCCGCGCAGGCGCAGGCCATTGCCACCGACAGCGTATTGCGCGCGCCGTCGACCAGCGCATCGAAGACGTTGCGCCAGCCGATACCGCCGCGCGTGCTGGCGCGCAGGAGCGCCATCGGAATGCAGGTCAGCGCCCCGGCGAGCGCGCACAACGGCGCCGAGTAGCCGAGGATCAATCCGAAGAGAACGACGAAGATCGGCACGAACAGGTGCCCGCGAACCGCCATCACGCGGAAAAACCGCGGCAGCTCCGACCTGGGCACGCCGGCGAGCTTGTAGCGCTTGGCGTCGAAATGCACGGCGAAGAACAGCGAAACGTAGTACAGCAGCGCGGGTATCGCCGCCCACAGCGCCACCTGCGCGTACGGGACCGCGAGGAACTCGGCCATGACGAACGCGGCGGCGCCCATGACCGGGGGCATGATCTGTCCGCCGGTCGACGCGACCGCCTCGACCGCGGCGGCGAACGGCGGGCGGAACCCCGTGCGCTTCATCAGCGGTATCGTGATCGGGCCGTCGACCATGACATTGGCCACCGCGCTGCCCGATACGGTGCCGAACAGCGCCGACGAGACGATCGCGACCTTGCCGGGGCCGCCGGCGGTGTGGCCGGTGAGCGACATCGAGAAATCCATGAACAGCTGGCCGGTGCCGCTTCGCTCCATGAACGAGCCGAACAGCACGAACAGCATCACGTAACTGGCCGAAACACCCAGCGTCGACCCGAAAATGCCTTCGGTCGAGAAGTACAGCTGCTCCATCAGCACTTGCGGCGCGATCCGCGTGAAGCCGATCGCATAGATCAGGAACGCGACGGCGGTCAGCGGCAGCGCGAGCCCGATGACGCGTCGCGTCGCCTCGAGCACAATCGCCACGGCGACGATCGCGTAGAACTTGTCGGCCGTCGTCAGGTCGTCGATGTAGATGATGCGATTGGTGAAGTATTCGTAATTGGTGAAGATGTGCAGGACGAAGCTGTAGCCGAGCGCCAGCAGCAGCAGGTCTGCAGCCCGCCAGCCGGGCGCGCCGCGGGGCTTCATCGGATAGAGCAGGAAGACCAGGGTCAGCGCGAACAACAGGTGCGTACCGCGGAAGATGATCGCTTCCGGCGGACCGAATGCGGCCACGTACATGTGGTAGAGCGACATCGCGATGGCGACCGCATTGATCAGCCAGCGCAGGGCGACGCTGCCGGGCGTCGTGGCCAGTTTTTCGTCGGAGACGACTACGGGAGGGGCCGCTTCGGACACTTGTCTAGCCTCCCCGGGATGCCGCGCGCCGCGCGGGACGACGCGGCGCCCGCGGTGTCGTCGCGCGCGTCCTGCACCTACATCGCGCCCACTTCCTTGTAGTACTTGGCGGCGCCCTTGTGGAACGGCACGCCGATGTCGACCGCCATGTCCTTCGCCGTCAATCCGGCGATCGGCTTGACCACCGCGGCCATGTCGTCGACATGGGTGGCCATCGCCTTGGTCATCTTATAGACGACGTCTTCGGGCAGGTCGCACGCGGCGACGATATGCGTCGTATAGCCGATCGCCGGCACGTCCTTGTCCTGCTTCGGATAGGTGCCGGCCTTGATCGTCAGTTTGTTGTAGCCTGCGTTTTCCTTCTTCAGCGCCGCCATCGTCTTGTCGTCGACCGGAACCATCACGACGTCGCGCGCGCTGGCAAGGTCCATGATCGCCGATGCCGGCGCGGTCGTGCCCAACGTGAAGACCTGCGCGTGCCCGTCCTTCATCATGTCGACGGCATCGGTGTACGAGGCCTGGAAGTTGACCTTGTTCAGCGACTGGTAGCTCATGCCGTTGATCTTGAGCACGTCGCCGGTCAGGATCTCGGAAGTATTGCCCTTGGGCTGGGTGACCAGCGTCTTGCCCTTGAGATCGGCAAATGAATGGATGTTCGCGTCTGACAGCGCGACCACCTGAAAATACTGCGGGTACAGATTGGCCACCTGACAAACCTTCGTCACCTTTTTCGG
>DATNAR010000344.1:0-3930 GCA_035607385.1 Casimicrobiaceae bacterium
TCCTGCGTTGCATCCTGCCCGACCATGAACGTCACGGGATCGCCGGTGAAATTGAACAGGGCGAAGGCGATGAATGCCACCACCGCCATGACGGCGAACGATTGGAGGATACGGCGGATGATGAAGGCAAGCACGGAAAAGCGGCTGCGCTCGCGCCCGAGCGGTGAAGGCCCGCGTCGCGACGCGAAGCCGATGATGCCTAAAGCCCCCGGCAAGGTCAATCGGCCGGCCAGGTGACGCCGCAGGCTGACGAACGCCGCCGAACGCTTAGGGTCGAGCGATCTCGGCGGCGCGATGGCAGGCGACCAGCACCTGCCCCAGAGGCTCGAGCGGCGGGACCTCGACCCGGCAGCGCTCGATCGCGTACGGGCAGCGCCTGTGGAACGCGCAGCCTGGGAGTTGCGAAAGCGGCGACGGCGGCTCGCCGCGAATCGCGGCGCGCTCGCGACGCGGATCGGTCGCCGCATCGGAAACGGCGCCACCGGGTCGCGATGCAACGCGCCGCAGCTTGGGCGTGCTCGCCAGCAGCGAGCGCGTGTACGGGTGCGCCGGCCGGGCGAATACGTCGGCTTTGGCTCCGTATTCGACGATCTTGCCCAGGTACATCACCGCGATCGCATCGGCGATGTGGCGCACGACTTGCAGGTTGTGCGAAATAAAAAGATAGGCGATGCCCATTTCCTGCTGCAGATCCATCATCAGGTTGAGGACCTGGGCCTGGATCGAGACGTCCAGCGCGGAGACCGGCTCGTCGGCGACGACCAGCTTGGGATGGAGCATCAGCGCGCGCGCCACCGCGATCCTTTGCCTCTGCCCGCCGGAGAACATGTGCGGATAGCGGCGATAATGCTCGGGCCGCAATCCGACCTTGGCCATCATCGCGTGCGCCGCCGCCTGCCGCGCCGCCTTGTCTATCCCCGCGTTGATCGACAGGGGCTCCTCGAGCAGCGTTCCCACTTTCTTGCGCGGATTGAGCGACGCGTACGGATTCTGGAAGACCATCTGCACCGTGGGCCGCAATCGCTTCAGCGTCGCCTTGTCGGCAGCGACGACGTCGATGCCGTCGAGGTTGAAACGGCCGGACGTCGGTCGCTCGATCATCGTGATCTGGCGCGCCAGCGTCGACTTGCCGCAGCCGGATTCACCGACGACGGCAAGGGTTTCGCCGGCACGAACGGTGAACGAAACGCCGTCGAGTGCGTGCACGACCCCCTTGGCGCGGAAAGGACCGCGCGATACGACGTAATGGCGAGCCAGCCGATCGACCTCGAGCAGTGGCGGGTCCGCACTCACCGGAGGTCGGCGGCGGCGTGCGTTGCCGCCGCCTCTTCGGCCCAGCCGTGCGTCGGCCGTCCGGCAGCGTCGAGCGCGAAATGGCAGCGCACTTTTCGTCCCGGCGCGCCCGCCAGCGCCGGCCGGTCGACCCAGCAGCGCGGCAACGCAAAATCGCAGCGCGGCGACAGCAGGCATCCGGCCGGCCGGTCGTACTGGCCGGGCACGACGCCGGGAATCGCTTTCAGCCGCGCGCGATCGAGGTTGTGCTCGGGCAGCGCGTCGAGCAGCGCCTTGGTGTACGGATGCTGCGGGGTGTCGAAGATCTCCGGCACGGGTCCCGTCTCGACCTGCTCGCCGGCGTACATGACGATGACGCGCTGCGCGGTCTCGGCGACGACCGCCAGGTCGTGGGTGATCAGCAGCAGCGCCATGCCGCGCTCCTGCTGCAGCCGCAACAACAGGTCGAGCACCTGCGCCTGGACGGTGACGTCGAGCGCCGTCGTCGGCTCGTCGGCAATCAGCAGGCGCGGGTTGCAGGCGATCGCCATCGCGATCATCACTCGCTGCGCCATGCCGCCTGAGAGCTGATGCGGAAACGCGTTAAGTCGCGCCGCCGGATCCGGGATCTCGACCTGCTGCAGCAGTTGCAGCGCCCGCGCGCGGCGCAGCCTGGCGCTGCCTCTCTCTTCGGGCGTGCCGTGCATGCGCAGCGTTTCGGTCAGCTGGAAGACGACGGTGAAACAGGGATTAAGACTCGCCAGCGGATCCTGGAAGATCATTGCGATGTCCTTGCCCGTCAGCGCCCGGCGCTCGGCCGCCGACAGCGACAGCAGTTCGCGTCCGGCGAACACCATGCGGCGCGCGCGCACGCGACCAGGGAAGTCGACCAGCCCCATCAGCGCCAGCGCGGTGACGCTCTTGCCCGAGCCCGATTCGCCGACGCAGCCGACGATTTCCCCGGCATCGATCGTCAGGTCGACATCGTCGACCGCCGTCAACGGTGCGACGACGCTGCCGAATTCGACGGTGAGACCTTCGATCTCGAGCAAAGCCATGCGTTTATCGCTTGAGCTTCGGGTCGAGGGCGTCGCGCAGGCCGTCGCCCATCAGGTTGAACGCCAGCACGGTGACCAGGATCGCCAGGCCGGGGAAGGTGACGACCCACGATGCACGCTGGATGAATTCGAGCGCGTCGGCCAGCATCGATCCCCACTCCGGCGTCGGCGGCTGCGCGCCCAGGCCGAGAAATCCGAGTGCGGCGGCGTCGAGGATGGCGTTGGAAAAGCCGAGTGTCGCCTGCACGATCAGCGGAGCGGCGCAATTGGGCAGGATCGTATTGAACATCAGCCGCAACGCCCCGGCGCCGGCGATGCGCGACGACGCGACGTACTCTTTGGCGGCTTCGGCGATCACCGCCGCGCGGGTGAGCCGGACGTAATGCGGCAGCAAGACGATCGCGATCGCATACATCGCGTTGATCAGCCCCGGCCCGAGGATGGCGACGACGGCGATCGCCAGCAGCAGGCTCGGCAGCGACAGCATCACGTCCATCAGGCGCATGATCGTTGTCTCGGTGAGCCCCCGAAAATAGCCGGCGGCGAGTCCGAGCACGACTCCGAGCGACAGCGAGATCGCCACCGAGATCACCCCGATCAGCAGCGACAGCCGCGTGCCCTGGATCAGCCGCGAGAGGATGTCGCGACCGACCGGGTCGGTGCCGAGCAGGAAGCGCGTGCTGCCGCCGTCGTGCCATACGGGCGGCGCCAGCGTGAAATCGCGGAACTGCTCGTACGGCGAGTGCGGCGCGATGACGTTGGCGCCGATCGCCAGCACGACGAGCACGATAATCAGCGCGAGGCCGATGATCGCGCCGCGGCTTTGGGTGTACGCCTGCCAGAATTCCCGCAGGTTGCCGGGAACGGCCGGCGGCACGTCGGCTGCTATGGCGGCCACTTCGCTCATTACGCGTGCCTTATTCGCGGATTGATCACGCCGTAGAGCAGGTCGACGATGAGGTTGACGCTGATCACGATCGTCGCGATCAGCAGAATGCCGCCCTGCACGACCGGGTAGTCGCGCGACTGCACGCCGTGGACCAGCCAGTTGCCTACACCCGGCCAGGAGAAGATCGTCTCGGTGAGAATCGCGCCCGACAGCAACAGCCCCACCTGCAGGCCGATGACGGTGATGACCGGGATCAGCGCGTTGCGCAGCGCGTGGACCAGCACGACCTGCCAGTACGGAATCCCCTTTGCGCGGGCCGTGCGCACGTAGTCTTCGCGCAAGACCTCGAGCATCGACGATCGCGTCATCCGCGCGATCACCGCCAGCGGGATCGTCCCGAGCGCGATCGTCGGCAGCAGCAGGTGCGAGACCGCCGAGCGGAAGGCGCCGGCATCGCCCGCCCGCAGCGTATCGATCAGCATGAAGCCGGTCGACGCCGGGACGTCGAACTGGACGGCGATGCGTCCCGACACCGGCGTCCATCCGAGCTGCACCGAAAAGAACAGGATCAGCAGCAGCGCCCACCAGAATATCGGCATCGAGTAGCCGGTGAGCGAGACGCCCATCACCGCGTAGTCGGCGACGGTGTTGCGCTTCAGCGCCGCGATGATGCCGGCCGGCAGGCCCACGACGACGGCGAACAGCATCGCG
>DATNAR010000349.1:0-5404 GCA_035607385.1 Casimicrobiaceae bacterium
CCGGTCGTATTCGAGAGCGCCGCGGCGATGGCCTCCGGCTGAGGCAACTCGCGGCGGACGGCCTCGATGCTTTCCTGCGCGAAACCTTCCAGGCCGAGCAGCGACCCCAGCACGCGCAGCACTTTCCACGCCGGCCGCGTCTCGCCCAGCGGCGGCGCGACGCCATGGAATGCCTGCACGCGGCCTTCGCAGCTGATGAAGGTGCCGGCGGTCTCGCTGAACGGCGAAATCGGCAGCACCACATCGGCGTACTCGGCCACACCGGAGCGGAAAGGCGAGAGCGCGATCACGCACTCGGCGGCCTCGAGCGCCGCGCGGGCCGCGGCGGGATCCGCCGCGTCGAGGTCGGTCTCCGCGTGCAAAAGCACATAAGCTTTGCGCGGCGAGGCCAGCATCGACTGGGCATTCATGCCGCCGCGTTGCGGCAGCGCCCGCGCGATGTGTCCGCCGACCGAATTGGCCGCCTCGGTCAGAAACCCCTGCTTTGCACCCGTCGCTCGCGCCAGCTCCTGCGCGAGCGCATGCAGCTGGGCCGCCTGCGGATGGTGTTGCGCGAAATTGCCGAGGAAGATTCCTTTGCGCTCGCCCGAGGCGAGGCTTGCCGCGATCGCCTGCGCCTTCGCGGATGGAGTTATCCCGGAAAGCTGCGCCGGCGCCGCATGGCCGGCCGTTGCGGCCGCCGCCACGACGATCTCCGCCAGCAGGCGCGGCATCAGCGACGGCGCGACGATCGCCTTGTGCGCGATCCTGATCAAGAGATCGTCGTCGCTCGCGTGCAGCAGCGAAACCTGCGCGCCTTTCTTGGCCGCCTGGCGCAGCCGATGCGCGAGCAGCGGATGGTCGTTGCGCAGGAAGCTGCCGACGATCAGCACTCGGTCGAGCGCGGCGAATTCGGCGATCGACATGCCGAGCCATGGCGCGCCGGCCGCTGCCGGATCGGCCGAGAAATCCGATTGCCGCAGCCTGAAATCGATGCTGTCGCTGCCCAGACCGCGAACGAGCTTTTGCGCCAGATGCAACTCCTCGAGCGTCGAATGCGGCGACGTCAGCGCGCCGATCGCTTCCGCGCCGTGCTGGTCGCGCACGCGGACGAGCTCGGCGGCGGCGTACTCGAGCGCCGTCTGCCAGTCCGTTTCGACCAGCTTGCCGTCACGCCGCAGCAACGGGGTCGTCAGCCGGTCCGTTGAATTGAGTCCCTCGTAGGAAAACCGGTCCTTGTCCGACAGCCAGCACTCGTTGACCGGCTCGTTCTCCAGCGGCACCACGCGCATGACTTTGTCGTTCTTGACCTGAACGACCAGATTGCTGCCCAGCCCGTCGTGCGGCGATACCGACTTTCGCCGGGCCAGCTCCCAGGTCCGCGCCGTGTAGCGGAACGGCTTCGACGTCAGCGCGCCGACCGGACACAAGTCGATCATGTTGCCGGACAGCTCGGAGTCGACGGTGCGGCCGACGAACGTCATGATCTCGGCGAATTCGCCGCGGTTCGCCATGCCCAGCTCCATGACGCCGGCGATTTCCTGGCCGAAGCGGACACAGCGCGTGCAGTGGATACAGCGCGTCATGTCGGTCGCGATCAGCGGGCCGAGGTTCTTGTTGAGCACGACGCGCTTGGGCTCGTCGTAGCGCGAGCTCGACGCGCCGTAGCCGACGGCGAGATCCTGCAGCTGGCATTCGCCTCCCTGGTCGCAGATCGGGCAGTCCAGCGGATGATTGATTAGCAGGAATTCCATCACGCCCTTTTGCGCGGTGACGGCAGCCTCCGAATGCGTCCACACCTTCATGCCCTCGGCGGCCGGCGTCGCGCAGGCAGGCTGCGGTTTCGGCGCCTTCTCGACCTGGACCAGGCACATGCGGCAATTGGCGGCGATCGTAAGCTTCTTGTGCCAGCAGAAATGCGGGACGTAGATGTCGAGCTTGTGCGCGGCATCCATGACGGTGCTGCCGTTGGGCACCTGGACCGACTTGCCGTCGACTTCGAGCGTCAGCATCGCGTGCACCCGGGCGCCGGCGCGGTCGGAAGGTCAGACATAAGCGGGCACCAGGCAGTGCTTATGGTCGATGTGGTACTGGAATTCATCGCGGAAATGCTTGATGAAGCTCTTGACCGGCAGTGCCGCGGCGTCTCCGAGCGCGCAGATCGTGCGTCCCGCAATGTTGTCGGACACCGACAACAGCAGGTCCAGGTCCTCGTTTTTTCCCCTGCCGTGCTCGATGCGGTCGACGACGCGCCACAGCCAGCCGGTGCCCTCGCGGCATGGCGTGCACTGGCCGCAGGACTCCTCGAAGTAGAAGTAGGAAAGCCGCAGCAGCGATCGCACCATGCAGCGCGTATCGTCCATCAGGATGACGGCACCCGAGCCCAGCATCGAGCCGGCCTTGGCGATCGAGTCGTAGTCCATGTCGGTGGCGAGCATCACCTCTCCCGGCAGCACCGGCATCGACGAACCGCCGGGAATGCAGGCCTTGAGCTTGCGCCCTTCCCGCATCCCGCCGGCCATTTCCAGCAGCTGCGCGAACGGCGTGCCGAGCCTGATCTCGTAATTGCCGGGGCGCGCGACGTCGCCGGACACCGAAAAGATCTTGGTGCCGCCGTTGTTCTGGCGTCCGAGCGCGAGAAATGCTTCGCCGCCGTGGTTGATGATCCACGGCACCGCGGCGAAGGTCTCGGTGTTGTTGATCGTCGTCGGCTTGCCGTACAGGCCGAAGCTTGCCGGAAACGGCGGCTTGAAGCGCGGCAGCCCTTTTTTTCCCTCGAGCGATTCGAGCAGCGCGGTTTCCTCGCCGCAGATATACGCGCCGTAGCCGTGATGGTTGTACAGGTGAAAGGAAAATCCACTGCCGAGGATGTTGTCGCCGAGAAATCCGGCCGCGTACGCCTGCTCGAGCGCCTGCTCGCAGCGCTCGTAGGTATCCCAGATCTCGCCGTGAATGTAGTTGTAGCCGCGCTTGCAGCCCATCGCGTACGCGGCAATCGCCATCCCCTCAATCAGGATGTGCGGGTTGTAGCGCATGATGTCGCGATCCTTGAACGTCCCCGGCTCACCTTCGTCGGAATTGCAGACCAGGTACTTTTCGCCGGCGTACTGCTGCGGCATGAAGCTCCACTTCAAGCCGGTCGGGAAGCCGGCGCCGCCGCGGCCGCGCAGCGCCGACTTCTTGACTTCGGCGATGACGGCCGCCGGCGGCATTTTTTCGGCCAGGATCTTTTTGAGCGCCGAGTACCCGCCGCGCGCGACGTAGTCGTCCAGCGCCCAGTTGCGGCCATTGAGGCCGGCCATGATGATCGCGTCGGGGCCGTAGTCGAGAAATTCGGCGGGGGCGTTCACTGCGCTCCCTCCGCGGCCAGCTCCGCCAGCAGTCGATCGAGCTCGGGGGGACGCATCCAGCTGCACATGCGCTTGTTGTTGACCAGCACGACCGGCGCGTCGCCGCAGGCGCCGAAGCATTCGCCCTGTTTCAATGTGAACATCCGGTCTGGCGTCGTTTCGCCGAACCCGATGCCGAGCTTGCGCTTCAGGTGCTCGGCCGCCTCGCTCGCGCTTTGCAGGGCGCACGGCAAATTGGTGCAGATCGTCAGCTTGAACTTGCCGATCGGCTCGGTGTTGTACATCTCGTAGAAGGTGGCGACCTCGTACACGGCGATCGGCGGCATGTCGAGATAGCCGGCGACGAAATCCATCGTCTCGGTCGACAGCCAGCCGTGCTCGTCCTGGGCGATCGCCAACGCCGCCATCACCGCCGAGCGCTTCTGCTCGGGCGGGTATTTGGCGATCTCGCGATCGATCCTCGCCAGCGCCTGTGCACTCAGGATCGTCACCGGCTGCGCCTGCGGTGCGTTCACGTTTCGCCGGTCCAGTAATCGACGTGGTCGCCGGTCTGCGTCATGTGGCGCAGCCCGCCGCCGTAAGCGCCTATCTTCTTCGAATCCGGGTATTCGCAAACCTCCGCCGGCATCATCGTGCTTATCGACAGGTAGCAAAGGTCGGCGTCGGAATCATTGACGATCTGGTGCGCGGTTTCGGGGCCGCCGACAGGGCAGCAGATGACGTCCCCGGCGCGGATCTTTCGCGTCTCCTCGCCGTAGCGCAGCGTGCCGGTACCCTCGACGATGAAGAACATTTCCTCCTCGCCGCGATGGCTGTGGAACGGGCAGGAGCGTTTACCCGGCGGCACGACGTCGTACGAGTAGCCGAGATCCTTCGCCCCGAGCGTGGGGCCGATGCGCGCCGATCTGGCTTCGAACTTGTCGCCTTTGGCAAAATGATCGAGCTTGAGCTCGTCGATGTTCACCACCCTGGAATCGATCACGCTCATCGGTCGATTTCTCCGAACACGATATCCTGCGAGCCGATGATCGCGACGACGTCGGCGATCATGTGGCCGCGCGACATCTCGTCCAGCGCAGCGAGGTGCGGGAAGCCGGCGGCGCGGATCTTCATGCGGTAGGGCTTGTTGGCGCCATCCGAAATCAGGTAGATGCCGAACTCGCCCTTCGGGTGCTCGACCGCCGCGTAAACTTCGCCCGGCGGCACATGGATGCCTTCGGTGAAGAGCTTGAAATGGTGGATCAGCTCTTCCATGTTCGCCTTCATTTCCTCGCGTGAGGGCGGGGCGATCTTGTGGTTGGCGGTGATCACCGGTCCGGGGTTGACACGCAGCCAGTCGATGCACTGCTTGACAATGCGGTTCGCCTCGCGCATTTCCTGCACCCGCACCAGATAGCGGTCGTAGCAGTCGCCGGTCGTTCCCACCGGTATGTCGAACTTCATCCGGTCGTAGACCGCATACGGCTGCTTCTTGCGCAGGTCCCAGGCGACGCCCGAGCCGCGCAACATCGGCCCGGTGAAGCCCAGCGCCTTGGCGCGCTCGGGTGTGACGACGCCGATGCCGACAGTGCGCTGCTTCCAGATCCGGTTCTCGGTCAGCAGCGTTTCGTATTCGTCGACGTAGGTCGGAAAGCGCTGGGTGAAATCCTCGATGAAATCGAGCAGGCTGCCCTGCCGGTTCTCGTTCATTCGCGCGATCGCGCGGGCGTTGTGGATCGGCGACGGCTGGTATTGCGGCATCCGGTCGGGCAGGTCGCGGTATACGCCGCCCGGGCGGTAGTACGCGGCGTGCAGGCGGGCGCCGGAGACCGCCTCGTAGCAGTCCATCAGGTCCTCGCGCTCGCGGAAGCAGTACAGGAACGTCGTCATCGCGCCGACGTCGAGCGAATGCGCGCCCAGCCAAAGGAGGTGATTGAGGATCCGTGTGATCTCGTCGAACATCACGCGGATGTAGAGCGCGCGAACCGGCACTTCGATACCCAGCAGCTTTTCGATCGCCAGGCAATAGGCGTGCTCGTTCGACATCATCGAGACGTAATCCAGCCGGTCCATGTACGGCAGCGACTGGACGTAGG
>DATNAR010000355.1:0-5725 GCA_035607385.1 Casimicrobiaceae bacterium
GAATTCGACGAGCACGGCGACACCAAGAACGGCGCGATCACGCTGTACACGGTCAAGGACGGCGCCTTGGTGCCGCTGGCAATGAACGTCGGCGGCAAGACCGAAAAGCTCGCTGCGGCACCTGCACCGGCCGCGCCGGCCGAGCCGGCGAAGTCGGACGCGATGAAGTCGGAAGCGCCGGCGAAGAAATAGGACGACGCGGGCTTCTCGCCTCTAGCACTCCCCGCAAACAGAAACGGCGCCCTCGGGCGCCGTTTCCATTTGTGCCGTGTCGAGCTCGTGCCCCCGGGGGGATTGCCGCGGCGTTGGCCGCAGCGGAGAATCGGCCACTAGCCGGGGGCCGCCGCGGCGCGAAAGGAGATTCGCATCGTGGAAACCTTCCTGCAGCAGATCATCAACGGCCTCACGCTCGGCAGCGTCTATGCGCTGGTTGCGCTCGGCTACACGATGGTCTACGGCATCATCGGCCTGATCAATTTCGCGCACGGCGAAGTCGTGATGATAGGAGCGATGGTCGCGCTGTCGGTCATCACCGGACTGATCGGCGCGAACACCCCGCTTCCCGCGGTCATCATCATCCTCGCCGGCCTGCTCGTTGCGATACTCGTCTGCGTGGCGATCGCATACAGCATGGAAAAGATCGCCTACCGCCCGTTGCGGAGTGCGCCGCGGCTCGCGCCGCTGATCACCGCCATCGGCATGTCGATTGTTCTGCAGAACGTGGCACTGATGGTCTGGGGCCGCAACTATCGCACCTTTCCGACGCTGATCACGCCGACGCCCCACTTCATCTTCGGGGCGGCGATGACCGACCTGCAGATGCTGATCGTCGTCCTGGCGGCGTTGCTGATGGGAGGCCTGGTGCTGATCGTTCAGCACACCCGCCTCGGCATGGCGATGCGTGCCACCGCGCAGAACCCCCAGGTCGCGGGTCTGATGGGCATCGATATCAACGTCATCATCTCGGCGGCATTCGTCATCGGCGCAGCTCTGGCGGCCGTTGCCGGGCTGATGGTGATGGCCTACTACGGCATTGCGCACTACTACATGGGATTCCTGCTCGGCCTCAAGGCGTTCACTGCCGCCGTGCTGGGCGGAATCGGCAACCTGGCCGGCGCGATGCTGGGCGGCATACTGCTCGGGATCATCGAGGCACTTGGTGCCGGTTACATCGGCGACGTATCCAACGTCTGCGGCCTTTCGTCGTTGAGCGATGCGCTGCAGCAGAAGTGCGCGGCGAACGACGGGCAAGTAAGCCTGTTCGGAAGCAACTACCAGGACGTTTTCGCGTTTTTTGTGTTGATCCTGGTGCTGATTTTCCGGCCATCGGGCCTGTTGGGCGAACGCGTCGCCGACCGCGCATGAACAACGCGGGGCGCACCGGAATACCGCTAAAGGTCTGGGCCGGCGTCGCCCTCGTCGCGATCGCGCTGGGCGTGCTGCCTTTCGTCGCCGCGCTTGCGGGCCAGGCCTGGGTCCGCATCCTCAACTTCGCCATGATCTACACGATGCTCGCGCTCGGGCTGAACATCGTCGTCGGGTTCGCCGGACTTCTCGACCTCGGCTATATCGCGTTCTATGCCGTCGGCGCCTATACCTACGCGCTGCTCTCCTCGCCTCAGTTCGGGATCCACCTGCCGTTCTGGACGATCTTGCCGATCGGCGCAGGCATCGCCTGCCTGTTCGGCGTGCTGCTCGGTGCCCCGACGCTGAAGCTGCGCGGCGATTACCTGGCGATCGTCACGCTCGGCTTCGGCGAGATCATCCGGATCTTCCTGAATAACCTGAACGCGCCGATCAACTTCACCAATGGACCGCAAGGCATCAACCTGATCGATCCGTTCCGCATCGGCCGGTTTTCGTTCGCCAGCACCGAATCGTTTTTCGGCATCACGTTCACCGGGCCGCAGAAGTACTACTACATGCTGCTGCTGCTGACGATCGGGGTCATCGTCGTCAATCTGCGGCTGCAGAACTCGCGACTGGGCCGGGCCTGGGAGGCGATACGCGAAGACGAGGTCGCGGCCAAGGCGATGGGCATCAACACGCGCAACGTGAAGCTTCTCGCGTTCGCGATGGGAGCCTCGTTCGGAGGCATCGCCGGCGCCGTCTTCTCGGCGACGCAGCAGTTCATCAGTCCGGAAAGTTTCGGTCTGTTCGAGTCGATCATCGTGCTCGCGATGGTGGTCCTGGGCGGCATGGGGAACATTCCCGGCGTCATCCTCGGCGCGGTCCTTCTCACCTTGCTGCCCGAAGTGCTGCGCTACACGATGGAACCGCTGCAGATGGGCCTGTTCGGCCGCGTGCTGATCGATGCGGAGACGATCCGCCTGCTGGTGTTCGGTGTCGCCCTGGTCGCGATCATGCTTTTCCGGCCGGCGGGGCTGTGGCCGTCGGCGGTGCGCAAGCGCGAGCTCGAAGTGCGGAAGGCAGCGGCCTGAAGCGGCGCAGTGGAGGACTCGGCCACATGAGCGAAGGAACGCTGCTCTCCGCCGAGGACATCGGCAAGCGCTTCGGGGGCGTGCAGGCGCTGGCCGATGTCAGCTTCAGCATCCGATACGGAGAGATCTACGGTCTGATCGGACCGAACGGCGCGGGCAAGACCTCGCTGTTCAACGTGCTGACCGGCATCTACGTACCGGACGGCGGCAGCTTCACGTTCGACGGCGCGCCGCTCAATCGCCTGAAACCGAACGAAGTGGCCGAGCGCGGCATCGCGCGCACCTTCCAGAATATCCGCCTGTTCCAGAATCTGTCGGCGCTGGAGAACGTGATGATAGGCCGGCATGTGCGGACGCGCGCCGGCGTTTTCGGCGCGATTTTCCGCGACCGCGCCACACTGGCCGAGGAAGCGGCGATCACCAGCCGCGCCTACCAATTGCTCGAGTATGTCGGCGTCGCGACGCGCGCGAACGACCTGGCCAAGCATCTGGCGTACGGCGACCAGCGCCGGCTGGAGATCGCGCGTGCGCTGGCGACCGACCCGAAGCTGCTCGCGCTCGACGAGCCCGCCGCCGGCATGAACGCGACCGAAACACAGGCGCTGAAGCGTCTGCTCGAGGACATCCGGCGCGACGGCACGACGATCCTCTTGATCGAGCACGACATGAAGCTGGTGATGAGCGTCTGCGACCGCGTGCTGGTCCTGGACTATGGACGCAAGATCGCCGAGGGAAGCGCCGCGGAGGTGCAGAACGATCCGAAGGTGATCGCCGCGTACCTGGGCGGCGAGGTCACGCTGCACGTCAGGGATGCCCGTTGATGGCCGCTGCGGCGCTGCTCGAGCTCGAGAAGCTGGAAGTCGCCTACGGCGGCATTCACGCGGTCAAGGGCATCGACCTCGTCGTGCGGCAGGGCGAGCTCGTATGCCTGATCGGCGCCAACGGCGCCGGCAAGACGACGACGCTGAAGGGCATCACCGGATTGCAGCCGGTCAAAGCCGGAAGGATCGTCTACGACGGGAACGACGTCACCGGCAAGCCGGCGTTCCAGCTCGTGCGCAAGGGCCTGTCGATGGTGCCCGAGGGACGCGGCGTGTTCGGCGCGCTGACGATCGAGGAAAACCTCGCGATGGGTGCGTACAGCCGCCGCGACCGCAAGCAAATCAGGCAAGACGTCGAACGCGTTTTCGGTCTGTTTCCGCGCCTGAAAGAACGGGCGCGACAAACGGCGGGGACGCTGTCCGGCGGCGAGCAGCAGATGCTGGCGATGGCGCGCGCGATCATGTCGCGGCCGAAGCTTCTGCTGCTCGACGAGCCGTCGATGGGGCTTGCCCCACTGATGGTGCAGAAGGTATTCGAGACGGTGCTGGCAATTTCCGGCGAAGGCGTGACGATCCTGCTGATCGAGCAGAACGCCAAGCTGGCGCTGGAAGTGAGCAATCGCGGCTACGTGATGGAAAGCGGCACGATCACGCTTTCCGGCGACGCCCGCCAGCTGCTGTCGGATCCGAAGGTGCGCGAAGCCTATCTCGGCGAGTCGGTGTAGGCCGCCGGAAGGTGGAGCAGGGGCCCCGCGCGACGCGCGGGGATGCGACCCTGGAGGCGGGCATGCCGACGACGACGCGCGAGCCAAATCTGCGTCTCCGGCGCGGAGTCGGCCCGCGGGAAGACGGCGCAGCGGCCCCCAACCCTCATAGCGTCGCGACGATCTCGAACGCCCCGGAGGTCGCAAGCGCTTCCTCGACGTCGATCGAGGAAACCCGCGCCGCCGGGGGGCCGACTCGCGCCCAGGCGATCATCGCCTCGACGTCGGGCGCAGGACCGCTGATCAGCGCCTCGACATGGCCATCGCGCCGATTGCGCACCCACCCGCTCAGACCGCGCATGCGCGCTTCGTCGGCGAACGCATAGCGAAATCCGACGCCTTGAACGCGCCCGGCGATGACCAGGCGCCGCGCGATCGGCGCCGTGCTCACGGCTCCCGCGCGCGTGCGGCCGGGTTCGCCAAAGGCGCCGCTGTGCGGCCCGCCTGGGTGGCGCGATTCGCGTCTGCTACCGCATCGGCGGCGTTCATGCGTTTTGCGGCGCGGCGATTCCACGCGCCAGCAGCAACAGGCCCAGCATCGTCTTGGCGTCGGTGACCTCGCCGCGCTCGAGCCAGCCGAGAGCGTCGTCCAGTGTCGCGGTAAAAGTCTCGACGAATTCGCCGGCATCGAGCCGGGCGCCGACGTAGCTGAGTTCGTCGGCAGCGTAGATCGCGATGTACTCGGTCGAGTAAGTGATCAGCGGATGCATCGTCGCCACGTAGGCCCAGCGCGCGGCGGTGTACCCGGTTTCCTCGAGCAGTTCGCGCTTCGCGGTCGCCAGCGGATCCTCGCCCGAATCGATCTTGCCGGCGGGAAACTCGATGAACACCCGCTGGTGGGGATAGCGGAATTGACGCTCGAACAGCAGCGAGCCGTCGGGTAGCCGCGGAATGATCATCACCGCGCCGGGGTGCACGATGTATTCGCGCGTCGCCTCGCTTCCATCGGGCAGGCGGACGAGGTCGCGCTTGACATGCAGCAGCCGGCCGCGGAAGACATCCTCGGAATCGAGGCCGACTTCGCGCAGTCCCGCGTGTTCGTCGTCGCCCGTCATCGCGGCTCGTCCAGCCAGTCGCGCGCGACCAGAAAGTCGCTGTACAGCTTCGCCTCGGCGCTGCCCGGCTCGGGACGCCAGTCGTGGCGCCAGCTGACGACCGGCGGCAGCGACATCAGGATCGCCTCGGCGCGGCCGTTCGACTGCAAGCCGAACAGCGTGCCGCGGTCGTACACGAGGTTGAACTCGACGTAGCGGCCGCGGCGGTAGGTTTGGAATTCCCGCTCGCGCTCGCCGTAGGGGAGATCCTTCCGCCGCAGCAGGATCGGCTCGTAGGCGCCGAGGAAAGCGTCCCCGACGGCCCGGGTCAGCGCGAAGCTGTGGGCAAAATCCCGCTCGTTCAGGTCGTCGAAAAAAATGCCGCCGACGCCGCGCGGCTCGTTGCGATGCCGGATCAGGAAGTAGTCGTCGCACCAGCGCTTGAAGCGCGGGTAGCAGTCGCCGCCGAACGGCGCCAGCGCATCGCGGCATGAGGCGTGGAAATGCACGACGTCCTCCTCGTAGCCGTAATAAGGTGTCAGGTCCATCCCGCCGCCGAACCACCAGATGGCATCGGCGCCGGCTTTTTTGGCGACGAACAGGCGCAGGTTCATATGCACGGTCGGCGCGTGCGGATTGGCCGGATGCAGCACCAGCGAAATGCC
>DATNAR010000382.1:0-24594 GCA_035607385.1 Casimicrobiaceae bacterium
ACGCGCGGCAGGCGCAGCGCCGTCAAGGGTAGCTATCGCCTGTCGCGCGCCGATCTGGGCGACGGCATTGCCGGCTGTCTCGCGCTGTGGCTGCCAGGCCGGGCGCCTGATGCAGACGAAGCGCGTTGGCTCAAGCCGCGCTTTCGCGAGGCGTTGTGGATCGCCGTCGAGCGGCTACTCGAGGCTGACGACGCGGCGCGTTGCGCCGATCTCGCCGCAATCGCAGCGACGCTGGGGCTGCCGCTCGTTGCCGCCGGCGACGTCCACATGCATGCCCGCGGTCGCCGTGCGCTGCAGGATACGCTGACTGCCATCCGGCTCAAGACTACCGTCGCGCAAGCCGGCCACGCGCTGCATCCGAACGGCGAGCGCCATTTGCGGCCGCTGGCCACGCTCGAGCGCATCTACCCTGCATCGTGGCTGGCCGAGACGCTGGTGGTCGCCGCGCGCTGCCGATTTTCGCTGGACGAGCTGCGCTACGAGTACCCGGAGGAGATCGTTCCCGCGGACGAAACGCCGGCCGCCTACCTGCGGCGGCTGACCGAGGAAGGCTTTGCGCGACGCTTCCCCGCGGCCGTCACGCCACCGAAGGACCGCGCCAAGGTGCGCGCGCTGATCGAGCGCGAGCTCGCATTGATCGCCGAAAAGCGCTACGAAGCTTTCTTCCTCACCGTCTACGACATCGTCAAATTCGCGCGCGACAACGGCATCCTGTGCCAGGGACGCGGCTCGGCAGCGAACTCAGCGGTCTGCTACTGCCTGGGCGTCACCGAGGTCAATCCGTCTTGCACCGAGGTATTGTTCGAACGGTTCATTTCGCGCGAGCGCGACGAGCCGCCCGACATCGACGTCGACTTCGAGCATCAGCGCCGCGAGGAGGTGATCCAGTACATCTATCGCAAATACGGCCGCGACCGCGCGGCGCTGACGGCGACGGTGATCTGCTATCGCCCGCGCTCGGCGCTGCGCGACGTCGGCAAGGCGCTGGGGCTCGATCTGACGCAAGTGGACCGGCTGGCAAAGGCCGTGGGCTGGTGGGACGGCCGGCAGGCCTTGCCCGACAGAATCATCGACGCCGGTCTCGACGCGGAGAGCCCGCTGATGCGTCAATTGTCCTCGCTGGTGACGAGCCTGCTGGGCTTTCCGCGCCACCTGTCGCAGCATACCGGCGGCTTCGTGATCTCACGCGGGCCTTTGTCACATCTGGTGCCGACCGAAAATGCGGCGATGCCGGAACGCACGGTGATCGAATGGGACAAGGACGACCTGGACGCGCTGGGCCTGCTCAAGGTCGACGTGCTGGCGCTGGGCATGCTGACGGCGATCCGCCGCGCGCTGGACCTGTTGTCAGCGCGCTACGGGCGGCGGCTCTCGCTCGCCGACATCGACCCCTCGATGAGCGACGATGCGGTCTACGACATGATCGGCCACGGCGACACCGTCGGCGTCTTCCAGATCGAGTCGCGCGCGCAAATGGCGATGCTGCCGCGGCTGAAGCCGAAATCCTATTACGATCTGGTGATCGAGGTCGCGATCGTGCGTCCCGGGCCGATCCAGGGCGGCATGGTCCATCCGTATCTGAAGCGACGCCAGAACAAGGCGCTGGCTGTCTATCCGAAGCCGGAAGTCAGGAGCGTTCTGGAGCGCACGCTCGGCGTGCCGATTTTCCAGGAGCAGGTGATGCAGCTCGCCGTCGTCGCCGCCGGATTCACGCCCGGCGAAAGCGACCAGTTGCGGCGCTCGATGGCCGCGTGGAAGCGCAAGGGCGGCCTCGAGCACCTCGAAAAGCGCTTGCTCGACGGCATGCGCGCCAACGGCTACGACGATCAATTCGCCAAGCAGATCTATCAGCAGATTCTCGGCTTCGGCGAGTACGGCTTTCCCGAATCGCACGCGGCGAGCTTCGCGCTGCTGGTCTACGTATCGTCGTGGCTCAAATGCTACGAGCCCGCCGCGTTCACCTGCGCACTGCTGAATTCGCAGCCGATGGGATTCTATTCGCCGTCGCAACTGACGCAGGATCTGCGCCGGCATGGCGGCACGATTCTGCCGGCCGATGCCTGCCGCAGCGATTGGGAATGCACGCTGGAGGCCATAGGCGAAGCGCAGACGCCGCCTGACGACCGGAAGGCAACGGACATGCCATCGCGATCCCCGCAGCCGGCGCTGCGTCTCGGCCTGTGCCTGGTCAAGGGGCTGTCGGGAGCCGGTGGCAAGCGGGTTGCCGCGGCGCGCGGATGCCGGCCATTCGACGATGTCGCCGATCTTGTCCGGCGCGCGGAGCTCAACCGCCACGATATCGAAGCCCTGGCCGCGGCGGGAGCACTGGCGCAACTCTCCGGCCATCGCCGCCGTGCGCTCTGGGACGTCAGCGGTATCGAGCGGATGCCGCCGCTGCTGGTCGAGGCGCCGATCGGCGATGCAGTGCCCGTGCTGACGCCGCCCGATGAGGGAGACAACATCATCGCCGACTACGCAAGCCTCGGTCTGACGCTGGGCCGGCACCCGCTGGCGCTGCTCCGCCACCGGCTGCAGCGGCAACGCATGCTGACCGCCGCCGAATTGCACGCGCTGCCGCATGGCCGCGTCACCCGCGTCACCGGACTGGTCACCGGGCGCCAGCGACCGGGCACGGCCAGCGGCGTCACCTTCGTGACGCTGGAGGACGAGACCGGAATGATCAATGTGATCGTCTGGCGCGACCTTGCCGAAAAGCAGCGCAAGGAACTGTTGCGCGCGAATCTCTTGACCGTATACGGCACGCTCGAACGCGAAGGCGAGGTCGTGCACCTGATCGCGGCCCGATTGCACGATCAGACGGCGCTGCTCGGCAAGCTGGCCACGCGCTCGCGCGATTTTCACTGACCGACTCTCCCTCGGGCGACGCTTGCCTCGCCAAACGCCGCGCCGCGCAAGGCAGCGGCAGCGCGCTTCACGCGATGCCGTTATAATCAACATTCGTCCGCCGCCCACTTCCACCATGACGCCAGCGCTACCAGGCAACGTCGACGCCGTTGCCGCACTGCTCGAGCAGCACGATTACTTCGCCGATCGGCGCCTCGCGACCAGCGTCTATCTGGCGCTCAAGATGCGCCGGCCGCTGTTCCTCGAGGGCGAAGCCGGCGTCGGCAAGACCGAAATCGCCAAGGTGCTCGCCACCGCGCTCGGCCGCGCGCTGATCCGGCTGCAGTGCTACGAGGGCCTGGACACCGCGTCGGCGGTCTATGAATGGAACTATCCGCGCCAGATGATCGAGATTCGCCTGGCCGAGGCCTCGGGGAAGGTCGACCGCGAATCGCTGGGTGCCGACATCTTTGCCGAGCGCTTCCTGATCCGGCGCCCGATCCTGCAGGCGCTGGAGCCGCATGGCGGCGCGGCGCCCGTGCTGCTGATCGACGAGCTCGACCGCACCGACGAGCCGTTCGAAGCCTATCTGCTCGAAGTGCTGGCTGAATACCAGGTGACGATACCCGAGCTCGGTCCGATCAAGGCGGCCGAGCCCCCGATCGTCGTCATCACGTCGAATCGCACGCGCGAGATTCACGACGCGATCAAGCGGCGTTGTCTCTATCACTGGGTCGATTATCCGAATGCCGAGCGCGAGCTCGCGATCGTTCGGCGCAAGGTACCGGGCGCCGACGCGCGGCTATCGCGCGAAGTCGTCGCGTTTACGCAGCGGCTGCGCGCGATCGATCTTTTCAAGGCGCCCGGGATCGCCGAGACGCTCGACTGGGCCGAGGCGCTGGTCGCGCTGGACCGCGTCACGCTCGACCCCGACACCGTGGCCAGCACGCTGGGAGCGCTGCTCAAGTACCAGGACGATGTCGGCGCGATCACGCCGGACGTGGCCGCCAGGCTGGTTGCGGAGGCGCGGGCCGAAGCGGTCGCGTTGCCGGCATGATCGCATCGACGGAAGCGCTGTTCGGGCGCGAAAGGCTCGCCGGCAACATCCTGCATTTCGCCCGCGTCCTTCGGGCCGCCGGCCTGCCGATCGGCCCCGCGAAAGTCGTCGTTGCGCTCAACGCGGTCGAGGCGGTAGGCGTCGGCAATCGCGACGATTTTCGCGCCGCGCTGGAATCGGTCCTGATCGAGCGGCACGAGCACAAGGTGCTGTTCGACCAGGCGTTCGAGCTGTTCTGGCGCAATCCGAAGCTGCTCGAACGCATGATGGCTCTGCTGCTGCCGAAGGTTCGCGGCCGCGTCCCGGCGGACGAGGCGCAGGCGCCGCTGCCGGCGAGGCTGGCCGAAGCGATGGCGCCGTTGCCGCGCCATGAGCTCGAGGCAGAAGGCGAAGAGATCGATCTCGACGCGGCCTTCACCTTCTCGCCGCGCGAGGTGCTGCAGACGCGCGACTTCGAATCGATGACGGCCGTCGAGCTGCGCGAGGTCAAGGCGATGATCGCGCGCCTGCGCCTGCCGCTGCCCGAGATTCCGGTGCGGCGGACTGTCGCCGCTCCAAAGGGACACGCGGTCGATCTGCGGGCGACGCTCCGCGCGATGACCTCGGCACGCGGCGTGATCGTGCCGCTGGCGTGGCGCCGCAAGCGTCGGCGCCGCCCGCCGCTGGTCGTCCTGTGCGATATCTCCGGCTCGATGGACCGCTATTCGCGCATGCTGTTGTTCTTCCTGCACGCGATCACCAATGACCGGGATCGCGTGCACACGCTTTTGTTCGGAACGCGCCTGACCAACATTACGCGCCATCTGAAGCAGCGCGACGTCGATGTCGCGATTGCGCGCATCAGCGGCGCGGTCACCGACTGGGCCGGCGGCACGCGCATCGGGGCGTGCCTCGGCGAATTCAATCGGCGCTGGTCGCGCCGGCTCCTCGGACAGGGCGCCATCGTTCTGCTTATCAGTGACGGCCTGGACAGCGACGTCGGGGACGGTCTGCCGCAGGAAATGGAAAGGCTGGCCAAGTCGTGCCGGCGGCTGATCTGGCTCAATCCGCTGCTGCGCTACGAGGGTTTCGAAGCGCGGCCGGCCGGCATCCGCGCGATGCTGCCCTTTGTGGACGATTTTTTGCCGGTGCACAACCTGCAGAGCCTGAAGCAGCTGGCGGAGGCATTCGCCCGCCGGCCCGCCGCTCGCGGCCGGGGCGCCGAGTACTTGCGCGCGGCGTGAGCGAGACCCGGACCCGATCATGGAGATGAAAGGTAGTCGCGTAGTGCCTGCCGACGTCGCAACGACGTGGCGGGCGCTGAATGATCCGGAAGTGCTGCGCAAATGTATTCCGGGCTGCGAATCGATCGACCGGGTGTCGGACACCGAGTATCGGGTGCTGATGACGGCGCGGGTCGGGCCCGTCAGCGCAAAGTTCAGCGGTCGACTGACGCTTGCCGATATCGCTGCGCCGCGCTCGTACACGCTGAAGTTCGAAGGGCAGGGCGGCGCCGCCGGTTTTGCCAACGGCTCGGCAAAAGTCGAGCTGTCGCCGGTGGAGGGCGGCACGCGCATCGATTACGCCGTGAATGCGCAGGTCGGCGGCAAGCTGGCGCAGATCGGCTCGCGTCTGATCGACGGGGCCGCGGCCAAGGTCGCCGATGATTTTTTTGCGCGCTTTGTCGCTCGCGCCGGCGGCAGCCCGCCCGCGACAGCGGAAGCCGCAGCCGCGCCGCCGCCGGAGCTGGCTTCGGCACTGCGGACGATGCGCACCAGGTTGCTGCTCGCGGCACTGATCGTCGCCTGCATCGTGATCTACTGGTGGCTGCGCCCGGCGTAGAATAGTCACCATCGGATTCCGCGAAAAGCGTACAGCATGGATAGCGTTGATCTGGAAGTCCTTCGCCGCAGCGCCGAGTGGCTCGACGCGGGCAAGCGCGTTCTGCTCGTCACCGTCGTTCGCACCTGGGGCTCATCACCGCGCCCCCCCGGCGCGCTGCTCGCCGTGCGCGAAGACGGGCAGGTGGTCGGCTCGGTGTCGGGCGGCTGCATCGAGGATGACATCGTCGAGCGATCGCGCCGCGAAGGCGCCTACGTGACGCGGCCGCAGGCGGTCACGTACGGCGTGTCCGCCGAGGATGCGCGCAAGTTCGGTCTCCCGTGCGGCGGCACGATCCAGCTGGTGCTCGAGCCCTTGCGCAATGACAGCCGGATCGCAGAGCTCTTGGCGCTGGTCGAGCGGGGACAACTGGTGGCGCGCACGCTCGATCTCGATACCGCGACCGTGCGGCTGGACCCCGCGCGCGCGGCCGACGGTGTCAGCTTCGACGGGGCGGCGCTGACGACGGTCCACGGTCCTCGTTATCGGATGCTGGTCATCGGCGCCGGGCAGTTGTCCAAGTACCTCGCGCAGATCGCCGTCGGTCTCGACTATCAGGTCACCGTCTGCGACCCGCGCGACGAATACAGCGAAGCCTGGGACATCGGAGGCGTTACCCTCGTCAAGACGATGCCGGACGACACGGTCATCGATATGAAGCTCGATGAACGTTGCGCGGTCGTTGCGCTGACCCACGATCCGAAGCTCGATGACCTCGCGTTGATGGAAGCGCTCAAGTCGCCGGCATTCTATGTCGGCGCACTGGGCTCGCGCGCCAACAATGCGAAGCGACGGCGGCGTCTGGAGGAATTCGACCTGACAGAGGAACAGATCGCGAAACTTCATGGGCCGATCGGCCTTTATATCGGCAGTCGCACGCCGCCCGAGATAGCGGTGTCTATCCTCGCCGAGATCACGGCGATAAAGAACGGCGTCGCGTTGTCCGATGTCGCCAGCGTCGCCGCAGCAAAGGAGCGCCTCGGCCCGTCGGTCGCGTGTCCCGTGTGACGTCGGCCTCTCGATGTGCGCCGGGACAAGCAACGCGGCATGTGTTAGCGTTGGGTACTTCGCAATCATCACATGGCGTCGGTTGTTGCATTGCGCGGCGCCGCCTGATTTGACACGTGCCCTCCCGACGCTGTAGCGATCGATCGCGCCGAACCTGCGTTCTCCTTGCTTTACTGATCTCGCTGGCGAGCGCTGTCGCCGCCGCCCAGGACGCCGCTGCGGATCGAATCGGTGCGGCCGGCACCGAGCCGCCGGCGACCGCCCCGGATGAGCCGTGGCGCACCGACCGCATCTATCTCGAGACGAGCCTCAACAACACGCATTTCCATTACAACCCCGAGCACGTCAGTTATCCGAAGCTGGTCTACGGTGAATATCACATGAGCGACGGATGGCTGGTGGGTGCGGCGGCATTCGACAATTCGTTCGGGCAGGCATCGCAGGCGGTGTTCGGGGGCTGGCGCTATCGGCCGCTGCCAGGGCTGCAGCCGCTGTATCTGAAAGTCGTCGCTGGCATCGTGCACGGTTATCGCGGCCAGTATCGCGACAAGATTCCGTTGAACCATTCCGGCTTCGCCCCGGCGGTCATTCCCTCGCTCGGCTACTGCTTTTCGCGCGTTTGCTCGGAGGTGGTCGTCATCGGCGGCGCGGGGCTGCTGTTCACGTTCGGGGTGACGATTCCCTGAAATCGCCTGGCGTGACGCAGCGCAGCGGCGAGTCGGATGGACTTTCGCGCTGCCCTGACTACTTCTGGTCGATCTTGGGATCGAGCGCGTCGCGCAGTCCGTCGCCGAGCAGATTGAACGCCAGCACCGTGAGGAATATGGCGAGGCTCGGAAAGAGCGCGACGTGCGGGGAAGTCATCATGTCGGCACGCGCCTCGTTGAGCATCGCACCCCATTCCGGCGTCGGCGGCTGCGCCCCCATGCCGATGAACGACAGGCTTGCCGCGGTGATGATCGACGTCCCGATGCGCAAGGAAAAGTAGACGACGACTGCGGCGATGGTGCCTGGGAAGATGTGACGGGCGATGATCGTCCGATCCGGCGCGCCGACGCTTCGCGCCGCCTCGATGAACGTCAGATGCTTCAGCGCCAGCGTGTTGCCGCGAACCAGCCGGGCGAAGGTAGGGATGCTGAAGATCGACACCGCAATGATCACGTTGGTCATGCCGCCGCCCAGGATCGCCACGATCCCGATCGCCAGCAGGATGCCGGGGAAGGCGAAGAGGACATCGCACACGCGCATGATGATGCGCTCCGGCCATCCTTCGTAGTATCCGGCGACCAGGCCCAGCACCGTCCCGATGACGGCGCCGACGGCAACCGAGACGAACCCGGCAGTCAGTGAAACCCGCGCGCCCATGACGATGCGGCTGAAGATGTCGCGGCCAAGCGGGTCGACGCCGAACCAGTGCTGCAGCGAGGGCAACGCGTTGATACTGTCGTAGTCGAAGAAATTCTCTGCGTCGTACGGAACGATCCACGGTGCGAAGATCGCGACCAGCACGAGAAGCAGCACGAAAATGCCGGCGGCAACCGCGACATGCTGCTTTTTGAACTTGCGCCAGAACTCGGTCCACGGCGTCCTGACCGCCGTGTTCTCGATGACCACTGCCTCGGCGGTAGTCATCGATACCGGATCGACGGATTGATCACCGCGTACAGAACGTCGACGATCAGGTTGATCAGGATGAACTCGAGCGAGAACAACAATATCTCCGCCTGGATGACCGGGTAGTCCCGCATGTCGACCGCGTCGACCAGCAGCCGTCCCATTCCGGGCCAGTTGAAGACGACTTCGACGACGATCGAGCCTCCGAGCAGGAATCCGAACTGCAGGCCCATCATCGTGACGACAGGAATCAGCGCGTTGCGCAAGCCGTGCTTGACCACGACCGAGCGCTCGGTCAGGCCCTTCGCGCGTGCGGTGCGAACGTAGTCCTCCTGCATGATTTCGACGAACGAAGAACGCGTGAATCGCGCCATGATCGCGGCCACAGCCGCGCCGAGCGTCAGCGACGGGAGGATGTAGTGCCGCCAGCTGTCGGCGCCGACCGTGGGCAACCAGTTGAGCTGGACGGCGAAGATCTGCATCAGCACCATGCCGAGCGCGAAGGCCGGAAAGGAAATGCCGGAGACCGCCAGCGCCATCCCCAGCCGGTCGGGCCAGCGGTTTCGCCAGACCGCCGAGACGACGCCTATCGTCATGCCGAATACCACCGACCACGACATCGCGGCGATGGTCAGCCAGAAGGTCGGCATGAATCGCTCGCCGATCTCGACGCTCACCGGACGCTTGGTGCGCAGCGACCGGCCGAAATCGCCGTGCACGATACCGGTCACGAAACGCAGAAATTGCTGCGGCAGCGGTTTATCGAGGCCGAGATCCTGGCGCACCAGCGCGACCGTTTCCGGTGTCGCCTCCGGACCGGCGGCAAGACGCGCCGGGTCGCCGGGCAGCAGATGGACGAACAGGAACGCCAGCGCGCCGACCAGCACCAGGGTCGGGATCAGCCCGAGAAGGCGCTTGACGATGTATTGGAGCATCGGTTCGCCGCGCGCGGTCCGGGGTCAAGACGTGCGCGGAACGTGGCGGCGACCCGCTCGCACGCCGCCGCCGCGTTCAGGGCTTCAGATCGACTTCGGTGAAATTGAACGATGCGTCCGGAATCACATACACCCCGCTGAGCTTCTTGTTGTGTGCAGAGAGCAGTTTCTCGACCACCAGAGGTGCCCAGGGCGCATCCTTCCAGATGGTTTCCTGCGCGTCCTTGTAGAGCTTCGCTTTTTCCTTGCCATCGGTCGTCAGCTGTGCACCCTTGATGTCGGCGTCGACCTTGGGGTTCTTGTAGTACGCGGTGTTGAACAGTCTGGGCGGCCAGGAGTCGCCGTCGAGCAGCGGACGCAGCGCCCAATCTGCCTCGCCGGTCGACGTCGACCAGCCGACGTAATACAGGCGCACCGGCGCCGTCGCCGGGTCCTGCCAGCTTTCGACTTTCTCGACGCGCTGACCGGCCTCGAGCAACGTGATCTTGGTGCGAATACCGATCTGCTGCAGCTGCTGCTGCAGGAACTGCGTGACCTTCTGCGCCGTCGTGTGATTGTAGGCCGACCACAGGTCGGTCTCGAATCCGTTCGGATAACCGGCTTCCTTCATGAGCTCCTTGGCCTTGGCGAGGTTGTACGGCCATTCGCCGAGCTTGACGGCGTATTCGACACCTTGCGGTGCGACGCCCTCGGCAGGCGTTGCGTAGCCATTGAATGCGACCTTCGCGAGCGCCTCCTTGTTGATCGCGTAGGCGATCGCTTGGCGGACCTTGGGGTTGTCGAAGGGCTTCTGCTGCGTATTCATCGAAAGGTAGCGAAGCACGATCGACGGCGCCGCGACCACTTCCAGGTCGGGTTTGCCCTTCAGGATCTCGGCCTGTTCATACGGCACGGGGAAGGTGAAGTGGGCCTCACCCGTCTGCATGATGGCCGCACGTGAATTGTTGTCGACGACGGGTTTCCAGGTGATCGTGTCGACTTTCGGGTAGCCCTTCTTCCAGTAACCGTCGAATTTCGCCACCTTGAGGTAGTCGGTCTGCTTCCATTCGACGAACTTGAACGGACCGGTGCCGACCGGATGAAAGGCGATGTCCTTGTTGCCGTACTGCTTGAGCGCGGCCGGACTGATCATCACGGTCGACGGATGCGCGAGCTGGGCAATGAACGGCGAGAACGGCGTCTTCAGCGTAATGCGTGCCGTGTAGTCGTCGACGACCTCGGTCTTGGCGATATTGTTGTTGTAAAGACCATAGCGCTTGAGCTTGTTCTCCGGGTTGGTCACCCGGTCTAGGTTCACCTTCACGGCGTCGGCCTTGAAGTCGGTACCGTCGTGGAACTTGATGCCTTTTTTGAGCTTGATCGTATAGACGAGGCCGTCTTTGCTGACGTCGTAACTCTCGGCCAGCACGGGGATCATTTTCATGTTCTTGTCGAAGCCGTACAGGCCTTCGTAGAACGACTTGGCCATCGCCTGCGAAAGCGTATCGTTGGCATCGTACGGATCCGTCGTCGTGAACGTCGAGGCGACGGCGAACACGACATCCTTCGAGGCGGTCGCCGGCCCGGCTGCCAGGGCGGCGAGCGCGAGCACAACGGCGGGAAGCAGACGGGGCAGCGATTTCATGCGGTTTCTCCAGGTGATGCGGAAAATACGGCTGGGCTCTCGGTCAATACGCGCCGGAAATGCGGTGGGTCGCGACGAAATGCCCGGGGCCCACTTCGACCAGCGGCGCGACGACCGGCTCGTCGCCGACGGCCCGGATCGGGCTCGGTATCTCTTCGGATGATAGCTCGGTTTTGCGGCGCCGTCGCGCCGGGTCCGCCACCGGAACGGCGGCGATCAGCTTGCGCGTGTAAGGGTGCTGAGGATTCTCGAACACCGCGCGGCGGGGACCGATCTCGACAATCTGCCCGAGGTACATGACTGCGACCCGGTGGCTGATCCGCTCGACCACCGCCATGTCGTGCGAAATGAACAGGTACGACAGACCGAAGGCGTCCTGCAGATCGAGCATCAGGTTGAGAATCTGGGCGCGTATCGAGACATCCAGTGCCGATACCGCCTCGTCGGCGACGATGATCCTGGGCCGCAGCGCCAGCGCGCGTGCCAGCGCAATGCGTTGCCGCTGCCCGCCGGAGAATTCATGGGGATAGCGCTGCGCATGGGCGCGTGAAAGGCCGACGTGCTCGAGCAGCGAAGCGACCCGCTCTTCGGCGGCGCGGCCCGATGCCACACCGTGAATGTACAGCGGCTCCGCGACGGAAAACCCCACCGTCAGGCGGGGGTCGAGCGACGCGAACGGATCCTGGAACACCATCTGGATGTCGCGGCGCAGCGGCCGGAATTGATCGGGCGACAGCCGTGCGATCTCACGGCCGTCGAGCTCGATGCTCCCGTCCTCGATGTCGACCAGGCGCAGCAGCGACCGGCCGGTCGTCGACTTGCCGCATCCGGATTCGCCGACCAGACCGAGCGTCTCGCCCGCGTAGAGATCGAAGCTGACCTGCTCGACCGCGTGTACACGCCGCCGCACCCGGCCGAATATCCCCCCGCGTACGGGGAACTGGGTCTTCAGGCCGCGCACCCGCAGCAGTGGCTCGCCGGCGCCCGATGGCGGCGCGTGGAGCGGAGCCTGCGCCGGCACGGTGTAGGCACCGGGCTCCTGCCGGCGCAGCACGAAGCGCGCCGGCGCATCGGTGCCGCGCATCGCTCCCAGCGTCGGCACCGCAGCGAGCAGCGCTTGCGTGTACGGATGCCCGGGCGCGTGGAAAATCTGCGTCGCCGTGCCATCCTCGACTTTTTCTCCGCCGATCATGACGACGACGCGGTCGGCGACCTCGGCCACGACGCCCATGTCGTGCGTGATGAACAGCACTGCCATATGCATCTCATCCTGGAGCGCGCGTATGAGCTCGAGGATCTGCGCCTGGATCGTCACGTCGAGCGCGGTCGTCGGCTCGTCGGCGATCAGCAAGCGCGGCTTGCACGACAGCGCCATCGCGATCATGACCCTTTGCCGCATCCCGCCGGACAATTGATGCGGATAACGCGACAGCACGCTGGCGGCATCGGGTATGCGGACCTGGGCCAGCATGCGCAGCGCCTCGCGGCGCGCCGCCGCGAAGTCCATCCGCTGATGCAGCCGGATCGATTCGGCGATCTGCTCGCCGACCGGAAAGACCGGGTTGAGCGACGTCATCGGCTCCTGGAAGATCATCGCGATCTCCGCGCCGCGGATCGAGCGCATCGTCGCGCCGTTCGCCTGTGCCAGGTCGATGCGATCGGCGTTGGGCCGGGTGAATTCGAGCTTGCCGGAGGTGATGCGGCCGCCACCATGCTCGACCAGGCGCATCAGCGATAGCGCGGTCACCGATTTGCCGGAGCCCGATTCGCCGACGATGGCGACCGTTTCACCGCGTCCGATCTCGAATGAGAGATCGCGAACCGCCTGCACGATCCGCTCGGACGTGCGGAATTCGACCGAAAGGCCGGTGACCGTGAGCGTATTCGCCGCGGGCGTCGTCTGCATGATCGTTGGTCTGCAGGCTTACTGCGGCGCCTGTCCGCGCAGCTCGGCGATCGTCGCGTTCATCGTGATCGCCTGCGGGTCGATGCGAACGTGCAAGAGCGACGGACCGTCGTGCGCGAGCGCGCGCTCGAACGCCGGCGCGAATTCGGCGGTGCGGGTCACCCTTTCGCCGCGCACCCCGTAGGCGCGCGCCAGCGCCGCGAAATCCGGATTGACGAGGTCGGTGCCATAGACTCGCGCCGGATAGTGCTTTTCCTGATGCATGCGGATGGTTCCGTACATGCCATTGTCGATGACGACGAAAATGATGTTCAGACCGTACTGGACGGCGGTCGCTAGCTCCTGGCCGTTCATCAGAAAGCATCCGTCGCCGTTCCATGATACGACGATGCGCTCAGGACATACCGCCTTCGCTGCGATCGCGGCCGGCACGCCATAGCCCATCGAGCCGCTGTAGGGCGCAAGCTGCGTCCGGTAGCGCGGATAGCGGTACAGTCGATGCAGCCAGGTCGCATAGTTGCCGGCGCCATTGACGAGGATTGCGTCTTCCGGCAGCCGCTCGCGCAGAAATCCGACCGCTTGCCAGAGGTCGAGCTCGCCGGGCATCGGCCGAGGCGACTGCCAGGCAAGATAGTCGGCGTGCGCCGCGCCGGCACTGCCTGCCCAGGCCGGTGCCGCGATCGGCGGCATCTCGGCGAGCGCCGCACACGCCGCCGGCAACGATGCGGCGATCGCTAGCGCCGGCTGATAGACCTTGCCCAATTCGTCGGCCCCGGGGTGCACGTGAACCAGCGCCTGCGCCGGATTCGGCACCGACAACAGCGTATAGCCCGAGGTGACTGCCTCGCCCAGACGCTCGCCGATGACCAGCAGCAGGTCGGCATCGCGCACGCGCGCCGCCAGCTTCGGGTTCGGACCTATGCCGACGTCACCTGCGTAGTGTTCGTCGCGGTTGTCGACGAGGTCCTGATTGCGGAACGCACACGCGACCGGCAGGTCGTTGGCCGCGATGAAGCGCGCGAGGTCGGCGCAGGCACGCTCGCTCCAGCCGCTGCCGCCGACCAGCAACAGCGGCCGGTGCGCGCGCTCGAGCCGCGCGCGCAACGCAGCGATCGCTTCCGGCGCCGGGTGCAGCAGCGTCGCCTCGACGCGTGGTGCGTCGGCGACGGCGGCGCTGGCAGCGAGCATATCCTCCGGCAGCGCCAGCACGACCGGGCCTGGGCGTCCGGATTGCGCGACCCGGAAAGCGCGGGCGACGTACTCGGGAATACGGTCGGCGCGATCGATTTGCGCGACCCACTTGACGCTGCTGCCGTACATCCGGCGATAGTCGATTTCCTGGAACGCTTCGCGCTCGGCGAAATCGCTGCCTACCTGGCCGACGAACACGATCATCGGCGAGGAATCCTGCGCAGCGGTGTGGATGCCGACCGCGGCGTTCGATGCGCCGGGTCCGCGCGTCACCAGCGCGATGCCGGGCCGGCCGGTCAGTTTGCCGTACGCTTCGGCCATGTATGCAGCGCCGCCTTCGTGCCTGCACACGATCAGCCGCAGGCGGTCGCGCACATCGTACAAGGCGTCGAGCACCGGCAGATAGCTCTCGCCCGGAACGCAAAAAGCCAGATCGGCGCCCTGGGCAAGAAGGTTGGCGACCAGGATCTGGCCGCCGGTGCGTGGCGGAGGCATGGGCGGCGTCATTCTAGAGTACCGGGCCGCCGAATGGCGATCGCGGATGCTGATCCGTCGCCGATGACGCGCACGCGGCCCGTCGTAGGGCTCTATAATCACGCGACGCCGGGGCGGCCCGGGCAAAAAACGATTGCCACAATGGACATCGCCGCAACGCTTCACGAAGCGCTGCTATTCGCCGTGGCCGGCGGCTTGCTGGCGCTCATCATGATGCGCTGGAAGCCCGAAACCCGTCCGGGCCTGATCCCGATGCTGAGCATATTGGCCATCGGCGTCGCCGGTCTTTCGGCGCTGGCGCGATTCGGGGCCGGACTCGAAGGGACCAAGGCCGGCATCGCGCTGCGCGAGGGCGTGCTGGTCATCGCGACGATCGGCTTCATCCGCATCCTGCTGGTCTTCATCTTCCAGGGGTTGCTGGCGCGCATGTCGCTGCCGCGCATCCTCGGCGATGTGCTATTCGCGTTATCGCTGGTCGCGTATGCCATCTATCGGATGGATGTGCTCGGCGTCAATCCGTTCGGCCTCGTCACGACGTCGACCGTTGCCGTCGGCGGCATCGCGCTGTCGTTGCGCACGACTCTGGCCAACCTCTGGGGTGGACTGGCACTGCAACTCGACAATACTTATCGCATCGGCGACTGGGTCAGGGTCGAGGGTGCGTTGGGCCAGGTGGTCGGGATTCGCTGGCGCTATACGTCGCTCGCCACCAACAACGGAGAGACGCTGATCATCCCCAACTCGACCCTGGTCACGAACCGTGTCCACGTCCTGGCGCGGCGCGGCGATCTGCGCATCCCGTGGCGGCGGCCTGTCGAGATCAATGTCGGCTACGAATGGCCGCCGAGCCGTGTCATCGATGTCATCGAGGCCGCGCTCGCCCGCGCCGACATGCCCAATGTGGCGCGCGCGCCGGCTCCGTCGTGCATCTGCGCCGATTTCGAGGCGAGCTCGATCAAGTATGTCGTCCGCTACTGGCTGACCGATCTCAGCCTGGATGACCTCACCGATTCGGTCGTCCGGCTGCATGCTTACGCGGCGCTGCGGCGCGAAGGCATGGACGTGCCGATCACCCGCGCCGAGATCTTCTGGAATCCGGCCAGCGACGTCCGCATCGAAGAGGCGTCGCGCGAGCGCGATGCCCGAATCGCGCTACTCGTCTCGCTGGAATTGTTCCGGCCGCTGACCGATCCCGAACGCAAGGCGCTGTCGGCGGAGCTCAAGCCGGCGCCGTTCGTCACCGGCGACGTCATCACGCGCGAAGGAGAGCCGGCCGAGTCGCTCTATATCCTGGCACGAGGCCAAGTCGGCATCTTCCGCGATGCGGCGCAGCCGGCGGAGTCGCCACGGCAGCGGCTCGCCACCTTGTCGGCGCCCGGTTATTTCGGCGAGATGGGCCTCTTGACCGGCCAGGCCCGCACGGCAACGGTCGTGGCCGAAGGCGAGGTGCTGTGCTACCGGCTCGACAAGCCGGGGTTCGAAGCGATCCTCAAGGCGCGTCCTGAAATGGCGGAAGGGCTGTCGCAGACGCTGGCCGCCCGGCAGGCGGCGAACGATGCGACGCTCGCTTCGCTTTCGGCCGAAGCGCGCGCTCGCGCGACCGGCTCCCGCGCTTCCGACCTGGTGCAGAAGATCCGGGCGTTCTTCGGTATGTAGCTTTAGCCGGCGGCGCTACGCGCCGGCGACGAGCTCGTCGCGCCTCAGCATCAGCACGCTGTCGTCGCTGCCGCCGGCCGGAAGCCAGGTAAACGGCAGGCGCGGAAACGCCTTTTCGGCGGCGGCCCGGTTATGGCCGATTTCCAGCACCAGCAGGCCCTCGGGCGCGAGAAACTGCGGCGCCTTGGCGAGCACGATCCGCACCGCGTCCAGACCGTCGTCGCCGCCGGCCAATGCGATATCGGGCTCGTGCCGGTACTCGGCGGGCAATTCCTCCATCGCCATCGCGGTCACGTACGGCGGATTGCAGATGATCAGGTCGTAAGTCTTTTCGGTCAGGTTCGACAGCAGGTCCGAGCGGATCAGGTTGATGCGATCCTGCAGCCCGTGATCGGCGACGTTGCGCTGCGCGACCGTCAGCGCGTCGGGAGAAATATCGGTGGCATCGACGTCGGCGTTCGGATAGTGATGCGCGAGCAGCACCGCAAGACAGCCCGATCCCGTGCACAGGTCGAGCGTGCTCTGCACGGCCGCGGCATCGGGGATCCAGGGGGCAAGCCCGTCGGGCAGCAGTTCGGCGATGAACGAGCGGGGAATGATGACGCGCTCGTCGACATAGAAGCGCAAGCCGCCGAGCCACGCCTCGTGCGTCAGGTACGCGGCGGGGATGCGCTCGTCGACGCGGCGGTCGATGATCTGCAGCAGCTCCGCGCGCTCGGCTTGCGTCACCCTGCTGTCCAGAAACACATCGATCCGGTCGGACGGCAGCGACAGCTTGTGCAATATCAGGTACGCCGCTTCCTCGTAGGCATCGGCCAAGCCGTGACCGAAAAAAACGCCGGCGGTGTTGAAGCGCGAGACCGCGTAGCGTATCCAGTCGCGAACGGTCTCCAGCTCCTGCATGACGGTGCTCATCGGGATCGGCGCGTCGCGTCGCGTTCAGGTCAGCAAACGCTCGAGTATGCCACGGTAGATCGCCGTCAAAGGCTCCAGATCGGCGACGGCGACCCGCTCGTTGAGCTTGTGGATCGATGCGTTGACCGGCCCGAGCTCGACGACCTCGGCGCAAATGTCGGCGATGAAACGACCATCGGACGTGCCTCCGGTGCACGAGAGCTCGGGTGCGATGCCGCACGCCTCGCGTATCGCCGAGCCGGCGACATCGACCAGCCGGCCGCGCGGCGTGAGGTACGGCTTGCCCGAGCCGGTCCAGCGAATCTCATGGTCGAGGTTGTGCCTGGCCAGGATCGCGAGGAACGCCCGTTCGAGCTCCTCGCGCGTGTGGACCGGCGCGTAGCGGAAATTGAAATCCAGCTCGAGCGTCCCGGGGATGACGTTGGTCGCCCCGGTGCCGGCATGGATGTTCGATACTTGCCAGCTGGTCGGAGGAAAGTAGGCATCGCCCTCGTCCCATCGCGTCCCCGCCAGTTCGGCGATCACCGGTGCGACCAGATGGATGGGGTTGCGCGCCAGCTGCGGGTAGGCGACGTGACCCTGCACGCCGCGGACGATCAGCTTGCCCGAAAGCGTGCCGCGCCGGCCGTTCTTGATCATGTCGCCCAGGCGGTCGACCGACGACGGCTCGCCGACGACGCAGTAATCGAGCCTTTCGCCACGGCCGCGCAGGCGCTCGACGACGCGCACCGTGCCGTCGACGGCCGGCCCTTCCTCGTCCGAGGTGATCAGCAGCGCGATCGAGCCCGGGTGTTTGGGCCGGGCGGCTACGAACTGCTCGATCGCGACGACGAACGCCGCAAGCGATGACTTCATGTCCGCCGCGCCGCGCCCGTACAGATAGCCATCGCGTACGGTGGGATCGAACGGGTCGGACTCCCAGGCGTCGAGCGGACCGGACGGCACGACGTCGGTGTGCCCGGCGAAACACACGACCGGAGGCGTGTCGCCGCGGCGCGCCCAAAGGTTGCTGACCCCGCTGGCGACCAGACTTTCGCAGCGGAAACCGCTGGCGGCGAGTCGCTCGCCGAGAAGGTCCTGGCAGCCGGCGTCGTCGGGCGTCTGCGAGCGGCGCGCGATCAGCTGGCGCGCCAGATCCAGCGTCGGCGCGTTGGACGAACTGGTCGCCACGCTAAGGGTCGATGGCCACTACGGACGGTTGAGGAATTCCGGGTCGATTTCCAGCTTGACGAAATCGCGGGACAAGGCGCCGTCGCCGGGGTCGTCCTCGATTCCGGCCTCGACGCGCGTCGTCGGGGAATTCTGGTTGACCAGCCACGCGAGGTTCGTCGGCGAATCGGCCGCGCTGAGCGCCTCGTCGTATGTTATGACTTCGTCCAGGTAGAGGCGACAGAGTGCCTGCTCGAACGTCTGCGAGCCCGGATACAGGCTTTGCTCCATCGCTTCCTTGATCTGCGTGATCTCGCCGTTCTTGATCAGGTCGGCGATCAGCGAGGTGTTGAGCAGCATTTCGACTGCGGGCTGCTGCTCGCCTTCCTTGTTGCGCACCAGCCGCTGCGAGATGATCGCGCGGAGGCCGATCGACAGGTCGGACAGCAGGCCGGAGCGGGCGTCGTACGGAAACATGTTGATGATCCGCGACAGCGCGTGATAGCTGTTGTTCGCGTGCAGGGTCGACAGGCACAGGTGCCCGGTCAGCGTATGCAGCAGCGCGTGCTGCATCGTCTCGCGGTCGCGGACCTCGCCGATCATGATCAGGTCCGGCGCCTCGCGCAGCGCGTTCGGCAACGCCCGGTGATAGCCTTGCGTATCGATGCCGATCTCGCGCTGGTTGACGATCGATTGCTTGTGCTCGAACAGGTATTCGATCGGGTCCTCGAGCGTCAGGATATGCCCGGAGCGGTTGCTGTTCCGGTAATCGATCATTGCCGCCAGCGTGGTCGACTTGCCGGAGCCGGTCGCACCGGCGATCAGCACCAGGCCGCGTTTTTCCATCACCAGGTTGAGCAGCACCGACGGGAGCCGCAACGCCTCGAACGGCGGGACGCGGCTGCGCACGTACCGGATGACCAGCGAAATCGTGCCGCGCTGCCGGAAGATGTTGATACGGAAGTTGCCGACGGCGCGGTCGAGATACGAGAGGTTCATTTCCAGCTCGTTTTCGAATTCGCGCGCCTGCTCCTTGCTCATCAGCTCGTAGGCGATGCGGCGAACGGTCTCGACATCCATCGGCTGGGTCGAGATCGGCGAGACGACGCCGTTGATCTTGATGTTTATCGGCGCGCCGCACGAGATGAACAGGTCGGACGCCTGTTTCTCCGCCATCAGCTTGAACAATCGGTCGAGGTACATGGTTCGGTCCCGGTGTCAGCAATAGGGTGACCAGAAGCGCGTTTTACCTGTCGACGACAAATATTGACAATGTCATGAATTGACAAGAATAACCAAGGTCGAGCAAAGTAACAACTGGCACGTGCCCGCCGTGCGTTCCGAGCATCGGCGGCCACCCGGCCTTTTCGATTGCCAATCCATGCTCGCCATCATCGGTGGCAGCGGGCTTACCCGCCTGTCCACGCTCGCCGTCGCCCACCGCGAAGTCGTTCGCACCCCCTACGGCGAGCCCTCGTCGGCGCTGCTGTACGGCCAGATCGCCGGGCGGGACGTCATATTCCTGGCCCGCCACGGCCATGGGCACACGATTCCGCCGCATCGGGTCAACTACCGCGCCAATCTCTGGGCGCTGAAGGAGCGGGGCGCGACCGCGATCCTGGCGGTGGCCTCGGTCGGCGGTATCGCCCCGTCGTATCGGCCGGGCGACCTCGTGCTGCCGCATCAGCTGCTCGATTACACCAGCGGCCGCGAGACGACGTTCTTCGACGGCAGCGACCGCGTCGTTATCCACATCGACTTCACCGAGCCGTATTCGCAGCCGCTGCGCGCCCACTGCCTGGCTGCAGCGTCGGCCGCGGCGATCACGCTGCGCGACGGCGGCGTCTATGCGGCGGTGTCGGGACCCCGGCTCGAGACCGCAGCCGAGATCGACCGGCTCGAGCGGGATGGCGCGACGATGGTCGGGATGACCGGGATGCCCGAAGCTGCGCTTTCCCGCGAGCTCGGCGTCGACTATGCGGCGATCGCGGTCGTCGTCAACCAGGCGGCGGGACGGGGCGCTAGCGCACGCGCGATTTCGATGTCGAGCATTGCCGACGTGCTGGAGACTGCGATGGACGAAGTCAGATCCCTGATCGATGGCGTCGTGGGACTGGTGCCGTGATCCGCGACATTCTTCGCATGGGCGATCCGCGGCTGCTCATCCGCTCGACCGAGGTCGAGCGCTTCGGCACGCCGGAGCTCGACGCGCTGGTCGCCGACATGCGCGAGACGATGATCGCTGCGACGGGCGCCGGCCTCGCGGCGCCGCAGATCGGCGTCGGCCTGCGCGTGGTCATCTTCGGGTTCGAGCACAACGACCGCTACCCGGATGCCGAGCCGGTTCCCTACACGGAGCTCGTCAATCCGGTGCTGACGCCGCTGTCCGACGAGACCGAAGAGGGATGGGAGGGATGCCTGTCGGTGCCGGGCTTGCGCGGCCGGGTGCGCCGCTACACACGCCTGCGCTACGCCGGCTTCGATCCGCAGGGCAGGGCGATTCAACGCGAGGCGAGCGGCTTCCATGCGCGCGTGGTCCAGCACGAATGCGACCACCTCGACGGCATTCTGTATCCGATGCGCATGGAAGACATGCGCATGTTCGGCTACACCGAGGTCCTGTTTCCCGATAGCGACGCCCGCGACGAGTGACGCCGTCCGGCGCCGGGAGACCAAGCTACACGCGCAACTGCTCGTAGAGCGCGGTCTCCAGCTTGAGCCGCGCCGCCTCGTCGTGCAGTCGCGCACCGTCGAGCAGGAAAACGTCCTCGGCGCGCTCGCCCAGCGTATTGATCTTGGCGCTTTCGACGTTGACGTTCGCCTTGGCGAGCGTATAGGCGATGCGCGCCAGCAGACCCGGCCGGTCGCCGGCGACGATCTCGAGGATGAAGTGCGTGCCCTTGTCGTCGGCGAAGATGCTGACTTCGGGCGAGAGCGGAAAATGCCGCAGGTGGCGGCTGACGCGTCCCTCGGCGGGAAGCTCGAGCGGCGCCCGCTCGGTCAACACCCGCTGCAACTCGAACTCGATGTAGCTGATCGTCTCGCGATAGCCGGCGTTGGGGTTCGCCGGGTCATGCACGACGAAGGTGTCGAGCGCATAGCCGTGCCGCGTCGTATGGACCTTGGCTTCGAGAATCGACAACCGGGCCCGGCCGAGAAAGCCGCAGATGCGCGCAAAGAGCTCTTTCTGGTCCGGCAGGTAGACCATCAGCTGCAAGCCTGCGCCGTCGCGCGCGAGGCGCGCCTTGACGACCGGCTGCTTGCCGTCGACCCGGTAATAAAGCTGCCGCGCATGCCAGGCGATGTCGCCGGCGCTGTGCCGCTGGAAATAGACGATGTCCAGGCGCTGCCACAGGTTGTCTTCGGCGCCGTCCGGCACCGCATACAAGCGCAGCTGGCGCGCGGCCTCGGCGCGGCGCGTTTCCAGGCTGTCGGGCGCGCGCTTGCGCGCGCTGCCTCCGTCCAGCACCGCGCTCGCGGCGTGATAGAGACCCTCGAGCAGCTTCGCCTTCCAGGCGTTCCAGACGCGCGGGCTCGTGCCGCGGATATCGGCCACCGTCAGCAGATACAAGGCCGCCAGGCGCCGGGCGGTTCCGACCCGGCCGGCGAATGCGGCGACGACGGCCGGATCGGCGATGTCCTGCTTCTGTGCCGTGGCCGACATCATCAGATGCTGGTCGACCAGCCATGCGACGAGCTCGGTATCGTCGCGCGAAAGCTGGTGGGCGCGGCAGAATCGCCGCGCGTCGGCGCTGCCCAGCGTCGAATGATCGCCGCCGCGGCCCTTGGCGATATCGTGAAAGAGTCCGGCGATGTAGAGCAATTCCGGCCGCGCGAAATCGGCGATCAGTCGCGAGCACAGCGGATACTCGTGCGCATGCTGGGCCTCGGTGAATCGCCGCAGATTGCGGATCACCATCAGGATGTGCTCGTCGACGGTGTAGACGTGGAACAGGTCGTGCTGCATCTGGCCGACGATGCGGCCGAACACCGGCAGGTAGCGGCCGAGAATGCCGTACTGGTTCATGCGGCGCAACTCGTGCGTGACGCCACGCGGCTGCCGGAGGATTTCGATGAAGCGCGCGCGATTGGCCGGGTCGCGGCGGAAGGCGGCATCGACGCGATTGCGGTTGCGCCACAGCGCGCGCAGCGTGCGCGCCGACATGCCCTTGAGCTCCGGATGCTGCTGCAGCGTGAGGAAACTGTCGAATATCGCGCCCGGCCGGCGGGCGAACAACTGCTCGTCGACGACGTCGAGCAGCTCGTCGACGGCCTGAAAATCCGCGTCGATCGGCCGCGCGGCGAGCTCGGCGGGAAACAGCCGGGAATGCACGTTCTGCAGCAGCACGACGCTGATCTGCCGGATCGACTTCGCCGCGCGGTAATAGCGCTGCATCAGGAGCTCGGAGGCGCGCCGCTCGGCCGTGTCCGACAGACCGAAGTCGCGCGCGAGCGCGGTCTGCACATCGAACACCAGTCGATCCTCGCGGCGGCCGGCAAGGTAGTGCAGGCGAATGCGCAGGTCGCACAGCAGTCGCTCCTGCCGGATGACCTCGCGCGCCTCGGGGGCGGTCATCAGTCCGCGCGCGGCGAAATCGCGCCAGGAGCGACCGAGGCCTGCGGCGCGCGCGATCCACACGACCGTTTGGAGATCGCGCAAGCCGCCCGGACTTTCCTTGACGTTGGGCTCGAGATTGTAGGCCGTATCCTGATAGCGAAGATGGCGCTGCTGCTGCTCGAGCGTCTTCGCCTCGTAAAAGGCGCGCGCGTCGATTGTTGCCTCGATGCTGCGGCGAAAAAGCTGGTAGAGCGCGCGCGAGCCGGCAATCTGCCGATGCTCGAGCAGGCTGGTGCGTATCGTGATGTCTCCAGCCATCTCCGTCTCGCATTCGGCGATCGTGCGCACCGCGTGCGCGACTTCGACGCCGGTGTCCCAGAGCAGACCGATGAATCGCTCGATCGCGGGTGCGGCAGCGGGGGCGAGCGCGCGCGGCAGCAGGACCAGCACATCGACGTCGGAGTAAGGAAAGAGCTGGCCGCGGCCATATCCGCCGACCGCGATCAGCGCGCAACCGGGAGGCGCGCCGATGTCGGCCCAGAGGCCGCGAAGCACGCGGTCCACCAGCTGCGCTTGCGCCGCCAGCAGCCGGTGCGGCGCGTGATCTGCGACGAAGGCGGCGCGAATCGCCTCGCGCCCCTCGGCCAGTTCGCGCTTCCAGCGCGCCGCGGACGCGTCGCCGGTGGGCGGCAGTCTGGTGGCGAGCGTCGCAGCCACGGCGACCTGATTCAGGCCGCGGCCGCGAGTGGCGGGGGAGGCGCGCCGGCAGAGAGCGTCAATACCTCGTAGCCCTGCTCGGTGACGAGGACCGTGTGCTCCCATTGCGCCGAGAGGCTGTGATCGGCGGTGACGATCGTCCACCCGTCGGCGAGGCCGCGAATGGCGGCGCGACCGGCGTTGATCATCGGCTCGATGGTGAAAATCATGCCCGGCTGAAGTTTCATGCCGGTGCCCGCCTTGCCGTAATGCAGCACCTGCGGCTCTTCGTGGAACTGGCGGCCGATGCCGTGCCCGCAGAATTCGCGCACCACCGAAAAGCCATGGCCCTCGGCGAAGCGCTGGATCGTTGCGCCGATGTCGCCGAGGCTGGCGCCCGCCTTGACCTCGCGTATACCGCGCCACATCGCTGCATAGGTCACTTCGCACAGCCGCTTGGCCTGGATCGGCGGCGTGCCGACGTAGAACATCCGGCTGGTGTCGCCGTGGAAGCCGTCCTTGATCACCGTGACGTCGACGTTGACGATGTCGCCGGCCTTGAGCACTTTGTCGCCCGGGATGCCGTGGCAGACGACGTGATTGACCGACGTGCAGATCGACGCAGGATACGGCCGGTGTCCCGGCGGCGCGTAGTTCAGCGTCGCCGGCACGACATGCTGCACGTTGACCTGGTAATCATGCGCGATGCGATCGAGCTCGCCGGTCGTGACGCCAGGCCGGACGTGCGGCGTGATGAAGTCGAGCAGCTCGGAGGCAAGCCTGCCGGCGACCCGCATCTTGTCGATCTCTTCGCTGGTCTTGATGGAAACGGACATCTCGGTTCCGGTATTGGTTCGAACGCGCGGCGGCTTTTACGGGCGAGTCACGCGCGCAACAATTCGTTGATGCCGGTCTTGGCCCGGGTGCGCGCATCGACCTGCTTGACAATGACCGCGCAATAAAGGGCGCAATGGCCCTCGGACGACGGCAAGGTCCCGGCGACGACGACCGAGCCCGCGGGGACGCGGCCGTAGCCGACTTCGCCGGTCGCCCGGTTGTAGATCTTCGTACTCTGGCCGATGAACA
>DATNAR010000385.1:0-9565 GCA_035607385.1 Casimicrobiaceae bacterium
ATGCAGGCCTTCGAGCACAGCGATGTACGCGGCCAGCCCGACGGTGAATGCCGGCAGCAGGATGTGCAGCGCGATGACCCAGAAGAATTGCAGCCGCGAGAGCAGCACCGCGTCGAGCGACATCGCCCCTCAAGCCGTGACGGGTTGCGAGGCGCCACTATAGCATTCGGACGCCAATCCCATGCCAGGGTGCGGCGGAATATAATGCCGGAGCAGGCCCAATGAACCGCATCGCATCCCCAGGGAGGAAGCCATGTCGAAGTACAAGCTATCGATGATCGCAGTCCATGCCTTCGCATCGATCTTGTTGGCCGCCGGGAGCACCGCGGCAATCGCGCAATCGGATCAGACCGGCAAGGGCCCGGCGACGAACACTCCGGCCAAGCCCACGCCGCAGGCACTGGTCGACGCGGCCGACCGGACGTTCGGCGATTTCATGCGCGACCCGCAAATGACCTGGCTGCACGACAATATTCGTCGCGCCAAGGCGATATTGATTGCGCCGGAAGTCGCCAAGGTCGGATTCATCTTCGGCGGCTCGGGCGGACGCGCAGTCCTCCTGGTGCGCAATGCCAAGACCGGCCGGTGGAGCGGCCCCGTGTTCTATACGCTGGCAACCGCGAGCGTCGGCTTCCAGGCCGGCGTATCGGTCTCGCAAATGATGACGCTGGTCATGACCGACAAGGGGCTCAATTCCCTGATGTCCAACTCGTTCAAGATGGGTCCCGACGCGAGCGTCGCGGCGGGGCCGGTCGGCGCCGGCGCCAAGGCCGACATCATCACCGACCTGGTCACCTACAGCCGCGCGAAAGGCCTGTACGGCGGCATCAATCTTGACGGTACCGTCGTCGCCATTTCCGAGGACTGGAACGAAGCGTATTACGGCAAGAAGGGGGCGCGCGCGGCGGACATCCTGCGCGGCGCCGCACGCAGCAAGGGCGCGGACCGGCTGAACGCCGACATCGCGCGCGCTGCCGGCAAGCGGTGAACCGCCGGCGGCGCCCGGCCTTCGCGCTCGAGCGCCGCCGCACGCGGTGCGCGGATCATCCGCGTGCCGCCACGAATGCACACCGGCGCCGCTGACACAATGGAAGCGGCGCCGGTACCACGCCTTACGCTTTCCGGCATCACCAAGCGTTTTCCCGCGGTCGTCGCCAACGACGGCATCGATCTGACCGTGCTGCCCGGCGAGATACACGCGGTTCTGGGTGAGAACGGCGCGGGCAAGTCGACACTGGTCAAGATCGTCTACGGCATCGTCCGGCCCGACGCCGGTACCGTATGCTGGAATGGCGAAGCCGTCGTCATCGACAGCCCGGCGAAGGCACGCACGCTCGGCATCGGCATGGTGTTCCAGCAGTTCTCACTGTTCGAGACGCTCACCGTTGCCGAAAACATCGCATTGGCGCTGGACAAGAGCCAGGGCGGACGCGAGCTCGACACGCAGATCCGCGAAACCTCCGCGCGATACGGCCTCGCGCTCGATCCGCGCCGCCACGTTCACACGCTGTCGGTCGGTGAGCGCCAGCGCGTCGAGATCGTGCGCTGCCTCCTGCAGAGGCCCGATCTGCTGATCATGGACGAGCCGACGTCGGTGCTGACGCCGGCGGCGATCGACAGGCTGTTCGGAACGCTCCGGCGCCTGGCCGGCGAGGGTTGCTCCATCCTCTACATCAGCCACAAGCTCGATGAGATTCGCGCGCTGTGCGATCGCGCAACGGTCCTCCGCGCGGGAAAAGTCACCGGCAACTGCGATCCGCGCAGGCAAAGCAGTGCGGATCTCGCGCGCCTGATGATCGGACACGACCTGCCGCATCCGCAGCACCGCACCGCGACCACGCGCGGCGATGGACTGCTCGACGTGCATCGCCTGTCGCTCGCCGCAGACGATCCGTTCGGCACCGATCTTCGCGACATCGATTTGCGCGTCGGCGGCGGTGAGATCGTCGGGATCGCCGGCATTTCCGGCAACGGGCAGAGAGAGCTGGTGGCAGCACTCGCGGGCGAGCGTCCGGTCGAGGAAGCGGACGCGATCCTCATCAACGGGATTCCCGCGGGCCGGCTCGACGCGGCCGCGCGCCGCGCGCTGGGGCTTTGCTATGTCCCGGAAGAGCGCGACGGCCACGGTGCCGTGCCTGAAATGTCGCTCGACGAAAACGCGCTGCTGACCGCCTATGGCCAGCAACTGGTCACTCGCCAGGGCCTGATCAGGCGGCGCGCGGTGCGCGCGTTCGCCAAGGCGACGATGTCGCGTTTCGATGTCATGGCCGCCGGGCCGCAGGCGGCGGCGCGGAGCCTCTCCGGCGGCAATCTGCAGAAATTCATCGTCGGGCGCGAAATCCTGCAGCATCCGCGCGTGATGATCGCCGCGCAGCCGACCTGGGGCGTCGACATCGGCGCCTCGGCCGAGATCCGGCAGGCTTTGATCGACCTGCGCGATGCGGGCGTGGCGGTGCTGCTTGTGTCCGAGGAGCTCGACGAGCTGTTCGAGGTCTGCGACAAGGTCGCGGTCATGACGCGGGGCTGCCTGTCGCCGGTCAAGGCGATATCGGATACCGACGCCGAGGAGCTGGGCTTGCTGATGGGCGCATCGTTCGTCGCGCCCGAGGGTCCGCCCGCGCACGCGCCGCCCGATCGACGATGATGATCGCACTGGAGGCGCGTCTCGAGCCGTCGCGCCTGATGGCCTGGGCTTCGCCGCTGCTGGCCGCGGCGGCAACGGTCATCGCCGGCTTCGTCCTCTTTTCGCTGCTCGGCAAGGACCCGGTCGACGCGTTGCTCGTCTTTTTTGTCGAGCCTGTCGCTACCCGCTACGGCGTCGGTGAGCTGCTGCTCAAGGCGTCGCCGTTGATGCTGTGCGCGCTCGGTCTTGCGATCGGCTACCGCGCCAACGTCTGGAACATCGGCGCCGAGGGCCAGCTGACGATAGGCGCGATATGCGGCGGCGGCATGGCGCTGTGGCTGCCGCAGCTGAACGGCGCGCTGCTGCTGCCGCTGATGATCACCGCAGGCGCCGCCGGCGGGATGGCGTGGGCCGCGATCCCGGCTTGGCTGCGCACCCGCTGCAACGCGAACGAGATTCTCACCAGCCTGATGCTCGTCTATATCGCCACGCTGGCGCTGTCGTACCTGGTCCAGGGACCGTGGCGCGATCCCGAAGGCTTCAACTTCCCGCAGTCGAGCCTGTTCGGCGACAACGCGCTGCTGCCGTTGCTGCTTCCGGGCACGCGGCTTAACGTCGGCTTCCTGCTCGCCGTCGCCGTCGTCGCGGCAGGCTGGGTGTTCACCGCGCGCACACTCGCCGGGTTCCGGATGCGCGTTGCGGGGCTGGCACCGCGCGCGGCGAGCTATGCCGGCATTTCGGCCGACAGGACCGTGTGGATCGCCATGCTGGTCGGCGGCGCGACCGCGGGCATCGCCGGCGTCGGTGAAGTCGCCGGACCGATCGGGCAGCTGCTGCCGTCGATATCACCGGGTTACGGTTTCGCCGCCATCATCGTCGCCTTCGTCGGTCGCCTGCATCCGCTGGGTATCGCGCTGGCGAGCCTGCTGCTGTCGCTGCTCTATCTGGGCGGCGAAGCCGCCCAGATAGCACTGGAGCTGCCGTCGGCGGTGACACGGCTGTTCCAGGGCATGCTGCTGTTTTTCCTGCTCGCCGCCGACGTCTTCATCGGCTACCGGCTGCGCTTCCGGCGCAGTCCCGGGGCAATCGCGCCGGCAGCGGAAAGCCTCGCCCGATGATCGAGCATGCGATCACGCTCTTTGCGCTGACGCTCGCCGCCGGAACGGTGCTGGTATTCGCCGCGCTGGGCGAGCTGGTGACCGAAAAAGCCGGCGTGCTGAACCTGGGTGTCGAAGGCATGATGCTGGTCGGTGCGGTCGGTGCCTTCATCGTCGCCGACGAGACCGGAAACGACTGGCTCGGCGTGCTCGCCGGCACGCTGTCGGGAACCGCGCTGTCGCTGCTGTTCGCCGTGCTGACCTTGTCGCTGATGGCGAACCAGGTCGCGGCCGGGCTCGCCCTCTCGCTCTTCGGCATCGGCCTGTCGGCGTTTGTCGGCTTGAGCCATGTCGGCCATGTCATCGATCCGATCGCGCCGCTGGCACCGCCGGTGCTCTCCGGGCTGCCGGTGGTCGGCCGGCTGCTGTTCGCTCACAGCCCGTTCGTCTATCTGTCGCTGCTGCTGTTCGCGCTGGTGCAATGGTTTCTGTTCGGCACGCGCGCCGGCCTGATCCTGCGCGCGATCGGCGAGTCGCCGCAATCGGCGCATGCGATCGGCCACAGGGTGATTGCGGTGCGGTACGCGGCCGTCGCATTCGGCGGCGCCTGCGCCGGTTTGAGCGGTGCCTACATGGCACTGGCGTACGCGCCGATGTGGACCGAGGGCATGACCGCCGGCCGCGGCTGGATCGCGCTCGCGCTGGTCGTGTTCGCGAACTGGAAACCGTGGCGCGTACTCGCCGGAGCCTATCTTTTCGGGGCGGTGACGCTGGTGCAGTTCCAGGCACAGGCGAGCGGTGTCGCCGTGCCCTCGCAGTTCCTGGCGATGCTGCCCTATGCGGCGACGATCGTCGTGCTCGCGCTCATCTCCCGCGACACCACGGCGATCCGTCTGAATGCGCCGGCGTCGCTGGGTCGGCCGTTCCACGCGGATACCTGAGGCGGCGGACCGGCACACCGCATCGAGTAAAATGTCCGATTCCGCAGCCGGCGTGAACGTGCCGCTGTCGGCAAACCGCCCTGGGAGAAACCATGTTCCTGCCGTCCCCGAAGATCGTGCTGCCCACCGTGCTGGCCGTAGTCGGGGGCCTGGCAACGCTCACCGCCGCCGCAGCCGACGCGCCGTTCAAAGTCGGCTTCGTTTATGTCAGCCCGGTAGGCGACGCCGGCTGGACTTCGCAGCACGATGCCGCGCGCAAGGAAATGGAAAAAGCGCTCGACGGCAAGGTGGTCACCAAGTACGTGGAAAACGTGCCTGAGGGCGCCGACGCCGAGCGCGTGATCCGCGACCTGGCGCAAAGCGGTTACCAGCTGATTTTCACCACCTCGTTCGGTTACATGAATCCGACGATCAAGGTCGCCAAGCAGTTTCCGAAGACGTATTTCGAGCACGCGACCGGCTACAAGACCGACAAGAACGTCGGCATCTACAACGCTCGCTTCTACGAGGGTCGCTACCTCGCCGGCATCGTTGCGGGCCGGATGACCAAATCGAACATCGCCGGTTACGTCGCCGCGTTTCCGATTCCCGAAGTCGTGATGGGCATCAACGCATTCACCCGCGGGATGCGCAGCGTCAATCCGAATGCGGTGACCAAGGTCGTATGGGTCAATACCTGGTACGACCCGGGCCGCGAGCGCGAAGCGGCCGATACGCTTATCTCGCAGGGTGCCGACGTGCTGACCAACCACACCGATTCGACCGCCGTCGTGCAGGACGCCGAGGCAAAGAAGGTCTACGCGATTGCCTACCATTCCGACATGTCCAAATACGGCCCGCATGCGCAGCTGACGGCGGTCACGCACCAATGGGGCGCGTACTACACGAAGGAAGTGCAGGCTGCCATCGACGGCAAGTGGAAGCCGGGCAGCGTCTGGGGCGGTATCAAGGAAGGCATGATCAGGATGGGGCCGTTCAATCCTGTCGTGCCGAAGGACGTCCAGGACCTCGTCAACCGGACGGCGACCGACATTGCCAGCGGCAAATTCCATCCGTTCACCGGGCCGCTCTCCGACAACGAAGGCCGCCAGCGGCTCGCCGCGGGCAAGGTGATCAGCGACGAGGCCCTGCTGAAGATGGACTACTACGTCGAGGGCGTGCAGGGCAAGCTGCCCGCGGCCAAGTAGCGCGCGTCCTCGCCGTCGTGCCGATCGACTGACTCTCGCCATGAACTTCGAGACATGGCTCGGCCGCAGCGAGACCGCGACCGACGTCATCACCGCCACGCCGTACGCGGCGCTTTCGGCGACGCTCGACCGGCCGAGCGGGCGCCCGCCGGAAGGAACGCCGCTGCCGCCGCTCTGGCACTGGCTTTATTTCCTGCCCTTGTACCAGCAGTCCGAGGTCGGTCCCGACGGCCACGCCCGCCGCGGCGAATTCCTGCCGCCGGTGCCGCTGCCGCGCCGGATGTGGGCCGGCAGCGAGTTGGAATTCCACGACCCGCTTCGCGTCGGAGACGAGGTCACCCGCGTCTCGACGATCGCCGCGATCAACGAAAAGACGGGACGCTCGGGATCGCTGGTGTTCGTCAAGGTGCGCCACGAGTTGCGGCGCAACGGCGAATCCGCCCTGGCGCTCGCCGAAACGCATGACATCGTCTATCGCGAGGCCGCGCGGGCCGGTGCCGGCGCGCCTGCGCCCGCGGCCGCGCCGGTCGCTGCCGCATGGCAGCGCAAGGTCGTCCCCGACGCCGTGCTGCTGTTTCGTTATTCGGCGTTGACCTTCAACGGTCACCGCATTCACTACGACCGCAGCTACGTCACCGAGGTCGAAGGCTACCCGGGCCTGGTCGTGCACGGTCCGTTGCTCGCCACCTTGCTGCTCGATCTCTTGCGCGAGCATCGACCCCACGCGGCGGTCGCGCGCTTCGCGTTCCGTGCATCGAGCCCGCTATTCGACATCGATCCTTTTTTCGTCTGCGGCGAGCCGGCGAGCGACGGCAGGACGGTGCAGCTGTGGGCGAAGGATCATCGCGGCGGCCTGGCGATGGAAGCCACGGCGATCGTCTCGTAAGGGTCCGATCGTGCAACCGCTTGCCGGCATCACCGTCGTCACGCTCGAGCATGCGATCGCCGGACCGTTCGCGACGCGGCAGCTCGCCGATCTCGGGGCGCGCGTCATCAAGATCGAGCGTCCGGGCGTCGGCGATTTCGCGCGCGCCTACGACGAAAGGGTACGCGGCCTCGCCTCGCATTTCGTCTGGACCAACCGCTCGAAGGAGAGCCTGACGCTCGACGTCAAGCATCCGGAAGCGCGCGCTATCCTGCAGCGGCTGGTCGTCGACCACGCCGACGTCGTCGTGCAGAACCTGGCGCCCGGCGCCGCGGCGAGGCTCGGTCTCGCCTACGCCGCGCTGTCGGCCGAGAAGCCTTCGATCATCGTCTGCGACATTTCGGGCTACGGCGCCGATGGGCCGTATCGCGACAAGAAAGCGTACGATCTGTTGATCCAGAGCGAGGCGGGCTTCCTGTCGGTGACCGGGACCGAGGCCGACCCGGTGAAAGCCGGCTGCTCGATCGCCGACATCGCCGCCGGCATGTACGCCTACAGCAGCATCCTCGCCGCGCTGCTCGAGCGCGGCCGGACGGGCCGCGGCCGCCACCTCGATGTCTCGATGCTCGAGTCGCTGGTCGAATGGATGAGCTACCCCCTGTACTACGCGTTCGACGGCGCTCCGCAGCCGCCGCGAACCGGTGCTAGCCATGCGACGATCTATCCCTACGGTCCGTTCCCGGCCGGCGACGGCAAGACGATCATGCTCGGGCTGCAGAATGAACGCGAATGGTCGACCTTCTGCGAGCGCGTACTGATGCGCCCGGATCTCGCGTCCGATCCGCGCTACGCGAGCAACTCCAGGCGCAGCGCGGCGCGGGAGGAATTGCGCCGCATCATCGTCGAGGTGTTTGCCGGACTGACCGCCACCGAAGTGCTGCGGCGGCTCGACGAGGCGCGCATCGCCAATGCGCAGATGAACGACATGCACGACGTCTGGCGGCATCCGCAACTCGCCGCGCGGCGGCGCTGGCGCGACGTGGGCTCGCCATCGGGGCCGATACCGGCGCTGCTGCCGCCGGGAACCGATGACGAGGCCGACCCGCAATGGGGCGCGGTGCCGGCGCTGGGTGCGCACACCGACGCCATCCTGACGAGCCTCGGCTACTCGGCAGCGCGAATCGCCGAGCTCCGCGCCGACGGCGCGGTATGATCGCCCGCGCGCCGCGTCCGTCTCGCTTCGCCGTCACCACTTGCCGTCGCGCGGCAGCCAACGCTTTCGGAGCTCTGAAACGATGCCTTCGACCCTGATCGACTCGACGATCCTCGGCAACCTGGTCGGCACCGAAGCGATGCGCGCGCTGTTTTCCGACGACAACCGCACGCAGCGCTACCTCGACGTCGAGGCGGCGCTCGCACGCGTGCAGGGACGCTTGGGCGTCATTCCGCCGGCAGCGGCCGCGGAGATCGAGCGCAACTGCCGCGTCGACCGCATCGACATGGCGAAGCTGCGCGCGCAGACGGAGCGCGCCGGCTCGCCCATCGTCGGCGTCGTGCAACAGCTCGGGGCGCTGTGCGCCGAGCCGCACGGCCGCTACTGCCACTGGGGCGCGACCACCCAGGACATCACCGACACCGCGACGGTGTTGCAGATTCGCGACGCGCTCGCGCTGGTCGACGGCGAGCTCGCCGCGGTCGCGAACGCGCTGGCAGGCCTCGCGCTGCGCTACCGCGACACGCCGATGGCCGGGCGCAGCCATCTGCAGCAGGCGGCGCCGATCAGCTTCGGCTACAAAGCTGCCGGCCTGCTGTCCGCGATCGAGCGCCATCGCGCGCGGCTGGCCGAGCTCAAGCCCCGCGTCCTGGTCGGTGAGTTCGGCGGTGCGGTCGGCACGCTTGCATCGCTGGGCGCGGACGGGCTCAAGGTTCGCGCCGCGCTGATGCTCGAACTGGGGCTGGGCGAACCCGACATCAGCTGGCATACGCAGCGTGACCGTATCGCCGAGGTCGGCTGCTTTCTCGGGCTCACCACCGGCACGCTCGCCAAGCTCGCGATCGATACCAAGCTGATGATGCAAACCGAGGTCGCCGAGGTTGCCGAGCCGTTTACGCCGGGTCGCGGCGCCAGCAGCACGATGCCGCAAAAACGCAATCCGGTATCGAGCGTGTACCTCCATGCCTGCGCCGCGGTCGTGCGCCAGCATGCCGCGCTGCTGCTCGAGGCGATGGCGGCGGATCACGAGCGCGCGACCGGTCCCTGGCATATCGAATGGATCGTGCTGCCGGAAGCATTCGTGCTGACCGCGGGTGCGCTGGCGCACGCGCGTGCGATCGTCGACGGCCTGCAAGTCGACGCGGGCAGGATGCGCGACAACCTCGAACTGACACGCGGCTTGATCGTCGCCGAAGCGGTGATGATGGGGCTGGCGCCGCATCTGGGCCGCGAACGCGCGCACGATCTGGTCTACGAGCTTTGCCGGATGGCCCTCGAGCGCCAGCGGCCGCTGCTCGACCTGCTGGCCGAGAACGCCGAGGTCAGTGCGCATCTCGACCGGGAGCGCCTCGCCGCGCTTTGCGACCCGGTGAACTACCTCGGGCTCGCCGGCGACATGATCGATCGCGTCCTCGCGGCGCGCGGCGCGCACTGAAGGCGCCGCCTGTGCGCTGTGCCGGCGCCTGCGCCCCTACACGATGCGCTTCAGCAGCCGCAGCGTCGCCTCGAAACGCTCGCCGTACGGCGGGTAGAGGAGTCGACCCGGTGTCGCGCGCGACTGCGCGAAAACCGGCTTCTGGTGCGAAAACGTGAGGAATCCGCGCTCGCCGTGATAGGCGCCGTAACCGGAAGCTCCAAC
>DATNAR010000389.1:0-4935 GCA_035607385.1 Casimicrobiaceae bacterium
CGCGGGCGCTTGCCTTCCGGCGTCACACTGCGCGATCTGGGTTCGGTGCGGTTGCGCGATCTGGCAAGCCCGGAGCGGGTCTATCAGGTCGTTCATCCGAAGTTGCGCCAGGAGTTTCCGGCGCTGCGATCACTGGAAACCACACCGAACAACTTGCCACAGCAGCTAACATCCTTTGTCGGGCGCGAAAAGGAGCTCGCCGAAGTGAGGAAGATGCTCCCGGGCAACCGACTGGTGACGCTGCTCGGCGTCGGCGGGATCGGCAAGACTCGCCTGTCGTTGCAGGTCGCAGCCGATACGCTGGATGACTTTCCCGACGGCGTGTGGTTGGTGGAGCTCGCGCCGCTGACCGATGCGCAGCTGGTGCCACAGGCGGTGGCGTCGGTGCTCGGCGTGAAGGAGGAAGCCGGGCGGCCGGTGGTCGAGGCACTGAAGAAGCACGTCAAAGATCGGCAGCTCCTACTCATCCTGGACAACTGCGAGCACGTCGTTCACGTCTGCGCCGAACTCGCAAAGCTGCTACTCGAAGCAGGTCGAGGGCTCAAGATTCTGGCATCGAGCCGCGAACATCTGCGCCTGTCTGGTGAGGCGACATATCCGGTACCGGGACTTGCGGTTCCGGATCTTTTGGAGACCACAACGCCTGCGGCCCTGACGCAATACGAGTCGGTGCGTCTGTTCATCGACCGCGCCGTAGCAGCGCAACCTTCGTTTGCAGTGACCGACCACAACGTGGTTGTCGTCGGCGAGGTCTGCCGCCGACTGGACGGCATCCCGCTCGCGATCGAGCTTGCTGCAGCGCGTGTACGTGCTCTGTCGGTCGAGAACATCGCGACACGGTTGAACGACCGTTTCCGACTGTTGACGAGCGGCAGCCGAACAGCGTTGCCCCGCCAGCAAACGCTACGCGCGCTGATCGACTGGAGCTACGACCTGCTCGACGAACGCGAGCGCGCCGTACTCAGGCGCCTCGCGGTCTTCGCCGGCGGCTGGACGCTCGAGGCCGCTGAAGCGGTGTGCGCGAGTGGGGAACTGCGTGAAGTGGACGTGCTCGACCTGTTGACCGCTCTGGTGGAGAAATCTCTGGTCGTACTCGACGCCGCAGGCGGGCGCTACCGCCTCCTCTACACGGTGAGTCAGTACGCGCAGGAGCGACTGAACGATTCAGGCGAAGAAGAACAAACGCGCACACGCCATCTCGCCTTCTACCTGGCGCTCGCGGAGAAGGCCAGGCCGGAGCTTGTCGGGCCACAGCAGGGAGCGTGGCTCACGCGCCTCGATCTCGAGCGAGAGAATCTCCTTTCCGCCCATGCTTGGTGCGCTCGAGCGCAGGGCGGAGCAGCGTTCGGGCTAAGGCTGGTCTATTCGATGTTGCTCTACTGGGTCAACCGCGGTCTGCTGGGCCTCGGACATCGCGCGACCGTTGAGGCGCTCGCCCGCGAAGGAGCACAGGGCCCGACGAGTGCCCGGTGCCGCGGACTCTTCAATGCTGGTCAGCTCGGCTGCTGGATGGGTCGCTACGAGGAGGCCCGGAGATACCTGGAGGAAAGCTTGGCAATCGCGCGCCAGCTTGGGGACAAGGGAAGGATAGCGATGGCGCTTCAGCCCCTGGGAACGGCATGCCTCGGGCAAGGTGATCGCGCTACGGCGCAAACCTATCTGCAGGAAGCGCTGACACTGGCGCAGGAGCTGGGCAACAAGCGCGAGCTTGCGGGCGCGTTCAACGCGTTGGCGCAGCTTCACCGCGCGGAAGCAGAGCTTGATAAGGCGGAGCCGCTCTACGAACGAGTCGTGGCGCTCGCCCGTGAGCTCGACGATCGCGAGAGCATCGCGATCGGTCTTCTCAATCTGGCGATGGTATCGGTTGGCCGCGGGTCGGGCAATCGCGCCGGAACAATGCTACTCGAGGTCCTCGCGATCGCCGTCGAGACCGGGTCGAAACCCGTGGAGCAAAGCGCCCTAGAAGTGTGCGCCGGCCTTGCCGCGTTGCGTGCGCAATGGAATCGCACCGCCCGATTTTATGGAGCAGCAGAATCGCGTGCGGCGCAGACCGGGCTTCATCGCGATCCCGCCGATGAGGCATTTCTGGCTTCATACCTCGCAAAAGCGCGCACCGCGCTTGGCGTGGCCACGTTCAGCGCGGCTGAGACCGTGGGCCGCGCGCTATCTAACGAGGCGGCGATGGCCGAAGCCCGAGCATGGCTGGGCGAGGGCTTGCTGACGTCGTAGTGCCATCAAGCAACCGTCTCGCCACGTGGGTGCGGCTCGACGCTAGCGACGGGGTCTACTGTCCGTTGATAATGCCTGGATCGAGCGGTGTGCACGCGACTCCGTTGTGCAACAAGTTGATGCTGTACTTGTGGGGGGTGGGCTTCGTTTCCGAGTTGGTATCGAACCACTCAAATTTCGCACCGTTTGCCAGCACCCGACCATTATGAAACTGCGAATTACCGTGGAAATCGATGCCATTCGAAGCGAACGTGAACCCGCTGCTGGCTACTATGGTCCATTCGATACGAGGATTTGCGTTGCCCCTTTTTATCGGCGCAGCAGGTGGGGCTGCCTGGATGTTGTCCGGATTGCTGCAGTCCTCCCCGTAGACCGAAACAGAAACGGGGCAATTATTCCCCGCGCACGCCGTTGGTAGCCGTGCCGGCGCTATGGGTGGTGCTACGAAGACGTTGTAGATAAAAACGATCAACGCTCCGACTATCGCAGCTCCAACAGCGATCGCGATGTTCTTGCTCATCTGGTCTCTCCCCAGTTGTCGATCCGACTCCTACGCCTTGTGCTGAAGGCGCGCTCACTCCGGCATTCCTCTGTAGATGACAACTGGCCGATAATACGCTTGGATGTCTCCCAGCGCACCTGGTGTCGGAACGGCCGACTTGCCGAGCCGGCGCCGCAATGAAGCGGCTTCGCGCCGCTCGAGGCGGCGTCAGGTCGAGCTAGCCTCGCCTCGAGGTTTAACGACCTCCGTCGCAACGAGCTCCACCACCGCCTTCTCCCCCAGCAACGCATTATGCGCGATCCCGACGAGCGCGATGTTCTCAGCGTTGCGGAGCACCGAGCTCCCCTGCGGGGCGACCATACTGTCGTGCCGCGACCAGATGGAGGTGATCGGAACCGGAGCGCGACCGCTTTCCTCGCGGTTGAGCTCGACGAGCCATGGATTGCCGGGATGCATTTGGGCGAGACAACACCCAGGAAAGGTGTACGCCAGCATGCTGCCGTGATGCGGCGTACCGATCGTGATCAGCTGCTCGACGCGCGCCGCGCCGAAGCGTCGCAGGTACGCGCAGGCGACCAGGCCGCCCATGCTGTGCGCGATCAGCGCGACGCGCTCTGCGCCGGTGGCGGCGCAGATGGCCTCGATTCGGGCAGCGAGCTGGCCGGCGAAATGCTCGATGCCGGCAAGCGGCGGCCCGTAGTTGATCGTGTACACCGGTCCCAAGCCGCGTCGCGAGAGGTTGCGCCGCAAGGCGAACCAGACGCCGTCGTTGACTCCGACGCCGTGCACCAGCAACAACGGCCGCCGCCCGGGAGCCGCGACCGGATCGGCGATCAGCAAGCGATGCGCGACCAGCAGCAGCCACGACAGCGCAACCGCACCGACTTCCCCCAGGAACAGCCGTGCGCACGCGGCCGGGCCGAGGCGAAACTCAGGCGGCCGCGGCGTGCGCCAGATCCAGCTCAGCGTGAACCAGAGCGACACCAGCAAGAGGACCGGCAGCAGATAGGCCAGCGGCGCGCCGGCGACGAACCACCAGGCCGGGTCGCCGTGCGCGACGCGATGCGCTGCCCATGAAGCGTAGCCGGCGGCGCCGGCTACCAGCAGCAGCAGAAGGGCAATCGCCGTCATCGCATCCGATGATACCGGACGCGCGCGAAGGACCTCGGTTGCCGGAACCAGGGAGTGCCTACGCCGATTCGCTACGCCAGGCCTTCAGTGCGGGCCCGACATCGGCGAGATCGCTGATCAGGCGCACGCCGGGAAGCGACTTCCGCAAGCGACGCGTCATTTCGCCGCCGGCCCAGAGCGCGGTGGGCGCGGCCACGTGGCGCCGTAACATCGCGAGGCCTTCGCCGGCCTGGCGCAGCGGAAACGCCGCGGAAAACGACAGCGCGACGATATGAACCTTGTGCGCAAGCGCGGCGCTGCGGATGTCTTCGATCGGTGTCTGCGTTCCCAGCGAGATGCATTGCGTTCCTTCCGGGACCAGCAGGGCCTCGACCATCAGCAGGCCGATCCCGTGCTGTTCGCCGGGAAACGTCGTCAGCAGGACCCTGGGCGCGCCGGTTTGCCGCGGAAAGGCATTGATCGCCGCATGCAGCGCCACCTGAATCTGCTCGGTATACAAGTGTTCCTCGAAGACCTGCAATTCGCCGCGCATCCAGGCTTCGCCGATCGCGCGATTGAGAGGAACCAGCGTATCGAGCACGAAGCGCTGCAGTCCCTGCCGCATCAGCAGATTGGCCAGAGCGTGCTGCAGCGCCGGCGCGTTGTGCCCCTTGACCAGGCCGATGACGTCGCGCTCGAGTGCGGGTGCCGCGCCTTCGCGGCGGGGTCCGGCGCGCGTATCGGCAAGCGTGTTGAGCTCGGCCAGCGAGCGCCGCATCAGCTTGCCCGGCCGCATGCCGGTATCCATCAGCCGCTTGATCGCCCGCAACTTGGCGACCTGCTCGGGTGGATAGAGTCGTTCGGCGTTGTCGTCGCGCAGCGGATCGGGGAAGCCGTAACGCCGTTCCCACATGCGCAGGACGTCTTTCGAGAGCCCGGTCTCCCGCTCGACCGCGCCGATATTCAGCGCTAATCCCGAAGTGTCGACCATCAGAAAATGTCCAGGACAGGCGCCAGGGAATCCAGGGTCGGAACGTATTGTAGGCGGGGGCTTTTGCCGTTGTCCATGACACGGTAATAGCCGCCGGCGCATT
>DATNAR010000280.1:0-2343 GCA_035607385.1 Casimicrobiaceae bacterium
TCGCCATCGGTTCGCGCGAACGCGCGCGCGCTCGGCGTCGACCTGTCGCAGATCAAGGGCAGCGGCCCTGCCGGGCGCATCCTGCAGCAGGACGTCGAGAACTACGTCAAGCAGGTGATGAGCGGCGCGAAAGTGGCCGGCGCCGTCGCCGGCGCGGGAAGCGCGGCGCTCGGCTTGCTGCCGTGGCCGCAAGTCGATTTCGCCAAGTTCGGCCCGATCGAAACCAAGCCGCTGTCGAGAATCAAGAAGATCGCCGGCGCCAACCTGCATCGCAACTGGGTGCTGATACCGCACGTCACCAATCACGACGACGCCGACATCACCGAGCTCGAGGCGTTTCGCGTACAACTGAACAAGGAAAACGAAAAAGCGGGGATCAAGGTGACCTTGCTCGCGTTCCTGATCAAGGCCTGCGTCTGGGCGCTGAAAAAATTTCCCGAGTTCAATGCTTCGCTCGACGGCGAGAACCTGGTGCTCAAGCAGTACTACCACATCGGTTTCGCCGCCGACACGCCAAACGGCCTGGTCGTCCCGGTCATCAGGAATGCCGACCAGAAAGGCGTGCTGGCGATCGCCGGTGAGATGGCGGAGCTCTCGGCGAAGGCGCGTGAAGGCAAGCTCGGCCCGGCCGACATGCAGGGTGGATGTTTCTCGATTTCCAGTCTGGGCGGAATCGGTGGAACCTATTTCACGCCCATCATCAACGCGCCCGAAGTGGCGATCCTCGGTGTGTGCCGCTCGAGCATGCGGCCGGTCTGGGACGGCAAGCAATTCGCGCCGCGCCTGATCCTGCCGCTATCGCTTTCCTGGGACCATCGAGTGATCGACGGTGCGGCGGCCGCGCGTTTCAACACCCATCTCGCCTCGCTGCTGGCCGACATGCGCCGCACGCTGCTCTAGAGATGACCGCCGTCAGACCGCTGTTCGCCGTCCTGCTGCTGGCCGCGCTGGCGAGTCCCTGTTCCGCTGCGGAGGAACTGGTGACGATTCCGACCCGCAACGGCGTCACGCTGTCTTATCTGCTCGACCAGGACAAGGCGGCGACGCCCAAGGTCGTCGTCATTTCCTTTATCGGCTCATCTGGCGCGATCGGCCTGGAAAGGCGCGCGCAAAAGGGTCCGGTAAAGTTCGGTCCGACGGCGAATTTTCTGATCCGCATTCGTGATCAGATCACCGACGTCGAGGTCGCCGACGTCATCGTCGATTCGCCGTCGGATCAGCTTCCCGGAGGCATGAGCGACCGTTTTCGCCTCGGGCGGGACCACGCCGACGACATCCGCGCGCTGATAACCGATCTCAAGCAGCGCTTTCCGGGCGCGAAGATTTTTCTGCTCGGCACAAGCCGCGGCACGATATCCGCCGCCGCGCTCGGTGCCGGCCTCGGCGACGTCGTGCAGGGGGTCGTGCTGAGCTCGACCGTAACCAACGCCGACCGGGCGGGCACGGGACTGTCCGCCTTCGATTTCGGCTCGATCAAGGTGCCGGTGCTGCTCGTCCACCATCGCGACGACGGTTGCCGCAGCAGCCCCTATTACGGCGCCGAGCGCCTGGCGAAGAAATTTCCGCTGATCAGCGTCAGCGGCGGCGATCCGCCGCAAAGCGAACCGTGCGAGGCGATGTCGCAGCACGGCTATCTCGGGCGCGAAGCGCCGACCGCGCAGGCAATCCGCAACTGGATGCTCGGACGCGAGTTTGCGCGCGAGATCCCATGACGATGCTGCCGGCACCCGTATCGACCCGCCTTTGCCGATCGAGGGAGCGATGAGCACGATCGAGGTCAAGGTCCCCGACATCGGCGATTTCACCGACGTGCCGGTGATCGAGGTCCTGGTCAAGCCCGGCGATACGATCAAGGCCGAAGACTCGCTGGTCACGCTCGAGTCGGACAAGGCGACGATGGACGTGCCGGCGCCCGCCGCGGGCACGGTCAAATCCCTCGCCGTCAAGGTCGGCGACAAAGTCAGCGAGGGCACGCTGCTGCTGACGCTCGAGGCTGCCCCGGGCGAAGCGCCGGCGGCGCGGCCTGCCGCGGCAGGATCGACGCAACCAGCGCCCGCCGCGCCGGCGGCGCCCACCACGCCGGCCGCAGCCAAACCGCAGTCGGTGCCCCAGGCAGCACCTGCGGCGGCCGCACCCCGCGCCGCCGACGGATATCGCGGTGCGGTCGATATCGAATGCCAGATGGTCGTCATCGGCTCCGGACCCGGCGGCTACAGCGGGGCTTTTCGCGCCGCCGATCTCGGCCTCAAGACCGTGCTGATCGAGCGCTACCCGACGTTGGGCGGCGTGTGCCTCAACGTCGGCTGCATTCCTTCGAAAGCGCTGCTGCACGCGGCCAAGGTG
>DATNAR010000421.1:0-6229 GCA_035607385.1 Casimicrobiaceae bacterium
CGTCCGGGTCGATAAGGAATAGTCGCCGCGCGCCCAGCGTAAGGATGGCGTGCGCGACCGCCGCGCCGGCGCCGCCGGCGCCGAGCAGGCTGACATGGTCGAGCGCAACGTCACCTAAAGCGCGTCGAAAGGGAATGGCGAAGCCCGACCAATCGGTGTTGTGTCCGACGCGCTTGCCGTCGCGAAAGACGACGGTGTTGACCGCGCCGATCGCCTCCGCGTCGGCCGAAAGCCGATCGAGCAGCGGCAGTACTGCCTGCTTGCACGGATGCGTGATGTTGACCCCGGCGAAGCCGACCGCCTCGGCGGCGTCGAGCAGGCGCGGCAGATCCGATGCGCTGCGCCCGTCGCGCGCGAGGTCGATCAGCTGATAATGGAGTGCGAGGCCGAGATCGCGCGCTTCCTGCTCGTGCAGCGCCGGCGAGCGCGATCCCTGGATACCCTCGCCGATCAGGCCGACCAGGAATTTTTGCGCCGGGGATGGTCGCCCGGCGGCGGCTGCGGCGCTCATCGCCGCTGCCCGCCGCCGTCGTTCGCCCCGCCGCTGCCATGCATCAGCCGTTCCTCCGTTGTGCGATTAGCGCACAATTGTTCGAATATCGAACTAGTCTAGAAGGAGCGTAATCTCCCCGTCAAGGGCGATTATCGAAATACGGTGCGATTATCGACCACATGACGCGAGTCATCGGCCGGCGATACGTAGATCTCACAGAGTGCGGCCCAGGAGCCGGTGCTAGCGGGCGTACTGGTTATACGCCCACAGCAGCACCGCGGCTCCGATTATCGAAAGAACCCAACCCGCCGGATGAAACTTTCCGTCCGGAGATGTCCAGATGAAGCCGGCGACAACGCCGCCGACGATGGACCCTGCGATTCCCAGGCCGGCGGTCAGCCAGAAGCCCAACGCGTCGATCCCGGGCACGATGGCGCGAGCGATCAGTCCAACGACAAATCCGACGATGATGGTTCCGATGATGCTCAGGAAGCCCATGGCTCCAACCTTTCATGCAGTCTTGTAAGAACCGCGGCGGCGTGCGCGCTCGCCACGGGTTCGGCGATGCTAGCATAGGCTAACGCGCCGGCAGCAGCGCTCGAACGCAGTCGTAAGCATCGCGTTGCCGGCAGCGACCAAGCTTCCGACACCTGACGAAAGGCGGACATGCATCTGGCCTGGCGCACCCTGATGGTTGCCGCGTGGATACCGGCGATCGCGCCCGCGATCGCGTACGCCGATTGCCGGGCGCACAGCCCGGACCACTCGACCGCACTGATCGAGCTCTATACGTCGGAAGGCTGCGACAGCTGCCCGCCTGCCGATCGCTGGCTGTCATCGTTGTCGAAGCAGAAGCTCGGCGACCGCGCCGTGGCGCTGGCGCTGCATGTCGATTACTGGGACCGCCTCGGCTGGAAGGACCGTTTCGGCAGCGCCGGATTCAGTCAACGGCAGCGCGAAGAATCGGCGCGATCCGGCGGAGAATTCGTCTACACGCCGCAAGTCATGCTGCAGGGCCGCGACTTCCCGCAATGGCAGGCTGGCGCGGCGTTCGACCGCGCGATCGCGTCGATCAACGCCCGCCCCGCACGCGCCGTGCTCGATGTGGCCGCGCATCCGCGCGAGGGGAACATCGTCGACGTCGACGTCAGCGCCACGGTGGCCGATGCTCGCGAACGCGCCGACGCGTTCATTGCATTGGCGCTGGTGCAGAGCGGGCTCGCGAGCGACGTCAAGGCGGGCGAAAACGCCGGCAAGCGACTGCATCACGATCACGTGGTCAGGCAATGGCGTCGGGCGGTTGCGCTGGATGCATCAGGCACGGGTTCGGGCAGATTGAGCCTGGCGTTACCCACCGACGCAGGACCGGTATCGGTCGTCGTCGTCGCGGAGAACGCGCGCACCGGCGACGTGTTGCAGGCACTCGAGTTGCCGCTCTGCGGCGCCCGCTAGCCGATCGCGGCGACCTGGGTCGCCCATCATCGGCCGGCGCTTGTCCTGTAGCCGACGACCGACGACAAACTCGGCGCTCCGGCCAGCGATAGCTGTGCTGCCGGGGTCGCCTCGGCCCCGATCTCTTGTCGCCGCCGTTATAGCTTGCCTTTCCCCGGGGGTTTCCCTAAGCTTCGCAGGATCGTGCGCGGCCGCTAGCGGCCGGACGGTGCCAGGGCTCGCAGAAGCCCGGAGTCCGCCGGCGGGTCGCCACCGTTCTTGGTAAGCCTTTTTACCTCAGGAGGAAGAAACGATGAGTACAGCCAGTCGTCCGATTGCGCACGTACAGCTCGCCTCGAAGAGCGAAGAGCGGCGGGTCATATTCGCCTCGTCGCTCGGCACGGTTTTCGAGTGGTACGACTTCTACCTGTACGCAATCCTTGCGCCGTTCTTCGCAGCACTGTTCTTCCCCAAGGGGAACGAGACGGCAGCGCTGCTATCCGCGTTCGCAGCCTATGCGGCCGGATTCCTGGTCCGCCCCTTCGGCGCGCTGGTCTTCGGACGGATCGGCGACCTGGTCGGACGCAAGTACACGTTCCTGGTCACGATCGTCATCATGGGCTTTTCGACGTTTGCCGTCGGTCTGCTGCCGACGTTCCAGACGATCGGGTGGCTGGCTCCGATCCTTCTGGTAACGCTCCGGCTGCTGCAGGGCCTGGCGCTGGGCGGCGAATACGGAGGGGCCGCAACCTACGTCGCGGAGCATGCGCCGCAGAACCAGCGCGGCTATGACACGAGCTGGATCCAGACGACGGCGACCCTGGGCCTGTTCCTGGCGTTGATCGTCATCTACCTCTGCCGCTTCACCGGATGGATGTCGGCGAGCGACTTTTCCGACTGGGGCTGGCGCCTGCCGTTCCTCGTCTCGTTAGTCCTGCTGATCTTCTCGGTGTACATCCGGTTGAAGCTGAACGAATCGCCGGTGTTCCAGCGCATGAAGGCAGAGGGCAAGGGGTCGAAGGCGCCGCTGCGGGACAGCTTTCTCAAGTATCCGAACAACAAGTACGTTCTGCTCGCGCTGCTGGGCGCAACGGCAGGGCAGGGCGTGGTCTGGTACACCGGCCAGTTCTACGCGCTGTTCTTCCTGCTGATCACGCTGAAGCTCGACGGGGCCACGACCTACACGCTGATCGCGGCGTCGGTGTTGATCGGAACGCCGTTCTTTATCGTCTTCGGCGCGCTGTCCGACAAGATCGGGCGGCTCAAGATCATCCTGGCCGGCTGCCTGATCGCGGCGGTGACCTACTTTCCGCTGTTCAAGGCGCTGACCCATTACGTCAACCCGGGGCTGGAGACGTTCCAGACGGCCAACCCGATCTCGGTCGCCGCCAAAGATTGCCACCTTCACGTCTTCGTCGGCCCCTGGTCCAAGTTCAGCGACTGCGACAGGGCGCAGGACTTTCTGACCAAGTCCGGCTTGTCATTCTCGACGTCCGAACTTCCGGCCGGGTCTGCGGACAACGTGGTCGTCAAGATCGGCAACGCCGAGCTCAAGGGATGGGACGAGGCGAAGGCCAAGGACATTCTGAAGGCCGCCGGCTATCCGGCGACTGCGGACAAATCCAAGATCAATTATCCGATGACCTTGCTGATTCTGTTCATCATGATGCTCTATGTGACGATGGTGTACGGGCCGATCGCCGCCTTCCTCGTGGAGATGTTCCCGACCCGCATCCGCTATACGTCGATGTCGCTGCCGTATCACATCGGCAATGGATGGTTCGGGGGCATGCTGCCGCTCCTTGCCACGGCGCTGGTCGCGGCGAGCGGCGACATCTACTACGGGTTGTGGTATCCGATCATCGTCGCGCTGATGAGCGTGGTTATCGGGTTCATATTCCTGCGCGACAACATGGAGCGGGACATCGAGTCGGACTGGAAGTAGCGACAAAAAAACGCGCTCGACCGAGCGCACGTTTGGCAAAAGCCCCGGTCGGACGACCGGGGCTTTTTTTTTGCCGAAACCTCCGGCGGAAGCAGACAGCCACCGGCGCTCCTTCCTATATACTCGCCCGGCCTTAGGCGGGGAACGACGATGATGCGCAGATTTCGCGGATGGGCGGGCAAGCTCGGCCCCGGACTGATCACCGGCGCCGCCGACGACGATCCATCGGGGATCGCCACCTACTCGCAGGCCGGCGCGCAGTTCGGTTTTCTGACGCTCTGGGCGATCGTCTTCACCTATCCGCTGATGGTGGGCATCCAGCTGGTCAGCGCGCGGATCGGCCGCGTCACCGGACACGGCCTCGCATCGAACATCGGCCGGCATTTTTCGCGGCCGATCCTGTACGGCATCGTCGCACTGCTGGTCTTCGCCAACACGATCAACATCGCCGCCGACATCGCCGCGATGGGCGAGGCGCTGAACCTGGTCGTCGGCGGACCGCCGCACGCGCACGCGGTCTTCATCGGCGTCATCTGCCTGCTGCTGCAAGTCTTCCTGTCGTACCAGCGCTATGTCCGCTATCTCAAGTGGCTGACCTTGGCGCTGCTGTCCTACGTCGTCCTGGTGCTCACGATACAAATCCCCTGGGGCGAGGTCGCCGCGCACGCGGTGCGGCCTCATTTTGCGCTGACCGGACAATATCTGACGGTGATCGTTGCCGTATTCGGCACGACGATCAGTCCGTACCTGTTCTTCTGGCAGGCCTCGCAGGAGGTCGAGGAGCTCAACGCCGACCCGGCCGCGGGTGCGCTGGCGCATGCGCCCGAAGGTGCGGCCGAGCACTTGCAGCGGATCAAGATCGATACCTATCTGGGGATGGCATTCTCCAACATCGTCGCCTTCTGCATCATCCTCGGCACGGCGGCGACCTTGAACGTGGCCGGCATCACCGACATCCAGACCTCCGCGCAAGCCGCGAGCGCGCTGCGGCCGCTGGCCGGTGACTTAAGCTTTGCGTTGTTTTCGCTCGGGATCATAGGGACCGGAATGATCGCGGTGCCCGTGCTCGCCGGATCGGCCGCGTACGCGGTCGCCGAGACGTTCGAATGGAAGCGCGGCCTCGACCTCAAGCTTCTCGAGGCGCGCGAGTTCTACGCGATCATCGCGCTGGCGACGCTGGGTGGCGTGGCGCTGGACTTTTCGCCGATCGATCCGATCCGGGCGCTATTCTGGGCGGCGGTGATCAACGGCATCATCGCCGTGCCCATCATGGTCGTGATGATGCTGCTGGCCGACGACCCCAAGGTCATGGGCGCGTTCACGGTGACGCGGGCGCTCAAAGCGCTGGGCTGGCTCGCGACCGGAACGATGGCCGCGGCCGTCGTCGCGATGATCGCGACGTGGTGATGCGCGCCGCTCCTCGGCCTCACTTACGGTCGACGCAACGTAATCGTCTAGCTGTCGGCCTCCAGCGTCGACTCGCAATTCCCCGTCGATCCCCATGCTTTGCATGGGGCCCCTCGCCGGGTGGCTCGCGCCGCTAGTTCACGATCTGCCGCAGCTCGCCGCTCTTGTAGCGGGCGGCCATTTTCTGCAGCGGCACCGGCTTGATCAGCGACGCCTTGCCGGCACAGCCGAACTGCTGATAGCGCGCGACGCAGATCGCCTTCGCGGCCAGCATCGCCGGCTTCAGGTACTCGCGAGGATCGAACTTCGACGGGTTCTCGCGGAAGAACTTGCGTATCGCGCCGGTCATCGCCAGCCGGATGTCGGTGTCGATGTTTACCTTGCGCACGCCGTGCCGGATGCCTTCCTGGATCTCCTCGACCGGGACGCCGTACGTTTCCTTCATCTGCCCGCCATTTTCGCGGATTAGCTGCAACAGCTCCTGCGGCACCGATGACGAGCCGTGCATCACCAGGTGCGTGTTGGGAATGCGGGCGTGAATTTCCTTGATGCGATCGATCGCCAGGATGTCGCCGGTCGGCTTGCGCGAAAACTTGTAGGCGCCATGGCTGGTGCCGATCGCGATCGCCAGCGCATCGAGCTGTGTCGACTTGACGAAATCGGCCGCCTGGTCGGGGTCGGTCAGCAGCATTTCGCGGGTCATCGTGCCCTCGGCGCCGTGTCCGTCCTCCTTGTCGCCTTTCATCGTCTCGAGCGATCCGAGGCAGCCAAGCTCGCCTTCGACGGTGACACCCAGCGCATGGGCCTCCTCGACGACCTTCTTGGTGACGTTGAGGTTGTAGTCGTAGTCGGCGATCGATTTCCCGTCCTCCTTGAGCGAGCCGTCCATCATCACGCTGGAAAACCCCAGACGCATCGCCGATTCGCACACTGCCGGCGACTGGCCATGGTCC
>DATNAR010000007.1:0-8476 GCA_035607385.1 Casimicrobiaceae bacterium
CAGGCGCAGGCTCTCCTGGCCTTCCTGGGCGATCGGGTTGTAAAAGCCGACGCGCTCGATGAACCGTCCGTCGCGGCGGTTGCGCGAATCGGCGACGACGACGTTGAAAAACGGGCGCTTCTTGGCGCCGCCTCGAGCAAGCCTGATTACGACCATGGCAAAAGTCCCGGTTGAGCCGCGAAAAAAGACGTTGATTATACGACGAAATCCGCGCTGGCCGCAATCGCGAGTGCGGCGGCGCCGTGGGCGCTCAGCGCAAGCCGGGGAAGGCGCCTTTCAGCCCCCGCATCATCTTCTGGATACCGCCTTTGGAGACCATTTTCATCATTTTCTGTGTCTGCTCGAACTGGGCGAGCAGGCGATTGACTTCCTGCACCGAGGCGCCGGCGCCGGCCGCGATCCGCCGCTTGCGCGAGGCTTTCAGTATCTCGGGCTTCGCCCGCTCCGCCGGGGTCATCGCGTTGATGATGCCCTCGAGCCGGCGGATCGCGCGATCGTCGACCTGCGTACCCTGCGCGGCGCGCGCGAGCTCTCCCGGCAGCTTATCGATCAGCTCCTGCATGCCGCCCATCTTTTTCATCTGTCCGATCTGCGCCTTGAAGTCCTCCAGATCGAAGCCCTTGCCCGACTTCACCTTCTTGGCGAGCTTTTGCGCGTCGGCGACGTCGACCTGCCGCTGCGCGCCCTCGATCAGGCCGAGGACATCGCCCATGCCGAGGATGCGCATCGCCATGCGCTCCGGGTGAAACACTTCGAGGCCGTCGAGCTTTTCCGATACGCCGGCGAACTTGATCGGCGCACCGGTCACCTGGCGCACCGACAGCGCAGCACCGCCGCGCGCGTCGCCGTCGAGCTTGGTCAGAACGACGCCGGTCAGCGGCAGCACGGCGCCGAAGGCCTTGGCCGTGTTGACCGCATCCTGCCCCTGCATCGCGTCGACGACAAACAGCGTCTCGGCCGGCTTCACCGCAGCGTGCAAGGCCGCGATCTCGCGCATCATCGCATCGTCGATCGTGAGCCGCCCGGCGGTGTCGACGATCACGACATCGTGATAGTGCCTTCGCCCCCAGTCGACGGCGGCCAGCGCGATCGCGACAGGATCCTGGTCGGTCGACGACGGGAAGAAATCGACGCCGACCTGGCCCGCCAGCGTTTGCAGCTGCGCGATCGCAGCGGGCCGGTAGACGTCGCAACTCACCAGCAGCACCTTCTTGCGCATGTCCCGGCGCAGCAGGCGGCCGAGCTTTCCCGCGCTGGTCGTCTTGCCCGAGCCCTGAAGCCCGGCAAGCAGAATCACCGCCGGCGGCACGACGGCCAGATCCAGCGGCGCGGTCGGGCCGCCGATCAGCCGCGTCAACTCGCGCTGGACGATGCCGACGAACGCCTGTCCCGGCGTCAGCGATCCGGCGACGTCGCTGCCGATCGCCTTTTCGCGCACGATCGCGATGAAATCGCGCACGACCGGAAGCGCGACGTCGGCCTCCAGCAGCGCCATCCTCACTTCGCGCAGCGCTTCGGAGATGTTGGCATCGGTGAGGCGCGCTTCGCCGCGCATCGTCTTGGCGACGCGGCCGAGCCGTTGGGTCAGATTGTCGAGCATGTTCGATGGATTCGCGTCGCGAAAAGCGCGGCCGAAAAGCGGCGCGCCCTTGGTGTACACTCGAAAAAAACAAGCATGATTTTACTCTACCCCGCGGTCGCCGCCGCCTACCTCGCTGCCACCTGGCTCGAATGGCGGCAATTCGCGCAAGCGCCGGAGCACACGTCGCGCGGAACCGCGATCGCGCGATGGCTGCCCGCGTTCGCGCTCGCCGGACACGCGGTGCTCGTCTCCAGCGTCGTGTTCGCCGGCGGCAAAGTCGATTTGAGCCTTGCCAATGCACTGTCCGCGGTCGCGGGATTGATCGCGCTGTTCGCGTGGCTCGGCGCGCGTGCCGGCGCACTGCCGGGCGTGGCCGTGATCGCGCTGCCGGTCGCGGCGGTGGCGGTGCTGCTGCCGCTGTCGTTCGCCAATCCGCATCCGATGTCGATCGCCGACGAGCCGTGGGCGGCCTTGCATATCGCGGTGGCGCTGACCGCGTATGTGATGCTGATCGTCGCGGGAGTCCAGGCCTTGCTGTTGATCGGCGTCGAACGGCGGCTGCATCGCGGGGTCGCCGCGCGCGGCGGCGCGGCGCTGCCGCCGCTGCTGACGCTCGAGCGCTTCCTGTTCCGGCTGGTCAGCGTCGGCTACGCGCTGCTGACGCTCACCTTGCTGAGCGGCATCGTCTTTTCCGAGGAGTTGTTCGGCAAGCCGCTGACCTTGTCGCACAAGGTCGTGTTCTCGGTGCTGGGCTGGCTGGTGTTCGGGGCGCTTCTGGTCGGACGTTACCGCTACGGCTGGCGCGGCAAGCTCGCGCTGCGCTGGATCCTCACCGGCAGCGTCCTGTTGCTGCTCGCCTACATCGGCAGCAAGTTCGTTCTCGAGGCGATCCTTCATCGCTGAAGCGCCGTCGCCTTGACAGCGCCCCCGGCGCGCCAAATACTGGCTTCCACCCTTTCACGGCGCGCGCTGCTTGGACGACATTCCGCTGTCGACGCTGGTCATTTCGCTGGTTGCGCTGCTGGCGGTTTCGGGCTTTTTCTCGATTGCCGAGACGGCGATGATGGCCGTCAACCGGCATCGGCTGCGTCTTCGATCCAAGCGTGGCGAGCGCGGCGCCAAGGTCGCGCTGGGACTTCTCGCCCGCACCGACAAGCTGCTCGGCGTCATCCTCCTGGGCAATACGCTGGTCAACGCCATCGCGACGACGCTGACCGCGGTGATCACCACGCGCCTGTTCGGACAGGGCGAGGCATCGCTGATGGTGGGCGGCGTGGCGATCGCGCTCGCGATCCTGATCTTTTCGGAAATCACGCCGAAGGTCGTCGGCGCCGCGTACGCCGATCGCATAGCCCCGCCGGTCGGTTTTCTGCTCGCGCCGATGCTGCGCCTGTCGTATCCGGTCGTGTGGTTCGTCAACCTTTTCGTGCAGGGCCTGCTGATATTGCTCAGGCTAAAGCCGGGCGAGGAGGTCGAGGCCCGGCTGTCGCAGGAGGAAGTGCGCAGCCTCGTCCTCGAGGGGCATTTTTTCCGCGGCAAGCATCGCGCGATGCTCGCCAACCTGTTCGACCTGGCATCGGTGAGCGTCGACGACGTGATGACGCCGCGCAACCAGATCGAGGCGATCGATGTGACCGATAAGCCGGCGCTGCTGGCGCAACAGCTCGCGACCAGCTATCACACGATGCTGCCGGTCTATGAGAACTCGCTGGACAATATCATCGGCCTGTTGCACTTGAAGCAGGTGCTGCGCCTGCGCCAGGCCGAGGAGATCGACGCCGAGGAGCTGCGCGGGATCCTGCGGGCGCCCTACTTCATCCCGGCCGGAACGCCGCTGCTGACCCAGCTCCACCAATTCCAGGCCGACCGGCAGCGACTGGGACTTGTAGTGGACGAATACGGCGAATTGAAGGGTTTGGTGTCGATCGAGGACATCCTGGAAGAGATCGTCGGCGAGTTCACGACGCAGGGCCCGGGCGCCTCGGACGTCTTTCGCCGCGAGCCCGACGGCAGCGTCATCGTCGACGGCATGGCGCCGCTGCGGATGCTGAACCGCAAGCTCGGCACCGAGTTTCCACTCGAAGGGCCGAAAACGCTCAATGGCCTGATCGTCGAATATCTGGGCGAAATTCCCGACTCCGGCATCAGTTTCCGGCTGGCCGGTCAAGGCGTGGAAGTGCTGCAAGTGCAGGACCGGGCCGTCAAGGTGGTCAAGCTGTTGCCTCCGGTCGGGCGTGCCCCGGCGCCGCCTTTACAAACCACCGGGGAGCAGGCATCATCGATAAGTTAACTTATATGCCTCTGGAATAACGGTTTTCGGGGAAATTTCCCCCTCCGACCCGCCTATCGACTATGGCAACGCAAGCGGCAACCCGTAACATCAGCGGCCTCGCCCGGGCGATGGTCCAGCAGGGCTTGTTGTCGGAATACGACGCCGACGCGTTGCACACCCAGGCGAAGGCCGCCAATCTCGGGTTTGTCGAACAAGTCCTGCTGAGCAAGCGGATGAGCGCCTCGCAACTCGCGGTTTTCGCCTCGCGCGCGTTCGGCGCTCCGCTGTTCGACCTCACCGGCTTCGATATCGACCAGATCAACAAGGAGCTGGTCGATCCCAAGATGGTTGCGACGCGGCGCCTTCTGCCGCTGCAAAAACGCGGCAACCGCCTGTTCGTCGCCGTGTCCGACCCGGCCAACCTGCAGGCGCTCGACGAGATCCGCTTCAAGACGAACCTCGTCATCGACGCCGTCGTCGTCGAGGACGACAAGCTCGGCCAGACGATCGCCAAGGTCGTCGAGGCGATGGGCCAGACGCTGAAGGATCTGGTCAGCGCCGAAGACCTCGAAGTCGACCTGGCCGACGGCGCGCCGGCGGCCGCCGACGAAGAAGCCAATCCGGACGTCGAGGACGCGCCGGTCGTCAAGTACATCCAGAAAATCCTGCTCGACGCGATCGGCGCCGGCGTGTCGGACATCCATTTCGAGCCGTATGAAAAGTATTATCGGATCCGCTACCGGCTCGACGGCATCCTGAAGGAAGTGGCGCAGCCGCCGCTGGCGATCAAGGACAAGATGGCGTCGCGGATCAAGGTCATCTCGCGGCTCGACATCTCGGAAAAGCGCGTGCCGCAGGACGGCCGGATGAAGCTGACGCTGTCGAAAAGCCGCGCCATCGACTTTCGCGTCAGCACGCTGCCGACCCTGTACGGCGAAAAGATCGTGCTGCGTATCCTCGACGCGGCGGGCGTCAAGCTCGGCATCGAGGCGCTCGGCTACGAACCCGACCAGCAGCAGATCATCCTCGATGCGATCAAGCGCCCGTACGGCATGATCCTGGTCACCGGCCCGACGGGTAGCGGCAAGACGGTGTCGCTGTACACCTGCCTCAACATCCTGAACCAGCCTGGCGTGAATATTGCAACGGCGGAAGACCCGGCCGAAATCCAGCTGGCCGGGGTCAATCAGGTCAACATCAATGACAAGGCTGGCCTCAATTTCGCCAATGCGCTGCGCGCCTTCCTGCGGCAGGATCCGGACATCATCATGGTCGGCGAAATCCGCGACCTGGAAACCGCCGATATCGCGATCAAGGCGGCCCAGACCGGTCACCTGGTGATGTCGACGCTGCATACCAACGACGCCCCCGCGACCTTGATGCGGCTCGCCAACATGGGCGTGCCGGCGTTCAACATCGCCTCCAGCGTCATCCTGATCACCGCGCAGCGGCTGGCGCGCAAGCTTTGCACGCAATGCAAGAAACCCGAGGAGATCCCGCCCGAAGCGCTGCTCGAGGCCGGATTTTCCGAAGAGGACATCGACGGGACCTGGCAGTGCTACGGCCCGGTGGGGTGCGATCATTGCTTCGGCACCGGCTACAAGGGCCGGGTCGGGATCTACGAAGTGATGCCGATCAGCGACGCCATGAGGCAGATCATCATGCGGGCCGGCAACGCGCTCGATATCGCCGAGCAGGCGAGAAAAGACGGCGTAAAGAATCTGCGGCAATCGGGACTCCTCAAGGTCAAGCAGGGCATGACCTCGCTCGAGGAGATCGAGGCCGTAACCAACGAATAGCGCACAACCGCGACGGGAATCATCATGGCGACCGCAACCGTACAACGCAGGGCCCAGATCAGGGACGTCAAGGAATACACCTACCTGTGGGAGGGCACCGACCGCAACAACCGCCAGGTGCGGGGCGAGATGCGCGCGGCATCCGAGACGGTCGTCACGACGACGCTGCGGCGCCAGGGCATACGGATCGCGAAGCTCCGCCGCCAGTCGTTCCGCGGCGGCCGGCGCGTCAGCGAAAAGGACATCACGTTCTTCACCCGCCAGCTGGCGACGATGCTCAAGGCCGGCGTGCCGCTGCTGCAGGCGTTCGAGATCGTCGCGCGCGGCCACAGCAACGCCCGCTTCGCGCGGCTGATGATGGATATCAAGGGGCGGGTCGAGGCCGGCTCGAGCCTGTCGCAGGCGTTCCGCGAATACCCGGCGCACTTCGATGCGCTGTACTGCAACCTGGTGCATGCCGGCGAGACCGCGGGCATGCTGGACGGCATCCTCGAGCGCCTGGCGACCTACAAGGAAAAGATCCTGGCGATCAAGAGCAAGATCAAATCCGCCCTGTTCTATCCGGTTTCGGTCGTCGTGGTCGCGATCGTCGTCATCTGGGTCATCATGATCTGGGTGATCCCGGCGTTCAAGCAGGTGTTCACCAGCTTCGGCGCCAACCTGCCCGCGCCGACGCTGATCGTGATGGGCATCTCCGATTTCTTCGTCTCCTACTGGTGGTTGATGGCGCTGATCGGATTCGGCACGATCACCGGGTTCCTGTTCCTGCAGCGCCGCTCGGCGACGTTCCGCTTCTTCCTGGACCGCATCTCGCTCAAGCTGCCGGTGATCGGGGCGATCCTGGAAAAGGCGACGATCGCGCGCTGGACGCGAACGCTGGCGACGATGTTCGCCGCCGGCGTGCCGCTGGTCGAATCGCTCGACGCCGTCGCCGGCGCCTCGGGCAATGCCGTCTACATCGCCGGTACGCGCAAGATCCAGACGCAGGTCAGCACCGGCACGAGCCTGACCAACGCGATGCACAACACCGGGCTGTTCCCGACGATGGTGCTGCAGATGACGCAGATCGGCGAAGAATCGGGCTCGCTCGACGGCATGCTGTCCAAGGTTGCCGAGTTTTTCGAGCGCGAAGTCGACGATGCGGTCGCGGCGCTGTCGAGCCTGCTCGAGCCCATCATCATCGTTTTCCTGGGCGTCGTGATCGGCGGACTCGTCGTCGCGATGTACCTGCCGATATTCAAGCTTGGCGCCGTCGTCTGACGGGGCCGCGGGAAACGAAACGCGATCGTGCCGCTCCGCCGGATGAGAGCCGCCGGCGGACGGCGACCGTTCGCGGACGGCAGCATCCCGCATCGTCCGCACCGTCGCCAACGCGCCGCAAATGACTCCGATGGCTTGCCGCGTGCGACCTTGACCGATGCCCGCCGCCTTCGCCTTCGATAATGTCGCCACCCTGGTGCTCGCCGCAGTCGTCGGACTGTGCGTCGGCAGCTTCCTGAACGTCGTGATCCACCGGCTGCCGAAAATGCTCGAGCGCGGCTGGCGCGAGCAGTGCGCGGACCTCGCCGGCGAGACGCCGACCGATGCGCCCGCCTACAACCTGATCGTGCCCCGCTCGCAATGCCCGTCGTGCGGACACAGGATCGGTGCGCTGGAGAATATCCCCGTCGTCAGCTACCTCGTCCTGCGCGGACATTGCCTCGCCTGCCGCGCGCCGATCTCGGCTCGCTACCCGGTCGTCGAGCTCTTGGCCGCCTTCCTGTCGGTCGCGGCGGTCGTGCGCTTCGGCGGCCTCACGCCCACGGCGCTCGCCGCCTGCGTGTTCCTGTGGATGCTGCTGGCGCTGACCCTGATCGATTTCGATACGCAACTTCTGCCCGACAATCTCACGTTGCCGCTGCTATGGGCGGGGCTGCTGGCCAACGTTCTCGGTGCCGCGCCGATCGCGAACCTGCGCGATGCGGTGATCGGCGCGATCGCCGGGTATCTCACCCTGTGGCTCGTCTACTGGCTGTTCAAGCTCATACGCGGCAAGGAGGGCATGGGCTACGGCGATTTCAAGCTGCTCGCCGCGCTTGGCGCGTGGCTGGGCTGGCAGATGCTGCCGCTGATCGTCCTGCTCTCTTCGGTCGTCGGTGCCGCGATCGGGATTTCGCTCGTGGTATTCAAGGGGCGCGATCACCAGACGCCGCTGGCGTTCGGACCCTACCTCGCGATCGCCGGCGGGATCGCGCTTTTCTTCGGCCGATCGCTGATCGCGATCTATCTGCCGGCGTAGGAACGCCGAGGGATACTCGAGGACGCTCATGCCATTCGTCGTCGGATTGACCGGTGGCATCGGCAGCGGCAAATCCGCGGTGGCGAGCGCGTTCGCCTCGCTCGGCGTCGAGATCGTCGACGCCGATCGCCTGGCCCATCAACTGTCGGCCCCGGGGCAGCCCGGCTATGCGGCGATCCGGGCGCAGTTCCCCGACGTCGAGCTGACCTCCGGCGGCGAGATCGACCGCGAACGATTGCGCAGCCGCGTCTTCGCGGATGCTGCCGCCCGCGCACGCCTCGAAGCCGCGCTGCATCCTTTGATCGCCGCCGCGGCGAAGCGCGAGATGGCCGCCTGGCAAGGACCCTACGGCGTCACCGTCGTGCCGTTGCTGCTCGAGCGCGGCAAGCTCGCATCGGCCGTCGACCGGATACTGGTCGTCGACTGCCCGGAAGAAGCACAGGTCTTGCGAGTCGTCGCGCGCAGCGGCATGACCCCGGCCGAGGTGCGCGCGATCATGGCGACCCAATCGAGCCGCGAAGCGCGGCTGGCCGCGGCCGACGACG
>DATNAR010000039.1:0-4731 GCA_035607385.1 Casimicrobiaceae bacterium
CGACCAGTTCGAGGAAATCTTCACGCTGGCGCAAAGCGACGACTTCGGCCGCAAGCGCGCCGCGCAATTTCTGGAGGACCTCGCCGACCTGGTCGAGAACCGCGCGCCCAAGGCGCTCGAAGCCAGGATCGAGCAGGACGAGGCTGCCGCCGAGCGGTTCGACTTCACCCGCGGCGACTACCGGATACTGATCGCGCTGCGCGAGGACTATCTCGCCCATCTCGAAGGCGTGAAGGGCATCATGCCCTCGATCACGCAGAACCGGATGCGGCTGGCCCGGATGACCGGTGCTCAGGCGCTGTCCGCGGTGCTGAAGCCGGGCGGGAAGCTCGTGTCCGAGGAAGTGGCCGAGTCGATCGTGCGTTTCATCGCCGGCGGCTCCGAGCTGCCCAATGCCGAGGTCGAGCCGTCGCTGCTGAGCCTCATCTGCCGCGAGCTCAACAACGCCCGCATCGCGCAGGGGCGGACCGAGATCTCCGCCGATCTCTTGGCGGGCTCGCGCGATACGATCCTGAGCGAGTTCTACGAGCGCGCGCTGGCCGACCAGCCGGCCGGCGTGCGGCAATTCATCGAGGACGAGATGCTCACCGAGTCCGGCTTTCGCGAAAGCCTGGCCGAGGAGCGCGTGCGCAAGGCGTTCGCCGCGGTCGGCGCGCCGCCCGACACGCTGGCCAAGCTCGTCGACCGCCGCCTGCTGCGTATCGAGGAGCGGCTGGATTTGCGCCGGGTCGAGCTGACGCACGACGTCCTGTGCAGTGTCGTCAAGGCGAGCCGCGATTTGCGCTACGAGCGCGAGGCGCGCGACGAGGCCGAGCGGCAGCTCGCGGCGCAGCGCGCGCGCGAGCTCGCCACGCGCAAGGCACTGGTGCGCGCGCGGCAGGTCGCGGCGATTTGCGTCGTGCTCGCGATCGGCGCACTGGGGAGCGCCGTTTTCGGCTACCTCAGCATGAAGCGCGCGCAGGAGGCGGAGCTCAAGGCGCAGCAAACCAGGCAGCTTGCCGAAACCGCGCGGGGCGAAGCCGAGAAGCTGATCGTCTACCTGCTGGACGATTTCTATCTCGAGCTCGAACCGGTCGGCCGGCTCGATATTGTCGCCGCGTTGTCGAAGCGAGCGATCGACTATTACGCGGCGCTGCCGCCGGAGCTGCGCACCGCCGAGACCGACCGCAACCGCGCGCTGGCGCTGGTGCGCTACGGGTCGGCGCTGCGCACGCAGTCGAAGCTCGATGAAAGCGGCAAGGCACTGTCGGAGGCTGTCGCCGTCTTGACCAAGCTGCGCAAGGGGGGCGATCAGTCCGAGGCGACGGCGATCGGATTGGGCGTGGGGCTGCTGTCCCAAGGCCGGGTCGCGGGGAGCCAGAACCGACGCGCCGATGAACGGGTGTTGGCTACCCAGGCGGTCGACGTGCTGCAACCCTTGATGGCATCGCCCAACCCTTCGATTCCGTTGCGGCGCGCTTATGGCCTGGCGATGACGTACCTCGGCTTCTCCCAAGGCCAGACCGAAGAAGAAGAGGCGGCCATAGCGACGCTGGAGGAAGCGCGCAAGGCCTATCGAAGCATCGATGACCTGAAGCTCAACGACCTGCCTGCCGCCGTCGCTTATGCGGAAGCCTCCGCGTGGCAAATGGGTGCGCTGCAGGCCTTGGGCCGCTACGACCGGGTCAGGGAGGTCGGCGCCGATGCCGTCAAGCTGACCGACCAGGTGCTCGAAAAACGTCCCGGGAACATGTCGGCGCTGCGCGCTCGCGCTTTGATGAGCGAAAGCCTGTCCGCCACCGAAGGATTCGATCTGCACGTGCGCAAGGCCCTTGCGCTGAGCGAGCAGGGCGCGCGCGACTGGGCGGCGATGGTCGCGCTCGATCCCAGCAACCAGATTGCCTGGAACAATCTGGTAAGCGCCAGGATGGGAGCGGGCTTCTGGTCGCTCGCGGCCGGCGATGTTCAGGGAGCGCAGAAACAGTGGCGTGCCGGAGCCGACGTCGAGGGACATGTCAATGAATCAGGCATGATCGGGGTCACGCTGTCGCTCGCGTCGGGCTACCTGGCGATGCTCGAGGCCGACTCGGGCAACGCGCCGGCCGCGGAGGCCGCGCTAGCGGCCAACCGCCGGTTCGTCGATCTGGCGGTGCGCGGTCTGGCCCCGGATTCGTTCGCCCGGACCTACTTGCCGGAGTTCCTCGGCTACTACGGATACCCGACTACCGGGCTAGGTTATGGCGCCTATGCGCTGCCACTGGCAGCGCGCGACTACGAAACGGTGCGCAAAGAGGCCCGCGCGTCGGCCCGCCGCCTCGAGCAGATAAAGAACCTTAACCCGCAGCAAGAGCTGAGCCGGAACCGCGCGCTCGAGGTCGCGTATCGAACCTCGGCCGTGGCATCGTACCGTCTCGGCGACTTCGCGGCGGCGGACGCCGACATCAAGAAGGCCCAGGCAATTCGGCGCGGCATCCCGACGCGCACCTTGGCGGAAGAGCGCGATGCCGACGACCAGCTGATGCTCGCCGCCTTGATCGCGGCGAGACTGCAGCGGTATACCGAAGCGCAGCAGATCGTCGATCCCGTGCTCAAGCGGCATCGCGGACTTGCCGAGCGCAAGGACAACGAGGACGTCACCCAGCGCGTCCAGTTCGCGCAGGCGCTCTATGTTTCCGCCGTCGCCGCTCCCGGCGAGAAGGCGGCGCAAGTCAGCCAGGCCGCGGCGATCATCGACGGCTTGCCCCCGCAGATGCGCCGCCAGCTCAGCGTCGTCTATCTGCGCGGTCAGATCGCCGAGGAGCAGAGGGCGCGTCACTAGCGGCTGTTGCGCCGCGTTTCAAGGTCCTGCATGGAGAACCCAGCTCCCGGCCCAGCCTCGACGCCGTCCGGCGATGCAGCCGCGCGAGCGTGCGCCCGCATCCGCAAGCACCTCGAACAGGGATCGCCGTGGGACGCGTGCGATCTTTTCCGCGAAGAGATTCCGCAACATCCGGCGGATGTGATGCTGCTCTACTGGGGCGCGCTGGCGCACGCACGCTCAGGTGCGTCGAACCGTGCTCATGCGTTGCTGGACCAGGCCGAGGCCGCCGGCAATGGACAGGCGCATCTGGCCGATATCCTGAGCTTGCGCGGGCGCCTGTGGAAAGACGCCTATCAGCGCGCGCCCGACAAGCCCGAAGGAAGGGCGATGGCCGAACGGGCGCGGCAGGAATATCTGGCAGCTTATGCGCTGGAACAGGACGTGTATCCCGGCATCAACGCGGCCACGCTCTCGTTGCTGCTCGGCGACCGTCCGGCGGCATCGACGCTGGCGCAGCAGATCGTCGCGCGCCTGACCGAGCGGGGAACGAAGCGCACATTCTGGGACGACGCAACGTTGGGCGAGGCGCAACTCATCCTCGGCCAACTGGATCAGGCCGCGCGAAGCTATGCCTCGGCCTACGCGCGAAGCGCTGGCGATGCCGGGAGTGTGGCCACGATGCGGCGGCAACTGCAGCTGCTCGCCCGCGTGGCACCGCAAGCGATAGAAGCATTGCAACATCTGCCCGCACCCGACATCGTCGCATTCGCCGGCCACATGATCGACGCGCCCGACCGGCCTGTGCCGCGGTTTCCGGCGGCGTTGGTTCCCACCGTCCGGACCGCGGTCCGCGAGCATGTCGCGCGGCTGAATACGCCGATCGTCTACACGTCGGCGGCGTGCGGCGCCGACCTGATTTTCATCGAAGCCGCGCTCGAGGCCGGCGCCGAAGTCAATATCGTGTTGCCGTTCGAGCGCGGGGACTTCGTGCGCACCAGCGTGGCCGTTGGCGGCGGCGACTGGAGCGAGCGCTTCGACGCCGCGCTGTCGCGCGCGGCTCGCGTGATCATGGCGACCGATGAGCCCTATCTCGGCGACGAAGTCCTTTTCGAGCAGGCCGCCATGCTGCTCGAAGGACTTTCGATACTGCGCGCCGCCCAGCTGCAAACGGTTCCCTCGTTGTATTGCGTGATCGACGCCGCGGCGCCGGGACGGGTCGGCGGCACGCAGGCCTCGTTCGACCGGTGGACGAGCCACGTCGGGCCGCCGCAAGTGCTGGACTTGGCGAGGATGCGAACCGACGCGGCGCTCGCCGGACCGGCAGTCACGCCGGTTGCGCAGCGAGCAGTCGAAGCGGCGCCAGCGTTGTCGCAGACGCCTTCCGGGCATTCGATGCCGACCGCGCCCCCGCGACCGCAGCGCTCGCTCAAGACCTTGCTATTCGCCGACTTTGCCGGGTTCAGCCGGGTGCACGACGCGGCGGCGCCGTTCTTCCAGGAGAGCTTTTGGAAGATCGCAGCCGGAGAAATCGCGGCCTCGCCGGTCAAGCCGCTTCTGGCCAGCACCTGGGGCGACGCCTTGTACGTCGTGTTCGACGCTCCGCGCAACGGCGCCGCGTTCGCGCTATCGTTTCTCGAGAACATGCTCGACGTCGACTGGGCATCGCTCGGCTTGTCGGAGGCCAGCCCGATCCGGATCGCGCTGCACGCGGGGCCGGTATTCTGCGGCTTCGATCCGATCATCGGCCGCGACAACTATTTTGGTTCCAGCGTCACCAAAGCCGCGCGCATCGAGCCGGTGACGCCACCGGGCATGGTGTACGCCAGCGAGGCATTCGCCGCCACGCTGGCGGCGACGGGCCGCGATGAATTCTTGCTCGAATACGTCGGACGAACGGCGCTCGCCAAAGGTTACGGCGAGTCGCGCATCTACCGGCTGGATCGGCACTGAAG
>DATNAR010000068.1:0-5795 GCA_035607385.1 Casimicrobiaceae bacterium
CTACCCGGACAGCCAGAAGGTTCCCGACGCGTTGCTCAACATCGCGAGCTGTCAGGTCGAGCTCGGCGAGACGCCGGCAGCCAGGCGCACGCTCGAGGAAGTCGTCGCCAAGTATCCGACCTCGGAAGCGGCGACCAAGGCACGGCAGCGCTTGTCCTCGCGGTGAGGCGACGCACGCCGGACCCGGCGCGCTTCGCCTCAAACGTCGTGACGCGGTTTGCCACCGGCCTCATCGCATGGCAGCGGCGAGCCGGCCGCCGCGATCTCCCCTGGCAGAACACGCGCGATCCGTATCGCATCTGGCTCTCCGAGGTCATGCTGCAGCAGACGCAGGTCGCGACGGTCATCCCGTATTTCGAGCGATTCATCGCGGCGTTCCCCGACGTGGCGAGCCTCGCGGCCGCGCCGACCGATCGCGTGCTCGAGCTGTGGAGCGGCTTGGGCTACTACCGGCGCGCGCATATGCTGCATCGCGCCGCGCAGACGCTGGTCGCGCAGCACGGCGGCGCTTTTCCGCGCGATGCGGCGGCGATCGCAGCGCTGCCCGGCATTGGACGCTCGACCGCGGCGGCGATCGCGGCGTTCGCCTTCGGCGCGCGTGGCGCGATCCTCGACGGCAACGTGAAGCGCGTGCTGGCGCGCCACGCCGGCATCGGCGGCCTGCCTTCCGATCCGGCCGTCGAACGCGCGCTCTGGGGTCGCGCCGAGGCGCTGCTCCCGGCGCGCGATATCGAAACCTATACGCAGGCCCTGATGGACCTGGGTGCCACCGTGTGCCTGCGCGCGCGGCCGCGCTGCGATGTCTGCCCGGTCGCCGCCGACTGCGTCGCACGCCGCGAACATCGGATCGCAGAGCTTCCGGGACGGCGCGCAAAAAAAGTGCTGCCGCAGCGCGCGACCACGGTGCTGCTGCTCGAGCGGCGCGGTGAGGTGCTGCTCGAGCGCCGGCCGAACGTCGGCATCTGGGCCGGCCTGTGGAGCCTGCCCGAGCTCGTCGCAGGCGCCGACGCGGTCGCGCATTGCCGCGCGCGCTTTGCCGCCGACGTGACACCCGGCGCCGCGCTGCCTTCGATCGAGCACGGCTTTACCCACTTCCGGCTGACGCTCGAGCCGCTGCCCTGTGCGGTTCGCCACTGGCCGCGACGCGCGGAAGAGCCCGGCCTGCTGTGGCTGCCGCTGGCGGATGCCGGCGGCGCGGCACTGCCGGCGCCGATCAAAAAGCTGCTGCGCGCTCGCGCCGCGGCGACGCGCTAGCGCGGATCGCTCAAGGTTTGGTTTCGCGCAGATCCGCGGGGAGCAGCGCGTCCGCGCGTTCCTGGTAGCGCGCGCGGAACGCGGCGAGCTCTTTGGCCGCGAGATCGTTCCTGCCTTCGGCCTTGAGCCGGCGGATCCGCCGGATCCATTCGTCGACGGTCCGCGCTTGCGCCTCGTCGGTCACCGCTTCGCTGTCCTTCGTGCGCTTGGCGAGCGCCGGCGGCTCGCTGGCCGGCGCGGCTTCGGGGCGGGCGGCAAGCGCGCCGGCGGCTCCGGCGGTGGTCTGGCGCTTGTCTTCCGCGAACGGTGCCGGCGCCTGCGGCGCGCTTGCGCCGGCGCTCGAAGGCGGCGTCTGTTGCCGCGCCTTCGGACTCGGCGGCATCGCGCGCAGGCCGTCGGTGGCGGATGCCGCCGCGTTCATCGCCGGGCTCGCATCGGACGGCGAGGCAGGAAAGGGAACGCCCGGCTTGGGGGCCTCGCGCGCTGCGGCGGGTTCGCGCCGGGGAGCCGGCTCCGCTGCAGTAGTTCCACGCGTCGCCTCGCCTGCGGTAGCCGGCGCATCGGCGCGAACCGGCGGCGCCGCGCGCTCAACCTTGCGCGGCGCTTCGATGCGGGGCGGCGCCGGCTGCGAGGCGCCGGCGGGCGCGGCGGCGCGCTCGTCGCGCCGCGTGTCCTGGGGAGGTTGCGGTGCCGCGGGCGGCGTCGCCTGCGGCGCGGCCGGTGCAATCTCGGTCGGCACGATTTCGTCCGGCGGAGTCATCTCGACAATGCCGATCGCGACGACGGCGACCACTGCCGCGGCCGCGACCGGCCACCAGGCGCGCGGCGCGCCCAAGCGCTTCGGTCCGGCGCCGACCGCGCGCCGCGCCGCGGCCGTAATCGCGGCATCGAGCGCCGGCGGCGGCTGGTCGCGGCTGGCCGCGCGCCACGCGGCGTCGACGTCGGGATCGCGATGCTCGTCGGCGGAATTCATCCGGTGTCCTCGCGCAGCTGAGGAGAAAGATCGGCGAGCTCGGCGCGCAGCTTGTTGGTCGCATAGCGCAGGCGGCTCTTGACCGTCTCGGCGCCGACGCCGGTCAGCGCCGCGATTTCTTCGAGCGTCAGACCGCCCTCCTGCTGCAGCAGAAAGGCGTCGCGCTGGGCAGCCGGAAGCGCGGCCACCGCATCCTTGAGCCGCGCGCCAAGCTCACGGTTGGACGCGCGGGATTCCGGCTCGTTGCGGCGGCTTGCGGGCAGGGCGGCGACGATGTCGGCGTGACTTTCGTCGTCGGTGGAGACGAGCGTGACGCGACCGCTGGCGCGATGATGGTCGATCAGGCGGTTATGCGCGAGCGTGTACAGCCAGGTCGTGAATTTGGCGCTGGGCTGGTAACTGGCGCGCACGCGGATCAGATTCATCCATACGTCCTGGAAAAGCTGCTCGGCGATGCCGGCGTCGCGGCACTGACGCAGCAGATAGCGATAGACGCCACTCTTGTGGCGGGCGTAGAGGGTATCGAATGCCGCGGCGTCGCCAGCCGCATAGGCGAGCATCAAGTCCTCGTCGCTGGAATCGGCATGCCCGCGCATCGCGCGACCAGTATGCCCGCCGCTTGCGTGCGCAACAACCGCCCACCAGCGCGCAAAGCCGCGCGATCGCTCGCGCGGCCCTGTGCGCCGCCGGCCGCCGCCCGGCTGCCGAGCGGGATTGGCGCCGGCCGGCAGACCTCCCGAATTCAGTGCGGGTCCGGCGTGAATCGGCCGCGATCGGGAAACGGATCGGGTTGCCAGCGCGCTACGCGTGGCGCGCCGACCGGCACACCCTGTGCCAGCAAATTCTGGTACGAGTCGTAATAGATGGTGATCGTCTGCTCGGGCACGGTGCTGGCGCGCTCGAACTGGGTGTAGCTCGCGTACGACGACTCGCTGCGGCCGTGTCCGGTGCCGAGGCTGGGCTGCGGTGCGGTGGGCGCGTCGGAATTCAACGCGCCGGGGCTGGCGGGCTTGGCGGCTTTGGCCATCGGCTCGGCGGCATCGCGCGCTGTGTCGCGGCGCTCCAGCCGCTCGAGTTGCTGCTCGACCACCCGGCGCGGCCGCTCGCGGAACACGGCGATGCCGATCACGCCGACGTTGTCCGGCCGGCCGGTGCGCGCGGCGTACGAATCGGGCAGCGTCGTGAAGTAGAACGCCGCGGTGCTCGACATGCTCTTGCGCCATCCGGCGATGTCGGCGCTTTCGTACGGCGAAAGCACGTAGCCGGTCTGCGCAGTCGATGCAGTGTCGCCCGAGATCGCGTTGACGCCGTCGACGCTCATCACCGTGAGCACGCGCCCCCCGCTCTGATTGCGCACGCGGATCGAGTATTCGTTGCCCGGCTTGCCGACGACGTAGCGCCGGCCCTGGTGCATGTAGCTCGGCAGCACGCGGCCTTCGGTGCGGTCGTAGATTTCGACCGCCGCGGGCTCGGGCGGCCAGTGCGCATCGACGGTGGCGCAGGCACCCAGCATCGTCGCGCCTATGGCTGAGGCGACCAGCGTCGCCAGTAGGTTTCCGGTTCGTTTCATCGTATCTCCTGTTGCCGCTCGGACGTCGCGGTCCAGGCTGTAAACGAGCGCGCCCGCGCGTCGGGGTTAAGCGAATGGGCGGGCCGACGCGCATGCGATAATCGCCGGCCATGCCGGATTCGAGTCATCTTCCTGCACTCGTCGCCTGGCTCGCTTTCGCACTGGCCTTTGTCTTCGGCGCCGTCGCGAACCGGGTCAACTTCTGCACGATGGGCGCGATAACCGACATCGTGAACATCGGCGACTGGCGGCGGATGCGCATGTGGCTGCTGGCGATCGCCGTCGCGATCGCCGGCGCGGCGTCGCTGGAAGCCGCGGGGCTCATCGACTTGTCGAAGACGATCTATACGACGCCGCGGATCGCCTGGCTTTCCTGCCTGGTGGGCGGATTCCTGTTCGGCTTCGGCATGACCCTTGCTTCAGGTTGTGGCAGCAAGACGCTGATCCGGCTCGGCGGTGGAAGCCTCAAGTCCCTGGTGGTGCTGATCGTGCTGGCGATATCGGCCTATATGACGCTGAAGGGCTTGTTCGCCGTCTGGCGCGTCAATGCGCTGGACGTCGTGCGCTGGGACGTCGCCCCGCTGGGGATCGCGCGCTCCGATCTGGGCAGCTTTGCCGCCCGCCTGGGCGGCGGCGGTCCGGCTACCCGCCTGGGCATCGCGCTGGCGGTGGCCGCGGCCATCGCGGTGTTCGTCTTCGCCAGCCGTGATTTCCGCAGCAGCCGCGAGCTCACGATCGGCGGCGTCGTCATCGGGGCGGTGATCGTCGGCGGGTGGTATGTGTCGGGCCATATCGGGTATGTCGCCGAAGACCCGAGGACGCTGGAAGAAGCCTTTGTCGCCACCAATTCGGCACGCGCCGAGTCGTTCAGCTTTGTCGCCCCGGCGGCCTACTTGCTGGAACTATTGCTGTTGTGGAGCGATCAGTCCAAGCTCGTCACCTTCGGCATCGCCGGCGTGCTCGGCGTGGCGGCGGGATCGGGGGTAACCGCGCTTGCGACCGGCGCCTTCCGCTGGGAGGGGTTCGCCTCGACCGAGGATCTTGTCAACCATATCGCTGGCGGAGTGTTAATGGGATTTGGCGGCGTCACTGCGCTCGGATGTACGATCGGCCAGGGGCTGAGCGGCATTTCGACGCTGGCGCTGGGATCGTTCCTGGCCTTCGGGGCGATCATCGCCGGATGTGTGGCCGCATCGAAGTACCAGTATTGGCGAGTCGGAATGGACAACGAGCCTCGCCGCATGAAAGCGCTGCAATGATTGTTTACGATTTGGTATGCGCGCGGCAGCATCGGTTCGAGGGCTGGTTCGCCTCGACCGAGGACTACGCGCGCCAGCACGAGCGAACGATGATCCGTTGCCCGGTGTGCGACGACGCCGCGATCGAGCGCCGGCCGTCGGCCAATGTGCAGGTCGGACGCGCGGCGATGCCGGCCGACGAACGTCAATCCGAAGCTCAAGCTGAAACCGCAACGGTCACCTCCGGCGAAGCCGAGGCGCTGAAGCTGATGCGGCGCCTCGTGGCGAACGCCGAGAACGTCGGGCGCGCGTTTCCCGAGGAAGCGCGCAAGATCCACTACGACGAAGCGCCCAAGCGCGGCATTCGCGGCCAGGCCTCGCCCGAAGAAGCCGAATCGCTGCGCGACGAAGGCATCGACTTCATGTCGCTGCCCGGTTTCCTGACGCGCGATCTGAATTAGCGGCACGCAGTCGTTTTCTGTCGGCGCGAACGGCGCTCGCCTTTGCGAGAGTGCGCCAGATTCGCTATAATCCGCGCCCTTTGGGTCGTTAGCTCAGTTGGTAGAGCAGCGGACTTTTAATCCGTTGGTCACTGGTTCGAGTCCAGTACGGCCTACCAACCGATCGATGAAAACCAGAATCCTGTCGACGGCCGTGGCGCTGCTTGCCGCTGCGCTGCTGCTCGTCGTTTCCGGCTGCCAGCAAGCGACGCGCCCGGCGTCGCTTCCCTCCACGTCCCGCGCCGCCGCGTGGGACGACT
>DATNAR010000069.1:0-6929 GCA_035607385.1 Casimicrobiaceae bacterium
GGCGGGCACCAGACGGCCCCCCAGTAGAGGAACACCGGCTTGTTCTGCGCCATCGCCGACGCGAAGGCCGCGTCGACATCGCCCTTTTGCCAGGCGATGCCGTCGCCTGGATGCCGGGCCTCGGCGCCGTTTGCCGCGGCGGGCGCAGCGATCGTCGCGACGGCCTCGGTCTTGGGCTTGGGCGCGGCGATTGGAGGGTCGGGGGCCTTCGAGCATCCGCCCAGCAGCACGGCCGCGGTAACGAGTGCAGCAATAAGGGTGGCGTTTTTCATCGTCGGCATTTCGTCAGCAGAATAGACGGATATTATGCCAGCCGGCGCGCGGAGCGGGTGCGAGCGGCGGTTCGGTCGGTCCTACAGGCGTTTCAGACTATGGCTGATTCACTTTGCTCCGTCGAAGGCAAAGAATTCCCAAGTCGGGCGCGTCCGATTTGACTCGCGCCGGCGAACCGAGGAGCCAGCAATGACCGGCATGACCGACGAGCAAACGATGACGACATGGGACAGGGTACGGCACGAGCTGATGGCTATCGTCTTGCTGACGCTGCTGCTGCTGGTGATGGCGTTGCTGTCGGCGCCGGTTGCCAGCGCGACCGACGAACCGAAACTGCAGAGCAACGGTGCGGTCCAGTACCTGTCGGGTGGCATCGGCAAGGAGGAGGCCGACGCGCTGAAGCAACAGTCGGCCGATTATGCGCTGACGCTCGAATTCGCTTCGGCGCGCACCGCGGAAGGCGATACCAGTCCGGGCGCTTACGTGGCCGACGTCAAGGTAGACATCCGCGACGCGCAGGGCCGCCAGATGCTCGACACGACGTCGACCGGACCGCTGCTGCTCGTACGACTGCCTCCCGGCGACTATACGATCGTTGCCGACTGGAACGGCGTGCCCAAGCAGCACAGCGTCGATATTCCGGACGGCGCCCGCCGGCATGTCGTATTCATGTGGTGACGCGGCCTGATGAGCCGGCCGCAGCGGACCGTTGAGCTCGCGGCCGGAGCGGACCGCTTCCGCGCGCGGGCGGCCGGTTCGCCTGTCGATGGCAGCCAGAGCGAGCTGTTCGAGCTGCCGCCGCGGCTGCCGCATGGGCTCGTTTACCGCCCGCAGTTCCTGACGCGAGCGGAAGAGGCGGCGCTGCTCGCCGCGATCGCCCCGCTGCCGTTCCGCCAGGCGCGCTTCCAGCAATACATCGCGCGGCGGCGAGTCGTCCATTTCCATGCCGACGGCGACGTCGACACCACCGATGCATACGACGACGGCGAATCGTTTTCCTCGGGGCCCGTTCCGCCGTTCCTGGCGGCGCTTCAGCAGCGGATCGCGGAGGCCTTCGGCATCTCGCGCTTGGCATTCGTGCACACGCTGGTGAGCGAGTACCAGCCGGGGGCGCCGATCGGCTGGCACCGCGACAAGCCCGCGTACGGCGTCGTCTTCGGCCTCTCGCTCAAAGGGCGGGGCACGATGCGTTTCCGGCCGCTCGATCCGAACGCGGAGCCCCGGCAGACGCTCGTCCTCGAGCTGGAACCGCGCTCGCTCTACGTGATGCAGGGCCCGATACGCTGGCTATGGCAGCACAGCATGCTGCCGGCCCGGGAACTGCGCTACTCGATCACGTTTCGGACGCGCGCGAACGACGAGCCGGCGCTTGCCGGATAAGGCAGCAGCGCCGGCGCCGCCGCATTGCATCGCCGGGACTCCAGTCGCAAAATATCCGGACGGTCGCGCGGTTGTCGGTGAGGCAGCCTCGCGGCGCTCGAGGCATGCACTATGCGGGCATTCGTCGTGCTGTTCGTGTTGCCGGTGCTGATCGGGATCGCATCCGAGCGACTGTTTCGCGACACGACCCGGGCCACGCTGGCCGCGACGCTCGCCGCCCCGGCGGTGATGTATTTGTGCCTGCACACGTTCGATCCGACCGGCACCTGGAACTGGCTGGCGACGTTGCTGGTGTCGCCGCTGGTCATTGCGCTCGCGCTGGCCAGCGTTCTGTTCTGCTTCGGCCGGCCGCCCAAGCGAGGCAGGCACTCCGGCTGAAGCGTTCCGCCCCGGGCAAGTCCTACAGAAAAATCAGACGTGCGCTGATTTTTTGCGTCCCATTTTTCCGAAAAAATACTCGTATGCAGCGAAGGCGGCGGCAGGCTCGGAGTCAGGGGAGCGATGCCGCGCGGCTTTGCCTGCATATCGACCGGCACGACTCCTCGAAAACATGGCGTGATTCCACGCCCCGTCGCCAACGATTGCGGGTGCGGTGCAATGACCGGACAACCGGTGCAACTGCGCTTTTCGTCGGCGCCTGTTCATGAGGCAACGGAGCCTGGTCGGTGACGGACGAACTTATCGATCGACAATTCGATTTCGCAGGAGAGATCCATGGCTAGCAACGACAAGCAAGGACGCGAGCAGGGGCGCCAACAATCGGCCGACATGGGGCCGACCGGCGCGGCGCGTGCACAGCAGGGGGCAGAGCAGGGACAACGCGGCACCGAGCAGAACTACGGCGCGCAACGCGCGGGAAGCCAGTACGGTGGATCGCTGCAACCCCGCGGCGGGACGCAGGCGGCGCCGTGGTCGAATTACGGCGGCTACGGCAGCGGCCCGTTTTCCGTCATGCGGCGCATCAGCGATGAAATGGACCGCCTGTTCGAAGGATTCGGTTTCGGGCGCGGGGCGTTCGGTGAGCCGGGGTGGCAGGGAGCTCTGACTTCGGGCGGCCAGCAGGGCGCGGCGCTTTGGTCGCCGCACCTGGAAATGTTCGAGCGCGACGGCAAGCTGATCGTGACGGCCGACCTGCCGGGGGTCAAGAAGGAAGACGTCAAGGTGGAAGTCGACGAGGACGCGATCACGTTGCAGGGGCAGCGCCGGCAGGAGCAAACCAGCCGCGAGCAGGGCTATTATCGAAGCGAGCGCAGCTACGGCAGCTTCTACCGCACGATACCGCTGCCCGAGGGTGCGGACCCTTCGACGGCGAGCGCGAGTTTCCGCGACGGCGTGCTCGAGATCGCACTGCAGGCGCCGCAGAAGCGGCCCAGCAGCCGCTCGCTGGAGATCAAGGACGAGCAAGCCACCAGCGGCGTGGGATCGCACGCCGGCGAGTCGTCGCAAAAAACGGGCAGTCAGCAGCAGCGCTGACCGTGCGCCGCCGGGTCGCAAGCGTTTGTCTTACAACAAATTCAGACAAACGCCGATTCTCGATCGAACCGGCCTCGGCCAGAATGGGAGCCATGTAGGGACAACAAGTCGAAACATCGAGGCCGGATTCGGATTAGATGCGACGGCAGCACTTGTCCCTACTCTCGAGTACGAAGGAGAGCAAGCGGAAGAAAAACAATAACGACTACATTCCTCGAGCCCGATAACGGGCGCAGGAAGTGAGCGGGCCGGGAGACCGGCCCGTTCTTGTTTTCAGAGGCCGGAAACGGCAGGAGGTACTGATGAAACCGATCGTGACTTCGAGTCTCGTAGCGTTGGCCGCGGGTTTGATTCTCGGCGGCTGCGCGGTGGCGCCGGTCGACGGTCCGTATGCGTACGGCTACGCCCGGCCTTATTACTATGACAGCGGGCCGGTCTACTACGACACCTGGCCCGGCTACTACCCGGGCTATTATTACTACGGTCCGCCGGCTGTCGTCGGATCCTTCCGCTTCGGCGACCGCGATCACCGCTGGAGCGGGGGTTCCTGGCGGCGCAACTCGCTGACGCTGAACAACGGCGACCAGACGAGCTCGCGAACGTTCCGCGCCGCGCGGACTTCGACGCCTAGGAGCCACACGGCAAGCCGAACGCCGAGCCGCGCACGCACCAACCACGTGGCGACGCATCGCGACTCCGATAAATCGTAGCTTGTCACGCGCGCTGCATGGCGCGCGACCGCAGCCCGGGGCCCTCCCCGGGTTTTTTTCGTCCGCGCCGAAGCGCTCGCGTTTGGCTGAACCCCGGCGGCGCCAGTCGTGGCAGAATTGCGGCGATGAACGCCACGGCAATAACATTGCGGCTCGCTCGACGTAGCGAAGCGCCGGCGCTGGCGCTGATGTCGCGCGATCTGGTGGAGGCGGGACTGGGCTGGCACTACCGCGCCGACCGGATCCGTCAGTTGATCGACGACGTCGACAGCGTGGCGCTGGCCGCATGCGACGGGCAGCGCGTCGCAGGGTTCGCGATCATGAGCTTCGGCGACGAGCATGCGCACCTGGTTCTGCTGGCCGTGCGCACGACGCATCAGCGGCGCGGAATCGCGCGGCGGATGACCGAATGGCTGCTCGAATCGGCGGCGACCGCCGGCATTGCGTCGATCAAGGTCGAGTTGCGCACCGACAATATCGCCGCCTACCAGTTGTATCGCGGCCTGGGCTTCGTCGAAATGATGCGCGCGCCCGGGTATTATCGGGGCCGCGAAACAGCGATCTTCATGATGCGCATGCTGCGGCCGCCCGGTCTAACGGTGCAGACATGGCGTCCGCCGACGCTCGACCGGCGCTGAGCTAAGCGCCGGCATAAGCCGCAGCCGGCGGTCGGATCGAAGCGGGCCCGCGCTTGCATTGTCCGTTCCTGGCCCCATCTCGACGTCAGAGCGGGGCGGCCGCGCGGAAGGCGGATTCCGATGTCCGAGATTGTCGTACTCATCATCGTCGCGCTGGGCGGATGGATTGCATTCGATGCGCTGCGAGCGCGAGAAACGGCGACGCTGGCGGCGCGGGAAGCCTGCCGGGCGCAAGGCCTGCAATTTCTCGACGACACCGTCCAGGGTGCGCGTACGCGTTTCGGACGCGACGCGGAGGGATTGCTGCGCCTTCGCCGTACGTTTTCGTTCGAGTTTTCCGACGACGGCGTGCATCGTCGCGCCGGCCATGTCGTTCTGCTCGGCGCGCGGCTCGAATCGCTGCAGCTCGACCCTTACCGCATCGCGTGACTGCGGCGCAATCGCTACGCTTGCAGGCCGATGTCGAACACGGCGGCGTAACCCGAGCTTTCCTGTCGGACGTCGAGCAGAAGTTGCCTGCCCCCGTCGCGAAACAGGAAGTCGTCGCTGTTGGAAAGCCTGGGCGCCCCGCGATTCGCGTACGGCGCCGTCGCGTAGACGCGCTCGCTCAGAGACTCGTCGAAATAGAGCTGGGAGGTGAACTCGGAGCCCGGCGCTGCGGCGGTGCGGATCTTGAAGTGCACGTGGACCGCGCGTCCGGGATACCAGCCCGGGTAAATCGTCAGAAATCGCGCCGTTCCCGCCGCATCGGTCGTCTGGAAGCCGCGCAGGAATCCCTCGCCGGCTTTTGGCGCGCGCCGGTCGCGTGCCGATGAGTATTCGCCGGCCGCGTCGCAATGCCAGATGTGGACCTGGGCGCCGGTGAGCGGCGAGCAGGCGGATGTACCGACGCGGGAGACGCGGAAGGCAAGCCGCAGTGGAGCGCCCGGCTTGGCCGCGCCCGTGCGCGGGTCAAGGCGCAGATCCGGTCGCTCCAGGTCACCTTCGACGAAAAACGGGCCTTCGGTCTGGCGCGGACGGACGATGCACGCCGGGGGCGAGCCGTCGTTCGCTGCGGCGGCAGCGTGTCGCGCCGCGAGCAACGCCGCGCCTGACGCGCCGAGCAGCGCAAGCGCCCGGCGCCGCGTGAGCAGTCGCGGTGTCGCCATGGGTTCGTCCATCGATGCGGTCCTGCTGGCAGAGCGCTATTTTTTTCGGAGCGCCGCCGTGCCGGGCGCGGTGATTTCCGCGCGTATTTCGCGCAACTTGGCTTTGATCCGCGCGGCGTTCTCGCTGCCCATGCGCATCATGATCTTCTGGCCGGCGGAGCGCGATTCGAGCTCGGGATCCGCGTATACGTACAAGACCTTCGGCTGCGCCAGCGCGGCGGGCTGCGTGAGGTCGGGGGCGGCAAGGAGATCGTCGATCGCCTGCACCACACGGTCGTTGAAGTAGCCGTTGGGATAGCCGAGCGCGCGGTAGTCCTCCTGCAGCAGCGGGTAGTAGTGCACGTAGATGCCGGCCAGCGTTTTCGCGTCCACCGCATCGACCAGCCGTACGTACGGGGCGTAGCGCGCGGCGTTGTCGGCGCCGATCGCCAGCGCTTCGTCGCTGCCGGCCGTGACGAACGTTCCGCCCGGCGCCTTGACCGGCAGGTAGCGCGGCGGCAGCGTCTTGCGCGGCAGGTTGTCGACCGTGGTGACAAAACGGTGAACGATCGCATCCTCGTAGAAGATCCGGCCCAGCGTCGCGGCGCCGAACAGATCGGCCAGCACATTCTGCATCGTTGTATCGCTGACCATGAGCGCAGGAAGAGGCTTTTGCTCGACCGATGGCGGCACCGTCGCCCGCGCCTGCTCGATCGGGTGATTGATCGCGGGCGGCGCCTCGGCGGCCGGAGGCACCGCGGCCGCAGGTGCCGACGGACTCGGCGGAATCGGCTGGTTCTGCTGGTTCTTCTGCCACAGAAAATAGGCAAGCGCTCCCAGCAGAAGCAGCGCCAAGGCCACCCAGATCAGCCGCGCCCCGCCGTTCCGACGAGGCGGCCGTGTCGGCCGGGCATCGGCGTCGGCGGCGAGCGTCAGATCGTCGCCGTCAATCGCATTGAGCCGATGTGTCGGGTCCGCCGCAGAGCGAGCTGCCATGATCATTCTCCCATTGTCGATGCATGCCCGGTGCCGCATCGGCCGCGCCAAGCGTTGGTCCGCGCCCCGCGGGAGAAGTTCGCCGCCGCGCAGCCTGTCGTGCCTGCCCGACAACTTGCGCGCCGGTCGCTATTTCACCGGCGCCAGCTTTTGCGACAACACCACTCCCGCGAGAAGCACGAGCCCGATCGCATCGCTGATATAGCCCGGCTTGATCAGCAACAAGGCGGCCGCGACCAGAACCGCGCGCTCCCACCAGCGCGCTTCGCGCAACAGATAGCCCTGCAGGCCGGCGGCGAGGCACATGACGCCGACGACTGCGGAGGCTGACG
>DATNAR010000087.1:0-7752 GCA_035607385.1 Casimicrobiaceae bacterium
GCGGTCAGCCGCACCGTGCCGCTCATCCTGCGGCCTTCGCCGGTCGCATCCCCGCTGCGCGGGGCCCCTGCTCCGCGGCTCATACCGCAGCCTCCTCCGTGTGATCCGCCGGCTCGCCGCGAGCGACCTGCCACGCGCGTATCAGCGCCTCGAAATTCGCGCGAACCGCGCGCACCAGCGCCGTGTCGTCGATGTCGCCGGCGAGCCACTTGCGGCTGGGCTCGTGAAAGATCGTCCGCCCCACGGCGAAGCCGCGGCAGGTGCGGCTCGCGCGCGCGGCGGCGAAGCCGGCAGCGAGCGTGGCTGCATTCGCAGCCTGCCCGAGCAGCAGCACGCCACGGCAATACGGGTCGCGCGCTTCGATCAGCGCGTCGACGGCGGCCCACTCGCCGGCCGCCATCGGCTCGAGCTTCCACCATTCCGGGTAGATCTCCAGGTTGTACAGTCGCTCGATCGCGCGGACGACAGTGTCGGCGTCGCGTGGCAGCCCGGCCGGCGGAATGATCTCGAGCAGGAGCTCGTGCCCGCTCGCCTGCACTGCGTCGTACAGTGCGCGAAGTTGCGCTTCCTGCTCCAGGCGGTTATCGATGCTGTCATCGGGATGGAACTTGACCAGGCATTTGACGACATGCTCGCGCGGCCAAGCGATGAGCGTCGTTCCGACCGACCGGCCGCGATCGAACACCAGCGGGTTGGATCCCGGCAGCTCGACCGGCCTGCCGATCCACCAGCCGCGTCCGGTGGCGGCGTTGAGCGCATCCTGCCCGTAGCGATCGTCGCACAGCATGCCGATCGAACCGGCCAGTCCGAGGGCGGCTTCGGTCTGTCCGACGGCTTCGACAAAAAGCTTCTTCAGCTTCGGCAGCTCCGCTTCCGCGGCGCCCGCTTCCTGCGCCAGATCGAAGAACTGGTTGCGATGATCGAACGCGAACGCAAACACCGGGTCGTGCACCGGGCGCGGCGCGGTGACGCGATGCAGCCGCGTCAGCTTTGCATCCTGGTCCGGTCGCGGAATCTGCGCGGCGTTGGCCAGAAAATAATCGAGCTCGACGCGCGTCGGCATCGCCGGCGCGCAGCCGTGGCGCGAGACGACCAGCGCACCGCAGGCGTTGGCGTAGCGGCAGCAGGCGTCGTAGTCCGCGCCACGGACCCAGCCGGACAGGAATCCGGCCGAAAAGGCGTCGCCCGCGCCCAGTACGTTCAGCACGTCGACGTTGACGCCGCGGCCATTGAACGCGTCGTCGAGCGAGCGCGGTATCGGGCCGTCGATCACCGCGCAGCCCAGCGGCCCGCGCTTGACCAGCAGCACCGCCGCCGTGACCCGGCGCACCGCCTGCAACGATTCGATGATGTCGGTGCTGCCGCCGGCGATGTTGAATTCCTCGATCGTGCCCACGACCAGGTCGATCTTCGGCAGGATGCGCTGCAGGTGCGCGGTGACCGTGTCGGAGCGCACGTAGCGGGTGGCGCCGTCGCCGCGCGCGGTCAATCCCCAGAGCACCGGGCGATAGTCGATGTCGAGTATCGTGCGTACGCCGTTTTTCCGGGCGCGGTCGAGCGCGAGATTGCTGATGCGATCGACGTGCGCCGTCGAGAAGTGCGTGCCGGTGATCAGCAGCGCCTTGCTCTGCGCGATGAACGACTCGTCGACATCGGCCTCGGCAATCGCCATGTCGGCGCAGTTCTCGCGCAGAAAGATAAGCGGGAACGTGTCCTTGTCCTCGATGCCCAGAACGACCGCGCCGGTCAGGCGCGACGGATCGATGCCGACATGGCTGACGTCGCATCCTTCGCGCGCTATCGTCTCGACCAGGAAGCGCCCGAGACCGTCGTCGCCGACGCGCGAGATCAGCGCGGCATTCAGACCCAGTCGCGCGCAGCCGAACGCGGTGTTGGCCGACGACCCGCCGAGGTACTTGGCGAAGCTGGTGACATCCTCGAGGCGGGCGCCGATCTGCTGCGCATAGAAGTCGACCGCGAACCGGCCGAGGCAGATGACGTCGAACCGGCGGCCAGCGGCAAAAGGCGTGGCGTTGCGCATCGGGACGGTGCGGATCGTGGTGCGAAGAAGCGGAGCGCGATTGTCGCGTATCCGTGTGGGCAATTCAAGTTTCGTCGCCACGCGCTTTTGGAATATCGTTTGCCTGCCGCGCGGGCGATGCGAACGCAATGACGCCGTACCGGTCGAATGGATGAAGCGCGCGCCGTTCCGGCCGATGACCGCGCAACATGGCGCGCCGAGAAAGGATTTCATGCCGTTGACCGCCCGCTATGCGGCCGCGCAGCAGGTTGCGCTGAAGGCCGGCGAGCTCGCGCGCGACCTGTTCGCCAAGCGCGACTCGCTGATCGTCGAGCACAAGGGCGCGCAGAATTTCGTCAGTCGCGCCGATCGTGCGATCGAGGATTTCATCGCCAGCAAGCTCGCCGCGGCGTTTCCGGGCGACGCCTTCCTCGGGGAGGAATCGGCTGCATCGTTTGCCGGCGTGCCCGAGCACGTCTGGGTCGTCGACCCGATCGACGGCACGCACAATTTCCTGCGCGGTCTGCGCTATTACTGCGTGTCGATAGCGTATGTCGAGCTGGGGCGCACCGAAGTGGGCGTCGTCTACGATCCCGAGCACCACGAGATGTTCCACGCGCGGCGCGGCGAAGGCGCCTGGCGCCGCCACGCCGGCGATCAGCGCCGGATTGCGGTCAGCGATTGCAAGGCGTTGAAGGATGCTCTGGTCGCGATCGGACACCACGACCGTTTTGTCGAGCCGCGCTATCTCGCACTGCGGCACGCGCTGATGGATGCCGGCGCAGCGACGCGCAACCTGGGCGCCGGCGCCCTGCAGCTCGCGCACGTCGCGGCCGGCCGGCTCGACGGCTTTGTCGAGTTGTCGCTCAATGCCTGGGACGCGCTCGCGGGCCTCCTCCTGGTCGAGGAAGCGGGGGGCCATGTCGCCCCGTTTCCGGGGCCGGAGCGCTGGCGCGATCCTGCTCCGGTCCTGGGCTGTACGCGCGGCATCGCCGGCGCGCTGGAGTCGATGGTCGGCGCCTGGTAGGGCACGACGACCGTTCGTGGCGTCGCCGGCGCGCTGATGCCGCGCGCGCAGCGTTGCCGGGTCAGCCGGCCGGCTGCGCCTTTTTCACTTTGGCGAAATCACCGGCGAAGACGCTGGCGAACGACTCCGGCTTCAGATATTTGCGCAGCGCCGCGTTGACCGACGGCGCATCGAGGCTTTCGAGCGCGGCGTCGATTTTGGCCGAGTAGGCGAACGTCCGGCCGACAAACGACTGCTCGGTCAGCGCCACCGCGAGCGTCGCGTCCTGGCTGCGCGCCAGCCGGCGCTGCTGCAGCAACGCCCGCTTCGCCTCGGCAACCTCGTCGGCGCTGAAGCCTTCGCGTTGCGCCCGCTCGACTTCGTCCTGGACGCCGCGGCGCAGCCGCTCGAGATTCTCCGGCGCGAAAATCGCCGAGATCGATAGCGTCGCGTTGGATTCCCAGCTGCTCGCTTGCATCGAGCTGTTGATGCCGTAGCTCAAGCCTTCCTTCTGCCGGATGCGATTCCACAGCCGCGAGTTGGTCGAGCCGCCCAGCATGTAGTTGGCGAGCAGCAGCGCCGGATAATCGGGATCGGTGTCTCGCAGTGCGAATGCCGACTGGCCGATCAGGAAGGCATTGGCTTTGTCGGGGGTCTCGATCGGCATCGCCGCCGCGCGCTTGGTCACCAGCGGCTCCGGGACGCGCGCATAGCGGCTGGGCGCCGTCCATGCGCCGAACAGCCGTTGCAGCTGGGCCTTGACGGCCGGGACGTCGAAATCGCCGACGATGCTGATTTCGGCCGCTCCCGCGCCGTAGAAGCTGCGGTGAAAATCCTTGAGCCGGTCCACGTCCGGCGCCCTGATCTCGGCCAGCTCCTCGTCGAACGTCGGCATGTATCGATCGTCGCCCTTCGGGTACGGATTGTCGTAGCGCGCCAGCGTCCGCACGGCGATCGCGCGCGGGTCCGAGCGCTCCTGCTCGACGCCGGCAGCCTGCGCGCGCTTGAGCGTGTCGAGCTCCGCGGCCGGGAACGACGGATGCTGCAGGACCTCGGCCAGGAGGTCGAGCGTTGGCGCGAGGTTGGCGCGCAGGGTCTGGCCGCGCGCGCTGAGCGAAGTCTGCGCGCCGCTGATCGACAGGCTCGCGCGCAGCCGGTCGAGCGTATCGGCGATCTGCTGCCGGTCGTGCTGCGCGGTGCCGCGCAGCAGCATGCTGCCGGTGAGGCGGGCCTCGCCCTCGCGCCCCTTGATCGACGCCTCGTCGCCGTAATGCATCGCCAGGTTGAAGTGCACGGTCGCGCCGCGCGTCTTCTTCGGCAGCAGTGCGACCTTCATGCCGTTGGCGAGGGTGTAGCGCTCGGCGCGGGCATCGAGATTGGCCGGCGTCGCATCGAAGGTTTCACCGGCGGCGATCGCCGGATCGCCCTTGTAGCCGTTGACCATCGCCGCGATATCGACCGTCGGCGGCGTCGGTGCGCGATCGGGCCTGGCGTCGGGAATGAATTCGCCGACCGTCCGATTGGAGGCCTTGAAATAAGCGCCGGCGACGCGATCGACGTCGGCCGGGGTCAGCGCGCGCCAGCGGTCGCGCTGCAGGAAGAACAGCCGCCAGTCGCCCATGGCGATCGAGCTCGACAGCGCGATGCCCAGCCGTTGCGGATCGTTGATCGTCTCGTCGATCGCCTTCAGCGCCTTGGCGCGGACGCGGTCGATTTCGCCTTCCGTGAACGGCTGCTTCGCCGCGTCCTCGATCGTCCGCAGCATCGTCGTGCGTGCGTCGTCGAGCGACTCGTTCTCGGGGACCTGCGCGAGGAACATCGCGAAGCCGGGATCGAAGCCGTTGTAGACGAAGTCATCGACGGCGGCGGCTTTCTTGGTCTCGACCAGCGCCTTGTACAGGCGCCCGCCCGGACTCACCGTCATCGCATCGACGGCGGCAGAAATGGCGATCGCGTCGGGGTGGGCGCCGGGCACCGTGTGATACATGGCCGACAGCCACTGCGTGTTGCCGACCCGGCGCAGCGTCACCTCGCGCGCGCCGTCCTGCACCGGCTCGTCGGTGTAGAGCTTGGGCAGCACGCGGGTGGGCTTCGGCAGCGGTCCGAAGTATTTCGCGACCAGCGCGAGCGCGCGGTCCGGGTCGAAGGCGCCGGCGATCGTCAGCACCGCGTTGTCCGGCTGATAGTAGAGGTGGTAGAACGCCTGCAGCCGCCCGATGTCGACGCGCTCGACGTCGGTGCGCGCGCCTATCGTGTCCTTGCCGTAGTTGTGCCAGTCGAAGCCGGCGGCCGTCGTGCGCTGGATCAGGATGCGCACCGGGCTGTTTTCGTTGCGCTCCATTTCGTTGCGCACGACGGTCATTTCGCTGTCGAGATCCTTGCGCAACACGGTTGAATTGACCATGCGATCGGCTTCCATGCCGAGCGCCCAGTCGAGGCTCTCGTCGGATGCCGGAAAGGTCTCGAAATAATTGGTGCGGTCGTACCAGGTCGTGCCGTTGAACGCCATGCCGCGCTGCGCGAGGCCGGTCATCAGATTGCCCCGCGTCTTCGTTCCCTTGAACACCATGTGCTCGAGCAAATGCGCCATGCCGGTCTCGCCGTAGTTCTCCATTCGCGAGCCGACCAGGTAAGTGATGTTGACGGTGACCTTCGGCTGGCTGGCGTCCGGGAAGAGAAGCACCTTGAGGCCGTTGGCGAGGTCGTACTCGCTGATGCCTTCGACCGAAGCGCCGGCGCTGACGCCGGCTGGAAGCGCTGCGCCGGCGGCGCCGACAAAACAGAACACGGCCGCGGCGAACAAGCCGCGGAAGAGCGATCGAGACGGCGATGACATGGGCAATTCCTTGCGGCAGGAGCGCGGGATCGAGTATAGCGGCGGCGGATCGCTCGGCACCGCCTGGCGGCGACCGGACGTTTTCCGGCCGACGCTAGGACCGCCGCGCTCCGCAGGCGTTCCCCACGGAGCGGCGGGCAGGCGTCCGGGCGCGGGCGTTAAGGGCTACTGTCGGCGGCGGAAGCCCGGCTGAGTTGACGTTTACGTAAACGGCATATAATGTCGACGTCGGGGCCTGCGGAGTAAGCTTTCGAAGCCGTACCTGCCGGCACGATGGGTTTTTCGCCCGCGCCGCCGGGCAGCTTTCCCAACCCGGGCCCGACCGCCGGAGCAGCGATGAACGACCTCGCCATCGTCAAAAAGCCGCTGGTATACAAGCCCGCGCACAAGATCCGCTTCGTCACCGCGGCGAGCCTGTTCGACGGCCACGATGCGTCGATCAACATCATGCGGCGGATCCTGCAGGCGTCCGGCTGCGAGGTGATCCACCTCGGCCACAACCGCTCGGTCGACGACATCGTGACTTGCGCGCTGCAGGAAGACGCGCACGGCATCGCGATCTCGTCCTACCAGGGCGGCCACGTCGAGTTCTTCAAGTACATGCTCGATCTGCTGCGCGAGCGCGGCGGCGCGCACATCAAGGTGTTCGGCGGCGGCGGCGGCGTCATCGTGCCCAGCGAGATCGACGAGCTGCACGCCTACGGCGTCACGCGCATCTTCACGCCCGAGGACGGGCAGCGCCTGGGGCTGCAGGGGATGATCAACGAGATCGTCGCCGCCTGCGACGCCGACCTCGCGCAGGAGTTGCCGAACGATCTGACGGCATTGAAGGCAGGCGACCGCAATGCGCTGGCGCGGCTGATCACCGGCCTCGAAGCGGGCACGGTGCCGCCGAAGCTGCGCGACGAGATGCTGCGCGCGGCCGAAGCGAGCAAGGCGCCGGCGCTCGGCATCACCGGCACCGGCGGCGCGGGCAAGAGCTCGCTGACCGACGAGCTGATCCGCCGCTTCCGCCTCGATCAGGACGACCGGCTGAAGATCGCGGTCATCTCGATCGATCCGTCGCGCCGCAAGTCCGGGGGTGCGCTGCTCGGCGACCGCATCCGCATGAACGCGATCGAGCATCCGAACATTTACATGCGGTCGATGGCCACACGGGAGGCCGGGACCGAGGTGTCGCAGGCTTTGCCCGACGCGATCGCCGCCTGCAAGGTCGCAGGCTTCGACCTGATCGTCGTCGAGACCTCGGGTATCGGCCAGGGCGACGCCGCGATCGTGCCGCTGGTCGACGTGTCGCTGTACGTGATGACGCCGGAGTTCGGCGCCGCGAGCCAGCTCGAGAAGATCGACATGCTCGATTTCGCCGACTTCGTCGCGATCAACAAGTTCGATCGCCGCGGCGCGGCCGACGCGCTGCGCGACGTGCGCAAGCAGTACCAGCGCAACCGCGAGCTCTTCAAGCAGGCGCCCGACCAGATGCCGGTCTACGGCACGATCGCCGCCCGCTTCAACGACGACGGCGTCACGGCGCTGTACCAGGCGCTGGCGGCGCGGCTGGCCGAGGAAGGGCTCAGGCTCGCCGCGGCCAAGCTGCCGGCGGTGTCGGCCCGGCATTCGACCGGGCAGAACGTCATCGTGCCGCCGCAGCGCGTGCGCTACCTCGCCGAGATCGCCGAGACCGTGCGCGGCTATCACGCCTGGGCGAAGGCGCAGGCGAAGATCGCGCGCGAGCGGCAGCAACTGCGCGCGGCCAAGGAGATGCTCGGCAGCGAATGCAAGACGGTTGCCGCGAAGTCGGAGGACAAGGCGGCCCGCACCGCGGCCGCGCTGGAATGCAAGGACGATCTTACCGCGCTCGACCATCTGATCGCCGACCGCGAAGCGAAGCTC
>DATNAR010000094.1:0-4040 GCA_035607385.1 Casimicrobiaceae bacterium
GGCGCTGCCAATCTCGACAGCGGCATCGCCGGCAACGCCGAGTTGACGGTGAAGCTGTTCATCGACGCGAGCACGACCTCGCAGGCCGGCTACCAGGTCTACTTGTTCTATCCCTGAACCCACGGCAGGCCGGCCTTGCGCCAGCCGCCAAGGTTGCCGCGATGCCCGGCAGAATCCTTGTTGCCTTCGAATCCTTCCAGGACGTTGAACGCGCGGGTGTAACCGGCCGCCGTCGCGGCGCGCGCGGCGCTGTCCGAACGATGGCCGCTACGGCACAGGAACAGGACCGGCGCGTCGGTTGCGCCGACCGCGCGCCGCAGTTCGTCGACGAACCGCGGATTGCGCGCCCCGTCGGGATAGGTGTTCCATTCGATCAGGACGCTGCCGGGCACGCGGCCGACATAATCCCATTCCGCGCGCGTGCGCACGTCGATCAGGCGCGCCGCGGGTTCCGCTTCGAGCAGCGCCATGGCTTCGGACGGCGTCACGGCACCGAAATAGGGCAGCGCGGCGTCCGCCGCACGGCGGCGCCCCGCCGCCAGCACCGATTCGGCGTCGCTCACCGGGAGTGCCGCCCCGGCGCGATCCGTGGCGCGCGCAATTCGCCGAATCGCGCCGGCCCGGACGGGAGGAAGATGTTCTCGCTCACAGGAAAATTATAGCGCGGTCCGACGCTTGCGCCGGCGCCCACCCGCTGCGCCTGACTTGTCGCACCACGTGGTGGCGCGCGGGACGCGGCGCGAATCAATTTGGTGCGCCACCGGCGTTGCTTCGGCGCGCCGGCGCCGCAAGCCCTTGTTCCACCCGGTGCCAATGACGGCCGCTTATGGCATAGTTTCTGCTTTTTGATGCGCTGCGAAACACGCCGCTTCCACGCAGCGGATTCAATCGCTTCGCCCATTCCAAGGAGAACCCATGGCTGCATCCGCCGATGTACTGAAAATGATCAAGGACAAGGACGTCAAGTTCGTTGATCTTCGCTTCACCGACACGCGCGGCAAGGAGCAGCATGTGCAGGTCCCGTCGAAGCAGTTCACGCAGGACAAGTTCGACAGCGGCCACGCTTTCGACGGCTCGTCGATCGCCGGATGGAAAGGCATCGAAGCATCCGACATGCTGTTGATGCCCGACGCCGACACGGCGCGGATCGATCCGTTCACCGAGGAAATCACGCTCAACGTCACCTGCGACGTCGTCGAGCCCACCGACGGCAAGGGCTACGATCGCGATCCGCGCTCGCTGGCCAAGCGCGCCGAGGCGTATCTGAAATCCACCGGGCTCGGCGACACCGCCTATTTCGGTCCCGAGCCCGAATTCTTCATCTTCGATTCGGTGACCTGGAACGTCGACATGTCGGGCTGCTTCGTCAAGATCGAGTCGGAGGAAGCGCCGTGGTCGACGGGAAGGACCGATTTCGAAGGCGGCAACACCGCGCATCGCGCGCCGGTCAAGGGCGGGTACTTTCCGGTGCCGCCGGTCGATTCGCTGCAGGACATCCGCAACGCGATCTCGCTGTCGCTCGAGGAGCAAGGCGTCGAGGTCGAGGTGTTCCACCACGAAGTCGCCGCCGCGGGCCAGTGTGAAATCGGCACCAAGTTCAACAGCCTCGTCAAGCGCGCCGACTGGATGCAGATTCTCAAGTACACGGTGCACATGGTCGCCCACACCTACGGCAAGACGGCGACGTTCATGCCGAAGCCTATCGTCGGCGACAACGGCTCGGGCATGCACGTGCACCAGTCGGTGTGGAAAGGGGGCCAGAACCTGTTCGCCGGCAACGGCTATGCCGGACTGTCGGAGTTCGCGCTGTTCTACATCGGCGGCGTGATCAAGCACGCGAAGTCGCTCAACGCGATCACCAACCCGGGGACCAATTCGTACAAGCGGCTGGTGCCGGGATTCGAGGCGCCGATCAATCTCGCGTACTCGGCGCGCAACCGCTCGGCCGCCTGCCGGATCCCGTACGTCAGCAATCCGAAGGGACGCCGGGTCGAGGTGCGCTTCCCCGATCCGACGGCGAACCCCTACCTCTGTTTCGCCGCGCTATTGATGGCCGGCCTCGACGGCGTGCAGAACAAGATCCACCCGGGCGATCCGATCGACAAGAACCTGTACGACCTGCCGCCCGAAGTCGCCGCCAAGGTTCCGCATCCCTGCGCATCGCTCGACGAGGCGCTCGACAACCTCGACAACGACCGCGAGTACCTGACGCGCGGCGGGGTGTTCTCCAACGACATGATCGACGCGTATATCGCCCTCAAGATGGAGGAGGTCACGCGGTTCCGCATGACCACCCATCCGGTGGAGTTCGACATGTATTACAGCGCCTGAAGACGGACCAGAGCGGACGGACGGGGCGGGCCGCGGCGGCCCGCCACCGGTTTTTGCTACACTGCGCCGATGACCCGGTGCCCGTCCGTTCCCGTGCTCGCCCGCCTGGCCGCCATCGGCTTCGGTTGCGCGCTCGCATCGTTCGTCTCGATCGCGCACGCCGCGCTGTCCGATCGCGCGAGCGACGCCGGCTGCTCGTCCAAGCCGACGCTGGTCGAAGGCAGCATGTACAAGTGCACGACCCGCAACGGCAACATCGCGTATTTCAACGTGCCGGGTGCCGTCGGTTCGACGGCGCGGACGCCGACCCCGGCGGGATTCCCGAAGGTCGACGCCGGAACGCAGAAGGGCCGCGACATTCTGCGCAACAAGGTGCTGACCGACGAGCTCGCGACCGAGGAGAAGCTGCTGAGCGAAGCGCGCGCTGCGTACGGCGACGGCACGCCGCCGCCGCTGCCCGACGAAAAGGCCAATGCACAAAAATACGCCGACCGGCTCGCGCGGCTGCGCCAGGCCGTGGCGCTGCATGAAAAGAACATCGAGGCTTTGAAACGGGAGCTGGCTGCCTCGAAGTGACTCGAGCACCGCGCGGCGCGAGCGATCGCGGCGGCACGGGCGCGGAACTTGCTACTATCGCGTACCTGTTGCACAGGTTTGCGATGTCCGGCCCGCCGCCATCTCCCACTGCTGACGAAACGCCTCCGTCCTGCTCCGGGCTGGAATTGCTGGCGACCGCGGTCGTGCTGCTCGATGGCGAGCTCGACATACGCTATGTCAATCCTGCGGCGGAGAACCTTTTCGAGCTGTCGAAGCGGCAGCTCGTCGGCCATCCGGCGAAGTCGGTATTCGGCGATGCGCCGGCGCTGTTCCAGGCGATCGAAAAGGCGCTGGCCAACGGCGCGTCGTTCACCGAGCAGGAGCTCGAAATCGGCATCGGGAAGGCGCGCCTGCATCTTTCGTGCACCGTCTCGATCATCGATGTCGCCGGCGCGGTGCTGGCGCTTGAATTCCGCCACATCGACCAGCAGCTGAAGATCGCGCGCGAAGAGCGTCTGCTCGAGCAGCAGCAGGCGAACCGCGACCTTATTCGCAGCCTGGCGCACGAGATCAAGAATCCGCTCGGCGGCATCCGCGGCGCGGCGCAATTGCTCGAGCGCGAGCTCGAGCGCCGTCCGCTGCGCGAATACACGCAGGTGATCATCGGCGAGGCCGACCGCCTTCAGGCGCTGGTCGACCGGCTGCTGACGCCGCACCGCATGCCGAAATACCAGAAGGTCAACATCCACGAGATCCTGGCGCGCGTGGGCACGGTGGTGCAGGCGGAATTTCCGCGGATCGCGATTCTGTCCGACTTCGACATCAGCCTGCCGGAGTTCGACGGCGATCCCGAGCAGCTGACGCAGGCGATATTCAACGTCGTTCGCAATGCGGCGCAGGCCCTCGAGGGCGCGCTCGGCGTGCCGCAGATCCGGCTGACGACGCGCGTGGCGCGCGGCGTGACGCTGGCCAAGCGGCGCTACCGACTGGCGCTGGCCCTGCTGGTCGAAGACAACGGGCCGGGCGTTCCCGAGACGATCCGCGACCGCATTTTCTTTCCGCTGGTATCCGGCCGCGAAGGCGGCAGCGGACTGGGCCTCACGATCGCGCAGACCTTTGTCACGCAGCACAACGGCGCGATCGAATGCGAAAGCGTTCCCGGACATACGACC
>DATNAR010000135.1:0-6056 GCA_035607385.1 Casimicrobiaceae bacterium
GTCGCCATCACCGCGTCCCCGATCGTCTTGACGACCGCTCCCGATTCGGCGGCGATGATCTCGTGCAGGATCCTGAAATGCTCCTTGACGATGTCGAACGCCACCAGGTCGCCGACGCGCTCGTACAGATCGGTCGAGCCCTTGAGATCGGTGAACAGGAACGTGAGACTCGTTATTTTGAGCCTCTGATCGACGTCGAGGGTGCTGGTCCGGTAGATCTCGCGGAACGTCTGGTTGGTCAGCAGGCGCTTGGCGGTCAGGAACGGCCGGCGCCGGCCAAGCATGTCGTGCATCGCTTGCCCGGCGACATAGACTCCGGGCACGACGCGGATATCGCTGCGATTCTCCAGCGTCAGCCTTAGCGGCCCGGGTTGCATGACCAGCGTCTCGTTCGGCGCGTGCATCTTGCTGTACACGATCGCAAGCGATTGTCGCTCGCGGGTGGGTTCGCCTTTGACGTCGATGAACTGCGCGCAATGCGTGACCGGCTCGAAAACGATGACGAATTCCGCCGGCAAGGTCAGCGACAGCATCGCTTTCTCGCCCGGAGGCAGCTCGACCATCTCGAGCGTCACCTCGTCGATCATCCTGGCGAACGCATCGTCCGGGAGGTCGAGTCCCGAGCTCCAGAAGATCTGGCGCATGTATTCGCTCGCCGGAAGCTGGTCCGGCAAATGCGCGGCGATCCGCCGCACGCGCGGACTGATGGTAAACGTGACTTCGACCATTTCGTCGAGCGTCGGCTCGTAGCCGGCGGCGCACAGCGCGCAGGCGTACTCCGCCCGGTTGACGGTTTTGAGCGACGCCCCTGCGTCGAGCACGCCGCCGCAGCCGGGGCAAAGCACATTCCACGACAACTCGAACAGGCCCAGGCGCGCGGCATGCAGGAACGCGGCGATCACCCGGTCCTCGTCCAGGCCGGTTTTGGCCGCGAAGTCGAGCGCGTTGATCCGGCTCAAGCGACGGTCGGGTGCGTCGCGGACCAGTGCCTCGATCGCGGACACGACCTCCGGATCGGCGGCCTGCCGCAGGGCGCTGAACAAGGTGGCTGCTTCGCTCACGAAAAAAGCTTACGCCAAATTTCCGCCTGGATGTAGCGTACCGGCGCCGGTGGGGCAACGTGCGGTGAAGGGGACAGCGCGTTCTTCGACAGCGCCTGCGATGCGGTTGTTTGCCACAATCGCCGGTGCGACGGAGGAGCATGCTCTCGCTGCACCTGCGATAATGTGCGACTGCTGCGCTGACCACAGCGCCAGCTTGCGGGACGACGACTTGGCTGAAATCTCCGCTTCCGGCGATCATCCCGTGCAGGGCGACGACCGCGTCCGGCAAATGCGGTTTGTCCGCCGCATTCACTGGATGCGCACGCTCGGCTTAGCCCTCGGCTTCGTGTGCGTCGCGTCGGTGCTGCAGCTGCACCAGTCGTCGATCGGATGGTGGATTGCGCTGGCGGTGAACGCCTTCGCCTGGCCGCACGTCGCGTGGTTGCTGGCGGCGCGCAGCGCGCACCCGACGCGATCGGAGATCCGCAATCTGATGATCGACTCCGCACTCGGCGGCGTCTGGATCGCGGTGATGCAATTCAATCTGCTGCCGAGCGTCGTGCTGGCAACGATGCTTTCGGTCGACAAGGTTGGCGTCGGCGGCATGCGGCTGCTCGCGAAGACCTCGGCGCTGTTGATCGTTGCCTGCGGCGTGACCTGGGCCGTGCTGGGGCTTCCCGTGCAGATCGCGACACCGATGGACGTCATGCTCGCGTGCCTGCCGCTGCTGGCGATCTATCCGCTGGCGATCGGCAATGCGACGTACTCGCTTGCCAAGCGGCTGGCGCGGCAGAACAAGCGGTTGGACGAATTGGGACGCACCGACGCGCTGACCGGTCTTGCCAATCGCCGGCAATGCCTGGCGCTGGTGGAATCGGAGCTGGCGCGCCATCGCCGCAACGGCCGGCCGGCGGTTCTGGTGATTCTCGACATCGACCACTTCAAGAGCATCAACGATCGCTACGGCCACCCGATCGGCGATGAAGTGCTATGCAAGGTCGCGAAGGTCCTGCTCGAGTCCAGCCGCAAAAGCGATTCGGTCGCGCGCTACGGCGGGGACGAGTTCGTGATAATGCTGCCCGAGACGACGTTGCGCGGCGCCGAAGAGGCATCGCGGCGCATTCGCGCGAAGCTGGAAGCTGTCTCGTTCGAGCGGGCCCCGGACCTGCACTGTACAGTCAGTCTCGGCGCGGCCGAAGCAAGCGCGCAAATGGACGTCGACGCCTGGGTGCGGCAGGCCGACGACGCGCTCTATCGGGCGAAGCTCGCCGGACGCAACCGCTTCGAAGCCGCCGCACCCCTCCGCGCTAGAAGCTGACGCTCACCAGCGTATTTCCATCCCGTCGTAGGCCGCGCTGATCAACAGCGGTTCGCCGGTGCGCGTGATCTCCTCGATGCGCCGCGTCTCGGCCAGCAGGCGGTCGATCGCCTCGTCGTCGTGCATCGGCTCGTGGTGGAACAGGCAAAGTTGCCGCGCACCCGCCATCTGACACAGCTCGACGCCTGCGATATTGCTCGAATGGCCCCAGTCGGCCTTGACCGACATCGTATCGGCCAGCGAATACATCGCATCGAAAATGACCAGGTCAGCACCACGGAAAAAATCGACGAAGGTCGCCGTCTCCGCGACATCGCTCATCCTGTGCTCGGAGTCGGTCGAATAGACGACGGTCTTGCCCTTCGACTCGAAGCGATAGCCGTAAGAGTCGCCGCCGTGCCGCTGTTGCATCATGCGCACCGACATGCCTGCGAGCTCGTACGGATGCCCGGGATCGAGACGAATGAACTCGATGTCCGCGCGCAACGCCGAGAAAGTCACCGGGAACGACGGGGGAGACTGCTGTCGCCGCAGCGCTTCTTCGAGCACGGCATGGCCGCCGTAGATGAAGATCCGGTTGCCGGGAAAGTACGCGGGCGTGAAAAAAGGGAACCCCATGATATGGTCCCAGTGCGCGTGCGACATGAAGAAGTGATAGGTCTGCGGCGCCCCCCGGCCGTGCCGCTCGATCGCCTGGTGGCCGAAGCGCCGCAAGCCGCTGCCCATGTCGCACAGGACATAGTCCCGGCCGCCGGGTTCGATTTCGACGCAGGACGAATGCCCGCCGTAGCTGCCGGCCACGGCCATGCCCAGCGTGTCGACATACGCGTCCAGCTCGGCGGCGGAAGCGAAGCGCCGACCGGCGGCTCCGGCGAGCGCCGCGACCACTTTGCGGCGCACGGCCGCCGCGGTCAGCGCCACCGGCAGCGAGCCTCGCGTTCCCCAGAATCGAACACACTTCATCGTGCGGCGGCCTCCCTGGTCCCGCCCATGCGGCATTGACGCGCTTTGCCGACGCTGCGAGAGCTACCCGGCGCTGCGCCGATTATAAGCGTCGAGCGCAAACGACATCGTGATTGTCTGGACGGGCCTTTGCCTTTGCCCGCCGGGTCCGCGCAGAATAGCGATCGAGCCGCGCCAGAATTGAAAGCGGCGTTCTTTGCGGGATCAGCGGACATGGCTACGCAAACCGAAACGCACCCGACGGCGACGCTTTTCAACTACTCGTACACGTTCACCCCGGGCGCGCGACCGACGAAGGTTCCGCCGGCGCTGAAGAAGATCGTCATCGTCGGCGGCGGCACGGCCGGATGGATGGCGGCGATGATCCTGGCCCATTCGCTGATCCCCAAGGGCGTCGAGATTTCGGTGCTCGAGTCGCCGGTCGTCGGCATCGTCGGCGTCGGCGAGGGCTCGACGCCTTGGCTGCGCGGATTCTTCGACAGCCTCGGCATCGAGGAAGCGGAATGGATGCCGGAGTGCAACGCGACCTACAAGTGCGGCATCACCTTCGACGGATGGTCGACCAAGCCCGGCTTCGAGAGCTACTTCCATCCGTTCGCCTCGATGCTGGACAACCTGACGATGACCCAGTTCGTGCACAACGCGCAGGCCAGGGTCAACGGCGCCGATGTGCATGCGCATCCGAACCGGTTTTTTATAGCGTCCCAACTCGCGGACCGGCGCATGGCGCCGAAGCCGAGCCGCAATTTTCCATTCGACGTCTGGTACGGCTATCACTTCGACGCCGTCATGCTCGGTCAGTATCTGCACAAAAAAGCCGAGCAGCGCGGCGTGCATTACAAGCCCTGTCACGTCAGCGACGTCCGATTGAACGAGCGGGGCGACATCGCCGCCGTCGTCACGGCGGAAGGCGAGACGATAAGCGCGGATTTCTTTGTCGACTGCACCGGTTTCGCCGGACTGCTGATCCAGAAGGCGATGGGGACGCCGTTCGTGAGCTTCGCCAACAACCTGTTCAACGATGCCGCGGTCGCGATGCCCACGCCGATCGGCGACGATATCCCCTCGCAGACCATCTCGTACGCAATGAAGCACGGCTGGCGCTGGGAGATTCCGCTGACGAGCCGCTTCGGCAACGGCTATGTCTACAGCTCGTCGTTCTGCTCGGCCGACGAAGCCGAGCGCGAGCTGCGCGAGACGCTGGGCATGCTCGATTCCGATGTGCCCGCCCGTCATCTGAAGATGAAGATCGGCCGCGTCACCAAGCACTGGAACAGGAACTGCCTCGCCGTCGGCCTCGCGCAGGGCTTCATCGAACCGCTCGAAGCGACGGCGCTGCTGTTCATCCAGCGCACGGTGACGGGGTTCGTCGAGTTCATCGAGGCCGGCGACATGGGCGAAGCGGCGCAGGCCAAATTCAATCAGCGAGTCAACGATCATTTCGAGGGAACGCGCGATTACATCGTCACCCATTACAAGACCAACACGCGGTCCGACACCGATTACTGGCGCGCCAACGCGCAGAACAACAACCTGTCCGATTCGCTGCGGCGGCTGTACGGACTTTGGATGTCGGGCAAGAGCATCGCCGCGGAAGTCGGCCGGCAGGAGATCGGCCGGGGTTATCCGATCTTTTCCTGGTATTGCATCATGTCCGGCATGGGCATCTTCCCGGACCAGAAGGATCTGCGCCCGGCCAACGGCAAGGCAGCCCTCTACAGCATGGAAGAGATCGACAACCTGATTGAGCGCAGCGTGCAGAACTTCCGCCCGCAGAAGGAGCTGCTGGCGGATATTCCAAAGAAAATCCACGAAAAGTCGCTGCAGATCTACTTCTGGTAGCTGCTGCGGCGCCGGGGCCGGTGCTGCGCGCGGCATCCCGGCCCGCGCGAAAACGTCAGGCCGCCTTGCGCAATGTGAGGTTGATGCGATGCGCGCCGGCGAACGGATGATGCGCGGCCCTGATCGGCAATACGCCGTGGTAATTCAGGCGCGCCGGCCCGCCCCAGACGAGGACGTCGCCATGCCGCACCGGCACACGCCGCGTCTTGTCTGCGCGCTTCGCGCCGCCGAACAGAAAGGTCGCGGGGACCCCGAGCGATACCGACACGATAGGCTGGCCGAAGTCGTGCTCGTCCTTGTCCTGGTGCAGCGAGAGCTTGGCGCCGGCTTGATAGCGGTTGATCAGGCAAGCGTCGGGCGCAAATCCCGGGAACCCGCCGGCGGCTGCCGCCTCGCCTGCCAGCTTCAGAAACGACTCGGGCATCGGCGGCCACGGCTTGCCGCTTTCGGGATCGATCGCGTCGTAGCGATAACCGGTGCGCTCGCTGACCCAGCCGTACGAGCCGCAGTTGGTCATCGCCACCGACATCGACAGGCCGCCCGGCGTGACCATGTGGCGAAACGGCGCGCGGGCGAGCACTCGCCGCAGATCGGCCGCGAGCGCGGGCGATTCCGCAGTCGCGAACCCGCGCAACAACACCGCGCCGGGGGCCAGATACTGCGGCAATTCGATCCCGGCATCGGGCTCGAACAGATCGCCGCTCATCTCACGCGGCATCGTGGAAAATGATGCCGAGCGTCTGGCGCTGGCCGCGACGCACGCGGCTGACGCCATGCCGCATATTGACGCGATAGACGCCGCGCGAGCCCTGCACCGGGCGGTGCTGCACGGCGAAGATCACCGCGTCCCCCTGGCGCAGCGGTACGACTTCCGGGCGCGACTGCATGCG
>DATNAR010000289.1:0-3633 GCA_035607385.1 Casimicrobiaceae bacterium
GCAATTCGATCGCGGTTCCGAGCGGGCGCTTCAGCCAGAGCGGCGACATCTCGGTCAGGAAAAGCGCGATCCCGAAGCTGACGGGCACGCCCACCAGCAGCGCGATCAACGATGTCACGAGCGTACCGACGATGGGTACGAGCGCGCCGAAATTCTCGGTGACGGGGTTCCATTCGGCGCTGATGAGGAAGCCGAAGCCGAATTTCTGCATCGCCGGCAGGCTGCCGTAGATCAAGGAGGCGATGATCCCCAGCAGGATGGCCAGCACCAGGAAAGCAAAGGAACGAGTGAACCAGCGAAACAGCGCGTCCTGAAACCGCGTGCTTGTTCGCTGTTTGGGTTTGGGCATGCTGGAGGCAGCCGCAGTGGCTGCGCGTGGCAACGACGCGATTGTAGCCGGTATGCTAGCCACGCTTATCCACCGCACCCGCGCGCGCCGATCGGCCCTCGGCGCAATCGGATGGCAGCCACGTCGTCATCCGAACGCGTCCCGCCGCAGCACGCTGCAAGCGGGCAGCGCTTGGTATGGACGAGTCTGCCGACGGCCGGATGCGAACACGTTCTGCGTCGCGAGCCGTCAGAATACCGGCTTCCCGGAAGCGTCCTTGATCTGCGACTTCCAGGTGGTCCGGATCTGCTCGGTGACCGTTTCCGGCAACGGCACATAGTCGAGAGCGCCGGCCAGCTTGTCGCCTTCGGGCGAATACGCCCAGTCGAAGAACTTCAGGACCTCCTTCGCCGTTTCGGGCTTGGCTTGGCTCTTGTACATCAGGATGAACGTCGCGCCCGAAATCGGCCAGGAAGTCTTGCCCGGCTGATCGGTCAGCACCAGATAGTAGCCGGGCGCCTTGCTCCAGTCGGCGCCCGCAGCCGCTGCCTTGAAAGTTTCCGCCGAAGGGCTCACGAAGGCGCCATCGCGGTTCTGCATCTGCACGTGGCTCATCCTGTTCTGCAAAGCGTACGCGTACTCCACGTAGCCGATCGAGCCCTTGACGCGCTGCACGTACGAGGCCACACCTTCATTGCCTTTGCCGCCGACGCCTGCCGGCCATGCCACCGACGTGCCTTCGCCGACTTTGTCCTTCCACTCCGGGCTGACCTTTGACAGGTAATTCACCCAGATGAACGTCGTGCCCGAGCCGTCCGAACGGTGCACGACGGTGATTTCCGAATCGGGCACTTTGAGGGTCGGGTTCAGCTTGGTGATCGCGGCGTCGTTCCACTTGGTGATCTTGCCCAGATAGATGTCGGCGAGCACCGGGCCGGTCAGCTTCAGCTGGCCCGGGCCTACGCCCTGCAGGTTTACGACCGGCACGTCGCCGCCGATGACGGTCGGAAACTGCACCAGGCCGTCCTTGGCCAGTTCTTCCGGCTTCATCGGCATGTCCGAGGCACCGAAATCGACCGTCTTGTTCTGAATCTGCTTGATTCCGCCGCCGGAGCCGATCGACTGGTAGTTCAACCCTACGCCGGTCTTCGCCCGGTACGCCTCCGCCCATTTGGCATAGATCGGGTAGGGAAAGGTCGCGCCGGCGCCAGTGATGTCCAGCGCCTGGGCCGATACGGCCGTCAACAGGGCGCCCGCGAGAAGCGTGCCGAGCAATAGAATTCTTGATCCGGTGTTGTGCACCTTGTTTCCTCGTCGTGTCGTCATGCCGGGATTTTGCGACTCGCGTATTACAGTGCGATTACACCGGCCTTTGCGCGCGCTGCGCGCTTCGCCCGACCGCGGCCGAGACCGGCGTCTTACCCTGGTGTCGAAAGCAGCGACTCTCCCGGCCTGACGCGCGTAAAGCGTACCGGCACGGCTTCGACGGCGAGCTCACCCTGCCGCCGTCGAACGCGCATATAGGTCGATGCGGTGAGGTCACCGGTGTCGGGATAATCGGAGCGAAAGTGCGCGCCGCGCGACTCGCACCGCGCCGCGGCGGCGGCGACGATGGCGCGGCTGACCGCAACGAGGCTGCGCAGATTGAACCAATCGTGCCAGCTCAGATTGAACGCACGCTCGCGAGCCCCGGCGGGAAGCGCGTACGCACCGAGCTCGTCGGCGAGTGCCTCCAGCGTGGCGTCTGCCCGCTCGAGACCGCGGGCATCGCGCACAATGCCGGCATCGTCCCACATCGTCGCGAACAAACGCTCGCGGATCGCGTCCAGATCGGCGTGCTGACCGCCGCCGAACGGCGCTTCGGCGCGGTCGAGCGCCGCCTGGATCGCCGCAGCGTCGGCAGCGCGAAACGCGCCCTCGCGAGCGACCCAGGCCGCCATCGCATCGCCCGCGATCGCGCCGAACACCGTCGAATTGGCGACACCGTTGCCGCCGAGCCGGTTGGCGCCGTGAACGCCGCCCGAATCCTCGCCGGCGACGAACAATCCGGTCAGCGCGGTCGTGCAGTCGGCAGCGAACTCGACGCCGCCCATCATGTAATGCGCGGTCGGCACGACTTCGACGCGGTCTCCCGCCAGGTCGAAGCCGCAGTCGGCGCAGCGCTCGACCATGCCCTTGAACTGCCGCCGCACATTGTCGGCGCCGAGATGCGCCATCGACAGCCAGACGCCGCCGTGCGGCGTCGTGCGGCCGGCGCGCATTTCGGCGTCGATCGCGCGCGAGACGATGTCGCGCGTCGCGCGCTCGGCGCGCGGATCGACTTTCTGCATGAAGCGCACGCCGGCGCCGTCGAGCAGATAGCCGCCGGCGCCGCGCAAGCCCTCTTCGAGCACGGTGCCGGTCATCCGCGTATGCGGACCGGCCAAAAGCCCGGTCGGATGGAACTGCACCATTTCCATGTCGCGCAGCGGCAGGCCCGCGGCCAGCGCCATCGCCAGGCCGTCGCAGCTCTTGTCGCCCGACGGGGTGTGATAGCGGTACATCGTCGGCCCGCCGCCGGTGGCAAGCAGCACCGCCTTCGCTTCGGCCAGCACGTACTCGCCGGTGCGCATGTCGACCAGCAGCACCGCCGCCAGCGCCGAGCCGTCGGCGGTGAGAATGAATTCCAGCGCGCGATGCTCCTCCAGGCGGCCGATGCCCCGCGACCACACCTGTTCCGACAGCCGGTTGATGATCTCGATGCCGGTCAGATCGCCTTTGTGCACGGTGCGATCGAACGTCTGGCCGGCGAATGCCTTCTGATGCACGGTGCCGTCGGGATTGCGGTCGAAGAAGCAGCCGAGCTCGTTCTCGAGCTCGTGCACGCGCTCGACCGCCCCGTTGACCAGCGTCCAGGCGAGATCCTGGTCGGGCAGCCATTTGCCGCCTTCGATCGTATCCATGAAATGGCGCTCGACCGAGTCACCGGGGGCCAGCGCGACGTTATAGCCGCCTTGCACCATGCGCGTGCAGCCGCATTTGCCGAGGAGGCCCTTGACGGCGATCGCGATCGACAGAGACGGGTCGGCAGCGTGGGCGTGCAGCGCCGCGAACAAGCCGGCACCCCCCGAGCCGAGGATCAGGATGTCGCTCTTGAACCGGCGCATTCAGCGGGCCGGACGCGTGTTGACACCGAGCGCCGCAAGCGCGGCCGCACGCCTGCCGCGCGCATCGGAATCGACCGACGTGTACAGGCTGCCGCCATGGCTATCCATCGCCACGCGCAGCGGACCGAAATCCCGGACGCGAAATCGCCACAGGCTCTC
>DATNAR010000169.1:0-6392 GCA_035607385.1 Casimicrobiaceae bacterium
GGCATGAACGCGCCGGTGTCGCGCCGCGAATTCCTGCAGGCCGGCGGAGCCCTGGTCGTCGGCTTCACCTTGCCGGGGCCGGTCTTCGCGCAACGGGCGCGCGGCGATATCCCGCGCGGCAAGACGCTCGATATCGGCGAGGTCGACGGCTTTATCGCGATCAATACCGACGGCTCGGTGACGATCTACTCGGGCAAGGTGGATCTCGGCCAGGGCTTGCGCATCGCGATTCCGCAGATGGCGGCCGAGGAGCTCGGCATCGGCGTCGAGCGTATCGCGCTGGTCGAAGGCGATACCGCGCTGACGCCCGACCAGGGTGCCACCGCCGGCAGCAGCGGCATCGCGCGCGGCGGCGTGCAGATCCGGCAGGCGGCCGCCACCGCGCGCGAGACACTGATCGGCCTCGCCGCGGCGCGCACCGGCAAGTCCGCAGCGGACTTCGACGCGATCGACGGCGAGGTGCGACCGAAATCCGGCGGTGCCGGCATACGCTTCGGCGATCTCGTCGGCGACAAACGGCTCGGCGTCAAGGTCGATCCGAAGGCGAAGCTGCGCGATCCCGCGTCGTACCGAATCGTCGGTCAACCGCTCGCTCGGCCCGATATTCCGGGCAAAGTAGGCGGGCGCCATGTCTTCGTCCACGATTTCAAGATCGACGGCATGCTGCACGGACGCATCGTTCGCCCGCCGGCGGTGGGCGCGAAGCTCGCGGCCGTCGACGAGGCGTCGATCAGCGCGATCCCGGGCGCGCGCGTCGTGCGGATCAATGATTTTGTCGCCGTCGTCGCCGCCAGCGAATGGGACGCGGTGTCCGCGGCGCGCATGCTCAAGGCGCAGTGGTCGGAGCCGGCACCGCTGCTCGGCGCCGGAGCCGTGCGCGAGTGGATGCGCTCGGGTCCGTTCGAGGCCGACGAGACGCTGGTGAAAAAAGGCGATGCGCGGCAGGCGCTCGCCAACGCGAACAAAGTCAACGCCGAGTTCTACTGGCCGATGCAGTCGCACGGTTCGATGGGGCCCTCGTGCGCGGTCGCCGATGTCCGTGACGGCAAGGCGACCATCTGGTCGGCCTCGCAGGCAACGCATCGCTTCCGCGAGACGATCGCCAAAGCGCTCGCGCTGCCGAGAGACGCGGTGCGCGTCGTCTATCTCGATGGTTCCGGCTGCTACGGCATGAACGGGCACGACGATGCGGCGGCGGACGCGGCGCTGTTGTCGAAGGCAGTGGCGCGGCCGGTGCGCGTCCAGTGGTCGCGCGAGGACGAGCACGGCTGGGACCCGAAAGCGCCGCCGCAGCTGCTCTCGCTCGAAGGTGCGGTCGGCGACGACGGCAAGATCGCCGCGTGGCGCACCGAGATGTGGATCCCCAAGGCGACCGCCAACCTGCCGAACATGCCGCTGCTGGCACTCGACGCGGCCGGCATCGCCCAGACGCCGGGACTGACGACCGGCCTGATCAGCCAGAACGGCGATCCGCCGTATGCGGTCGCGCATCAGGACGTCGTGGTCCACTGGCTGAAATCGTCGCCGCTGCGGCCGTCGAATTTCCGCGCGCCGGGCAAGGTTGCGAACTGCTTCGCCGTCGAGAGCTTTACCGACATGCTGGCCGCGGCGGCGCGGCGCGACGCGGTCGAGTTCCGCCTGCAGGGAATATCCGACCCGCGCGGGATCGAGGTAATCCGCCGCGCCGCAGCGCTGATCGGATGGCAGCCCCGTCCATCGCCTGCACCCGGCGCGCCCGGCGCCGGCCGCGGGTTCGCCTACATGCATTACAAACACAACGAGAGCTACGTGGCGATGGCGATCGAGGCCGACGTCGACAAGGCCTCGGGCGCGATCCGCGTGCGGCGCGTCGCCTGCGCGCACGATTGCGGATTGATCATCAATCCGGCGGCCCTGAAAGCCCAGATCGAAGGCAACATCCTGCAGACCTTGTCGCGCACCTTGTTCGAGGAGGTCGCGTTCGACCGCTCGCGCGTGACGAGCGTCGATTGGGCCAGCTACCCGATATTGCGGTTCCCGGACGCGCCGGAAATCGTGATCGAGCTCGTCAGCCGGCCGCTGGATCCACCGCTCGGCGCAGGTGAAGCCTCGGCCACGACGGTTCCGGCAGCGCTGGCCAATGCCGTGTACGACGCGGTCGGCGCGCGCGTGACGACGGTGCCGTTCACCCAGGAGCGCGTGCGGGCGGCGCCGGTCCAGCTCACTTGAGCTGGTCGGCGACCTTGTCGATGCCGGCCTTCGAGCAGTCGTCGTCCTTGCCCGGGGAACCGGACACGCCGACCGCGCCGACCACGTCTTCCCCGACCTTGATCGGCAGACCGCCGCCGAGTGCCAGCACGCGCGTGTACTGCTGCGAGCCGGCGGACGCCGGGTCGGAGAGCATCCGCTTGACGAAGTCGGCCGACGGTTGGCGGAACGTGCGAGCGGTATAGGCCTTTCGGTCGCTGCCCTCCGGCGTATGCAAGCCGGCGCCATCCCCGCGCAGCATGACGATGGGCAGGCCGGCGCGATCGACCACGGTCACCGAAACGCGGTAGCCCATTTCCTTGCATTTTTCCATCGCGGCGCCGGCGATCGTCTGCGCCATCGCCAGGGAGATATTCTTCTCGGTGACCAGGCCCTGCGCTTGCGCCGCGGGCCCCAGGATGGCGGTGAACGCCATCGTCCCCAGGAACTTGAGTGTCGGTGACATCGGTCCTCCTTGCTGGTCAGTGACGGCTTTGGAACCGTAACACAAGCCGCGTCTTAAGGCGCGTAGCCGGTGCACCTAGCGCAATTCCACCGCTGCGCAGCGTAAACTTGCGTCGATGCTACCCGGCCGAACCGATTCCTCCCGATATACGATCGCCGCCTGGGTTCTGACCGGCATCGCGCTTCTCCTGGTGCTGCAGTTGCGCGTACTGCCGGCCCTGCTCGCCGGCATGCTGGTATACGAGCTCGTCCACGTCATCGCGCCGACGCTGAACGAGTACATCTCCGACCGGCGCGCGAAGATCGTTGCGGTCGGCTTGCTTTCGGCCCTGGTGGTCGTCCTGGTGACTCTCCTCATTCTCGGCGCCATCGTTTTCTTCCGGAGTGATGCCGGAAACCTGTCGGCATTGCTGGGGCGCATGGCCGAGATCATCGACGGCTCTCGCACGATGCTGCCCGCCTGGATCGTCGATGAGATGCCCGATGGCCCGGAGGATCTGAAGGAGACGCTAAGCGAGTGGTTTCGCGCCCACGCCGCCGACGTCCGCTCGCTCGGGAAGGAGGCGGGACGAGTATTGGTGCAGACGGTGATCGGGATGGTGCTCGGGGCGATGATTGCATTGCACGAGGCGATGCCCTTCAAGACCGATCGGCCGCTCGCACACGAACTGGCGGAGCGGATAACGCGGCTGGGCGACGCTTTCCGTCGCGTTGTGTTCGCGCAGGTCAAGATCTCGCTGATCAATACGCTGCTGACCGGCATCTATCTGGCGGTCGTTCTTCCGGCCGTGGGCGTGAATCTGCCCTTCAAGAAGACACTGATCGTCCTGACGTTCATCGTCGGACTCCTGCCGGTCGTGGGCAACCTGATCTCGAACGTCGTGATCGTCGTGGTAAGCCTGTCGACGTCGATCAAGGTGGCTGTGGGCTCGCTGGTGTTCCTGATCGTGATTCACAAGCTCGAGTATTTTCTCAATGCGCGCATCGTCGGCCGGCGGACCGAATGCCGGGCATGGGAGCTTCTGCTGGCGATGCTGGTGATGGAAGCGGCGTTCGGCATTCCCGGCCTCATTGCCGCGCCGATTTTTTACGCCTACCTCAAGGCCGAGCTGTCGGACCGCGGGCTGGTTTGAGAAGCTCCGGTAGACTAATATCCGGTTCGCTACGACCGCTTCCGGATGCCCGCCGAACCCAAGGCGCAGCTTCGACCGGTTCCCCGCGAGCATGACTCGGCAGGTGACCTTGCGGATGGAGATCTTGTGCAACTGATAACCGATTCGAAGAGAAAAAAAACATCGCGGGTCCGGCGAAACGCGCCCGCACGAACGACGGATGCCTTGGGCCCGCTCAAGGAACGCGTAAGCGAACTCGCCTGGACGGGCCACCACGCGGAGGCGATCGAGCAGGCAAGCGCCGCTCTGGCCAAGAGCGGCTTGAGCGTCGAAAGCCGGCTCGATCTGCTCGACCTGCGAGCCGAGAGCCTGCTTGCCCAGGGCAATCTGGAGGACGCCGGCGCCGACGCGAACGCGATGCTGGCCCTTGCGATCCGCGACAAGACGCCCGCTTTCATCGCTCAAGCGCGCAATCGCCTCGCGCTGGTGCAGATGCGCCGGGGCGAATTGAAGGCGGCCGTCGCATCGGCCAGCGCAGCGCTGAAAGCGGCTCGCCAGAGCAAGCGGCGTTCACCCGAAGCGATGAGCCTTTTCCGGCTTGCCGAGGCGCAATTCCGGCAGAGGGCGGATCTGAAAAACGCGGCGCGCAACGGGACGCGGGCCGCCGAGCTGTTTCGTGCGCTCGATCGGGACGCGGACGAAGGACGTGCGCTCTGGGTCGTCGCTGGCGCGCGTAGCGCACAGGGGGACGTCGCCGGATCGAACGAAGCCGCCAGCAGCGCATTGGCGCTGTGTCGTAAGGCAGGCGACTTGTATGGCGCCGGCAACGCACGCAACGTGCTCAACCACAACGAGCCCGATTTTGCCGTGCAGCTCAAACTCCTGCGCCAGGCGCTGGCCGAGTTTGAGGCCGTCGGATACGTCGAACGCCAAGCCGTCATCACCGGTAATCTGGGCGTTAACTATCGTGACATCGGGCTGCACGGAAACGCGAAGCGGCTGCTGCTCAAGGCGGTACAGATCTACCGTTTCATCGGGGCCCGGGCTAACGAGGCGCTCATCCTGGGCCCGCTCGCGGATGTGGAAACAGCGCTCGGTCACAGCGATGACGCCCGCAAATTCCTGGCCGAGTCGCGTGTGCTGGGACAGGCTGTTGGCGACCCGCTCATCGTCGCCTTCGCGGCAGTCGGCGAAGGGCGGCTGGCACTGATCGAGGGCGCCCCGGCTGCGGCCTTGACCCACTTCAAGTTGGGCGAGCAACTGGCGGCACGAAACAACCTGGCCGCGGTCCAGATCAACGCGTTCACGGGTATTGCGCAGGCTTCATTGACGCTCGGCAAGCTGCGCGCCGCCTTGACGGCGACGCGGCGCGCAACCGAGCTGCATCGCGCGCACAAGCTGGCGGCGCTCGACGGAATGTCGCGGCCGTTGCTGTGGTGGCAACACAGTCAGGCTCTGCGGGCCAGCAAACAGCAGCAGGCGGCGCGCGAGGCGCTGGAGATGGCGTATCGCTTCATGGTCGAGCGGATCGGGAGTCTGAGCGACGAAGGCGTGCGTCGCAATTATCTGAGCAAGCTCGAGGAGCATCGCGAGATCGTGCGTGCGTGGATCAAGGACGCGCGCAAGCGGCGCCTTTCGCCCGAACGCAGCACCGCCCATCTGGCGGGCGAAGCGAATCTGCGCGAGCCTTTCGAGCGGCTGGTCGATGCCGGCTTGCGCCTGAATGAGTTGCGCAGCGCCATCGAATTGCATGAATTCCTGATCGACGAAGCCACCGAGCTTTCGGGCGCCGAGCGGGTTCTCCTGGTGCTGGAGTCGGCGCAAGGGCTGCGTCTGGCGGGGTCGCTGCTGCCTCGCGGCGAGGACGCGCAGGCGCTGTTGCGCGACATCGAGCCTGCGCTCGCAGAAGTGCGGCGCACGCGGGCGGTGATTCTGACCTATGTCCCGGAGGGCGCGAGCGAGCTCGATCAGCGGTCGCGCATCATCGCGCCATTGATCGCGCAGCGGAAGCTGCTCGGCTATCTCTATGTCGACATCGACGGCGCATTCGGCCGGCTGCGCGAGACCGATCGAGACTTGATGGGCATGCTGGCCAGCCAGGCCGCCGTTGCGCTGGACAATGCGCAGTGGTCGCAGGGCCTGGAACGGAAGGTCGAAGAGCGGACGTCGGAACTGACGGCGTCGAACGCCAACCTCGAACAGCGCAACGCCGAGCTGGCGATCATCAATTCGATCCAGCAGGGTCTCGCCGCCGAGCTGGACTTCCAGGCGATCGTCGATCTGGTCGGCGACAAGCTGCGCGAAGTCTTCGACACGCCCGACCTCGGCATTCGTTGGCACGATGAAGAGACCAACCTCAGCCACTATCTCTACGCCTTCGAGCATGGCAAGCGGCTGACCATTGCGCCTCGACCGCCAGCCCCGGGCGGCCTGTTCGAGACGCTGAGCAGGACGCGTCAGCCCTTGGTCCTTAACACAGCGCTGGATTACGAAAAAATGCCGGGCGGAACGGTCCCTGGAACGGACACCAGCAAGTCGTTGATTGCCGTTCCGATCATCAGCGGCGACCGCGTGCTCGGCACGATCGTG
>DATNAR010000184.1:0-2581 GCA_035607385.1 Casimicrobiaceae bacterium
AAGCTGGGCGTCAGCTGGGGCGGCTTCGAGAGCCTGATCCTCCCGATCAACGACGCCGTGCGCAGCGCGACGCGCTGGGCGCCGGAAGGTCCCTACCTGAGGCTGCACGTCGGGCTCGAGGATCCTGACGATCTGATCGACGACCTGACTGGCGGATTGGCGCGGCTGCGCGCCTGACACTCTGCCGTCCATGGCGCAAGCCCGGCTCGGCGGACCGCCCGGCCGCGATGATCGTTTGACCCTGGTTTCGGAATCGTGGACACTTTGCCCGCCCGGTTTCTTTGGCTGCCCACTGTCGTATGAGCAATCTTGTTCCGCTGCAACCCGCTTTGGCCACGCTCGACGATGACGCGTGGGACGACCTGCTGAACTTCATCGAGGAGCGGCGCGTCATTCCGATCATCGGGCCGGAGCTTTTGAAGGTCGAGACCGAGACCGGCCCGCGCCTGCTCTACGACTGGATCGCCGAGAAGCTTGCCGGCAAGCTGAACGTCGACACCGCTCGACTGCCGCAGCCGTACACGCTGAACGACGTCGTCTGCTGGTTCCTGTCGTCGCACGGCCGGCGCGAAGAGGCCTACACCCGTGTGCGCAGCATCCTGCGCGATGCCAACTTCGCGCCGCCGCTTGCGCTGCGCCAACTGGCCCAGATCACCGATTTCGATCTGTTCGTGACGACGACGTTCGATCCGCTGCTCGAGCAGGCGATCAATGGCGAGCGGTTCCAGGGCGCGCAATCGACCGAGGTGATCGCCTACACGCCCAACCGCGTGACCGACCTTCCGTCGGAGCGCGAGAAGCTGCAGCGTCCGGTCATCTATCACCTGCTCGGGCGCTTGTCGGCTTCACCGACCTACGTCATCTCCGACGAAGACACGCTCGAGTTCGTCTGCGCGCTGCAAAGCGAGCACCTGACGCCGGAAAAGCTTTTCCACGAGCTCGAGCATAACCATCTGCTGTTCATCGGCAGCAACTTCACCAACTGGCTGGCGCGGCTGTTCCTCCGCATGGCCAAGCGGCACCGGCTTTCCGATCCGCGCGATGTCGGCGAGGTGCTGGCCGACAATCACTCGGGCAGCGACGGCCGGCTGATGGCATTTCTCCAGCAGGTCAGCGTGCGGACGCGCATCTACAGCGGCGCGGAGAAGTTCGTCGACGAGCTGCACCGTCGCTGGACGACTCGGCACAGGCCGGCCGACGTGCTCGCGTTCGGCGCCTCGCCGCAGCGCTTCCTGCCGCCCGAGCGCGAAATGCCGGATAACGCCGTATTCATCAGCTACGCGCGCGAAGACCTCGCGGCGGTGCAGAAGATGAAGGCCGGGCTGGACGCCGCAGGGATCAAGACCTGGTTCGACCTGGAGCGTCTGGAGGGCGGCGACGACTACGACCGCAAGATCCAGCGCAACATCGCGCGCTGCTCGTATTTCATTCCCGTCGTCTCGGCAACGACGCAGCGACGGCTGGAGGGTTACTTCCGCCGCGAATGGAGCTACGCGATCGATCGCGCGCGCAATATCGCCGAAGGTGCCCTGTTCATCCTGCCGGTCACGATCGACGATACGAACGGCGGCGACGCCCAGGTGCCGGAGAAATTCAAAGCCGTGCACTTCACGCGGCTCGCCGGCGGCGAAGTCACGCCCGAGTTCGCCCGCCATCTGCAGGATTTGCTTTCCAGCCGCCACTGAACGGGCGTGCGCACAGCTCACGCCCAATCAGGCATTGATGCGATCGATCCCGACCCCCGCGCTCGATGAGTAACGACGCATCTCCGTCGCCGGACAAGCTGCGCGCGGACGCGGCCGTCGATGAAGAGCATCCGTGGCTCGGCCTCGCCTCGTTCACCGAAGAGACGCGGGCTTATTTCTACGGCCGCGAAGACGAGATCGCCGAGCTTTGCCGGCGCGTGCAGCGCAAGCTGCTGACGATACTTTTCGGTCAGTCGGGACTCGGCAAGACGTCGATCCTGCGTGCGGGCATCGTGCCGCGGCTTCGCCCCGAAGGTTATTGCCCGGTCTATGTACGAATCGATTATTCGCCCGACGCACCCGAGCCGTCGGAGCAGATCAAGGAAGCCATTTTCCGGGCCACGCAGTCGCTCGGACAGTGGACGCAGACGGGGGTGGCCGTCAGCGGCGAATCGCTGTGGGAATTCCTCCACCACCGCGATGACGTCCTGCGCGACGCGTCGGGCAGGACGCTGATCCCGCTGCTGATATTCGACCAGTTCGAGGAAATCTTCACGCTGGCGCAAAGCGACGACTTCGGCCGCAAGCGCGCCGCGCAATTCCTGGAGGACCTCGCCGACCTGGTCGAGAACCGTGCCCCGAAGGCGCTCGAAGCCAGGATCGAGCAGGACGAGGCGGCCGCCGAGCGCTTCGACTTCACCCGCGGCGACTACCGGATACTGATCGCGCTGCGCGAGGACTATCTCGCCCATCTGGAAGGCGTAAAGGGCATCATGCCCTCGATCACGCAGAACCGGATGCGGCTTGCCCGCATGACCGGGGCGCAGGCGCTGTCCGCGGTGCTGAAGCCGGGCGGGAAGCTCGTTTCCGAGGAAGTAGCCGAGTCGATCGTGCGT